>DASUKH010000281.1:0-23493 GCA_036278835.1 Allostellaceae bacterium
CCGGCGGCGAGGCATTTCTGCGCGAAGAACAGCCCGCGCAGGGCGCGGAACTCGAGCGGGCTGTAGAGGTCGATATCCTCCTCGCTCTTGGCGTTGCCGTAGGCGAGATGGGTGTGGACGTCGACGAGGCCGGGCATCACGAAATCGCCCGAATGGTCGATCACCCGGTCCGCCGCCCTGCGCCTCGGCGCCCCGGCCTCGGGACCGGCATAGAGGAGCCGCGCCGCCTCGTCATAGATGAGCGCCGCGTCCGGCTGCGCCGCGTCCTCCCGCCCGGTGAACAACTGGCCGCAACGGACGATGGTGTTCATTTTCGACCCCTACCCCGGATCGCGGCCGTCCCGCCCGCCTGCGGCCGGGACGGCCGCAACCCAACGCCGCCGCACGGCACCCTCGCCGCGACGCTGAGGCTCAGCGCACCGCGTGGTGCATGAACTTTTCAGGTATCGGCTCGCCCCACGGCCCGTTCAGCTCGTGCCTTCCGACCAGGTTGGATGGCACGCTGGCGTTCAACACGTCGGTGTCGGCCCAGTGCTCGTGCACCCGGCCCCACGGGTCGCCCCAATAATCGAACACCTGGCTGCCGAGCGAATGGCGGCCGATGCCCCAGAAATGCTCGTAGCCCCTCGCCTGCATGTGCTCGTGGCCGGTCATGATGTCGTCGATGTCGGCGGCCTCGAACGACAGGTGGTTGAGGCCCGATTTGTCGCCGCGGATGCAGAAGAAGGCGTGGTGATCGACATAGTCGGCGCCGCGGTCGAGCCGGTTGAACGAGCCGACGAGGTTGTCCTTGTTATCGGCGTACACGTCGTCGGAACAGCGGAAGCCGAGCGTCTCGCGGTACCACGCGAGCATCTTGTCGAAATTCGCGCTCATCAGCACGAAATGCCCAAAACGCTTGACGTGCGACGCGCCGCGCTCGACACCGCGGTAATAGAGCGCGTTGCGCCGGCGCGTCTTGTCTTCGCCGGTATTGACCGGCGGCCGGGCGACCGGGATTTTCGGCAGCATTTCCATGCCGTAAAGGACCTCGACCTGATAGCCGTCGGGGTCGGTCAACCGCACCCGCTTGCCGCCGCCCGGCTCGTCCACCGACTCGATCGGCGAGGCGCCCGGCTGGCGCGCGAGTTTTTCGAGATCCTCGAGGCTGCCGGCGTGCAGCGCGATGCCGACATAGCGAGGCTCGCCCAACTCGGTGACGTGGATGTGGTGCGGCGCATCGGTGCCGCGCATGTAGAGCGCCTTCGACGTGCGATCGGCGCGGACCATGCCGAACGCCGTCAGAAACTCTTCCTGCTTGTCGAGATCGGGCGAGCGCAGCCGCCCGTAGGCGAGATCGACGGCTTTAATGACCGACATGTGACACCTCCCGAAACGCGGCGCCGCGAGGCCGGCCGCTTGCCGCATTCTTCCTCGCGCCCGGGTTTTCGGCAAGCCGTCTTGCGGGCTGGTAGTGCATCGCGGTCGTCGCCCAGCAGAAACTGCCGGCCGGCGGCTGAATGCTATACTGAGGGATGAGGAGCCCTGGGAGGCGCAGATGCCGAATTTCCGCCCGTCCGCCGATCTCGACATGCATTACGCGGTCGATGACTTCACCGACCCGTGGCGCCGGCCCGATACGATCCTGATGCTGCACGGCAATGCCGAAAGCGGCCTTGCCTGGTACGGCTGGGTCCCGGCTCTGGCGCGGCACTACCGGGTGGTGCGCCCCGACATGCGCGGCTTTGGCGAATCCACGCCGATGCCGCGCGATTATCCGTGGACCCTCGACCGGCTGATCGAGGATTTCGTGCGGCTGATGGACCATCTCGGGATCGAGCGGTTTCATCTGGTCGGCGCCAAGATCGGCGGCACGATCGCCCGCGCCTTCGCCGCCCGCCGCCCGGAGCGGGTCAAGACGCTGACCGTCGTCGGCACGCCGCCGCCGCTGCGCCCGGGCGCCAAGGAGGGGGTCCCGGCGCTGATCGACACGTTCGAGAAACACGGGGTCGAGTACTGGGCGCGGCAGAACATGGCGCGCCGCCTCGGCAGCGGTTTTCCGCCGGAAGGTTTCGAGTGGTGGTGCCGCTTTATGGGCCGCACCGCGGTATCGACCCAGCTCGGCTTCATGGGCACGATCGCCTGCGCCGACATCCGCGCCGACCTGCCGAAGATCGCCTGTCCGACCCTGGTCATCACCACCGAGGAAAGCGGCCTCGGCAGCGTCGCCGACACGCAGGCCTGGCAGCAGCAGATTCGCGATTCGGGCCTGTTGGTGCTGCCCGGCAATTCCTACCACGTCGCGGCGACGCACGCCGCGGAAAGCGTCCGTGCGACCCTCGATTTCATCGCCCGCCGCGGCGGCTGATCGGGCCCCGATCAGGCGATCACGCCGGCAGAGCGCAGTTGCGTCAGAGTCGAGCGGTCGTAGCCGAGCAGCGCGGACAGCACCTCATCGGTGTGCTCGCCGGGGGTCGGGACGTGGCCGACCCGGCCGGGGGTCTTCGACATCTTGATCGTGGCGCCGGGCAGGTGGATTTCGCCGGCCAGCGCGTCCGGCATCTTGACCAGCATCTCGCGTTCCCACAGATGCGGATCGGCGGCGGCCTGCGGGATCGATTTGACCGGCGCCACCGGGATTTCCGCCGCGGTCAGCGCGGCGACGATCTCGTCGACCGTGTGCTCGGCGCACCATTTTGTCACCGCCTGCCGGCGGGCATCGGCGGCCCCGACCCGGCTGGTGAACCCCTCGGCCTTTACCGTGTCGTCGCCGGTGGCGATGCGCAGCAACCGGCTTGCCATCTCACGGCCGGACGCGGAAATCACGACGTGGCCGTCCTTGGCCTTGTAAGGCGGGCGGCCGCCCTCGCCGCCCTCCTCGCCGGTCGCGAGGTAATAGGCGAGCGGTATCTCGACCATCGTAAACCCGGAATCGAGAAGGCAGCAATCGACCACCTGCCCCTCGCCGGTACGGTCGCGGTGGCGCAGCGCCGCCAGGGTGCCGATCGTCGCGTGCAGGGCGGTGTAGCGGTCGACCAGCGAGGTCGCCGCGCCGAGCGGCGTTCCGACCGGCTTGCCGGTCAGGCTCATCAACCCGCTCATCGCCTGCCCGAGCGGGTCGAAGGCCGGGCGGTCGCGATAAGGGCCGTATTGCCCGAAGCCGGACACCGACACGAGAATGATGTCGCGCTTCAGCCGGCACAATTCCTCGTAGCCGAAGCCCATCTTCTCCATGATTCCGGGCCGGAAATTCTGCAGCACAATGTCGGCGTGCGGCACCAGGGCGGCAAAAATCTCCTTGCCGCGGTCGGTGCGCATGTCGAGGCAGAGGCTCTTTTTGCCGCGGTTATAGACCGAGAAATAGACGCTCTGGCCGCGCACCAGCGGCTCCGACTTTCGCGTCTCCTCGCCGCCGATTTTTTCGATCTTGATAACGTCGGCGCCGAGATCGGACAGGATCATGCCGCCGCGCGGCCCCGCCTGGTAGCGCGCCAGCTCCAATACCCGCACGCCATCGAGGGCTCCGCTCATCGCGCCGCTCCTTGGTTGCCACCACGAGGATCGCGCTGGCGCAGCCGTAACGACACCCGGGTTTGTCGTTGCGGCGAGGGCAGCGACAACGCAATCTCTCTACAGGGCATATTGCGCCGAAGGGCGGCGGGACGGAAGGAGAGCGTTTGCGATGGCCTATCACTACATCATCGACGAGCGCCGTGGCGCGGTCGCAATCGTCACGCTGAACCGGCCCGACAAGCTCAACGCGTTGAGTTTTCCGCTGATGGAGGAATTGGATTCGGCGCTGACCGCCCACGAGGCGGACGATGGGGTCAAGGCGGTGGTCCTGACCGGCGCCGGCGAACGCGCCTTTTCGGCCGGCGCCGATATCCATGAAATGGCCGGGCTGTCATCGGAGGCGTTGGCGGCGCGCAGCGATCGGCGCGGCCGCATTAGCTGGCACATCGCCAGCTACCAAAAGCCGCTGATCGGTGCGATCAACGGCCTCGCCTATGGCGGCGCGGCGTTGTTGTCCTCCTCGCTCGACCTGCGTCTCGGCTGCGAGCGGACCCAGTTCCGCTTTCTCGCGGCGAGCTACGGCCGGGTGAACTCGACCTGGTCGCTGCCGGCCCTGGTCGGCATCCCGAAGGCGAAGGAACTGCTTTATACCGGCCGGGTGGTCGCCGCCGAGGAAGCGGCGCGCATCGGGCTGCTCAACGAGATCGTGCCGGCCGCGAACCTGCTCGATGCGGCGATCGAACTCGGCGAAGTAATCGCCAAGAACGACGCCCGCATGGTGCAGGGGATCAAGCGCCTCCTGCACGAGGGCATGGGCCTCGATTGGCGCGGCCGCTACGCGATCGAGGACGAGGCGCGCGCCAGCTGGCTTGCTGCCGGCCACCCGCGCGACGGCTTCAAGGATTTCCTCACGCGCAAGCCAGGCGGCTGAGGGCGCGCCCCGGAGCAGCTTCATGGTCGCGCGCGTCCGTACCGTGGCGTTTCACGGGGTCGAGGTCGTCGATGTCGAGACCCAGGTGACGATCGTCTCGGGTCTGCCCGCCTTCGCGGTCGTCGGGCTGCCCGACAAGGCGGTCGCCGAATCGCGCGAGCGGGTGCGGGCGGCCCTGACCGCGCTCGGCCTCGGCCTGCCGCCGCGGCGCATCACGGTCAATCTGGCGCCGGCCGACGTCTTGAAGGAGGGCAGCCATTTCGACCTGCCGATCGCGCTCGGCCTGCTCGCCGAGATGGACGTGCTGCCGCAGGACGAGCTGGCGGGCT
Organism: Allostellaceae bacterium; assembly: GCA_036278835.1. GTDB lineage: Bacteria > Pseudomonadota > Alphaproteobacteria > ATCC43930 > CGMCC-115725 > DATARH01. The sequence goes on from DASUKH010000281.1 coordinate 4,753, forward strand.
ACACCGCCTTGGGCGAGGTCGCGCTCGACGGCTCATTGACCGCGGTACCGGGCGTGCTGCTGGCGGCTTTGTCGGCGGCGTCGCGCGACGGCGGCGTGATCTGCCCGGCCGCGTGCGGCGGCGAGGCGGCATGGGCCGGCGACGTCGAAATCGTCGCGGCGCCGAGCCTGTTGGCGATCATCAATCACTTCAAGGGCACCCAGCTGTTGCCGCCGCCCGAGGCGCGGGTGGCGCCGCCGCGCGCGGCCGGCCTCGACCTGAAGGACGTAAAGGGCCAGGAGAGCGCCAAGCGGGCGCTCGAAATCGCCGCTGCCGGCGGCCACAACCTCTTGATGGTCGGGCCGCCCGGCTCGGGCAAATCGATGCTGGCGGCGCGCCTGCCCGGCATCCTGCCGCCGCTCGCACCGGCCGAGGCGCTCGAACTCGGGATGATCCAGTCGGTCGCCGGCGGCCTGCGCGGCGGCCAATTGCTTCGCGAGCGGCCGTTCCGCGACCCGCACCACTCGGCCTCGCTGCCGGCATTGGTCGGCGGCGGTCTACGCACCCGGCCCGGCGAGATCAGCCTCGCGCATCAGGGGGTGCTGTTCCTCGACGAACTCCCCGAGTTCAACCGCGCCGCCCTCGAGGCGTTGCGCCAGCCGCTCGAAACCGGCCGGGTCAGCGTTGCGCGCGCCAACAGCCACGTCACCTACCCGGCGCGGGTGCAGCTGATCGCCGCGATGAACCCGTGCCGCTGCGGCTTTTTGTCGGAACCCGGCCGGGCTTGCGGGCGGGCGCCGCGCTGCGGCCAGGATTATCAGGCGCGCCTGTCGGGGCCGCTGCTCGACCGCATCGATCTGCATATCGACGTGCCGGCGGTGTCGCCCGCCGACCTCGCGCTGCCGCCGCCGGCAGAGACCAGCGCCGAGGTGGCGCGCCGGGTTGCGGCGGCGCGGGACCGCCAGGCGCGGCGCTATGCCGCGCTGCCGGAGGATCGCCGGATCCGCACCAACGCCGAAGCGGATGGCGGGCTGCTCGACGCGGTCGCCACCCCCGAGCCGGAAGGCGGCGCGCTCCTGCAACGCGCCGCCGAGCGTCTGCGGCTGTCGGCGCGCGGCTATCACCGGGTGCTGCGGGTGGCGCGCACCCTGGCCGATCTGGAGGGCGCCGCCGGCGTGGCGCGGCAGCACGTCGCCGAGGCGCTCAGCTATCGTCCGCCGGTCAATTTTCCCGAGCCGGCGCGATAATTCCGGCCGAAAATCTGCCGTTTGCCTGCCGGCCCCCTCTCACAAAGGACGTGTTGACTTCGGCAAATTACGCACTTTTCTCTAGCTCGTGATCCGGAACCGGCCGGCCATCCACCATGATCATTTCCGTTTTTCCGGCGGTTTTCGCCGGAAGGCCGGGGACCGCGGAGAGCGGGGTTCGCCCGCCCCGCCGAATGCGAACCAGGGAGGAGCGACAATGACCGCCGTTGATTCTTCGCTCGGCCGGATCCGTGCGCGCCGCCCCGCCATGCGGCTGCCGGCCCATTCGGAGGGCGGTGGATGAGCATCGACCAGCCGGCCTATGCCACCCGCCGCTTTGCGATAGAAGGGCCGCCGCCGGCATCCTGGCGCATTTCGTTGCACGGCTCCGAGCTGCGTTGGGCCATCGCCTTTGTCGTGCCGTATGCGGCGGTGCTGATCGTCTTCGCGTTTTATCCGCTCGTCTATGGATTGTGGATGGCGAGCGACCCCGGTCTCTACGCCCACTTGTTCGCCAGCGACGAATACTGGGAATCGGTGACGACGACCCTGTTGTTCGTCGGCATCGGCGTCAACATCAACATGTTTCTCGCGTTATTCCTGTCCGGCTATTTTCTGCGCAAGCGATGGTGGATCAAGGCGCTCCTCGTCATCTCGATGGTGCCGTGGGCGTTGCCGCTGCAACCGGCGTTCACCTCGTTTCATTGGATGCTGATCTTTCCGGGGTTCATCGACAATCTGAGCTGGAAGGTGTTCGGCGTCGACAGCCCCGATTTCTTCCATCATTACTGGTCGGCGCTTGGCGCCAATATCGCGGCCTACACCTGGAAGACCGTGCCGTTCTGGACCATCATCCTGCTGGCCGGGCGGATGGCGATCCCGCAGGATCTGTACGAGGCGGCCGAGATCGACGGCGCCAACGGGTTCGAGCGCTTCATTCACGTCGTCGTGCCGCTGCTCGCCAACCTGTTCCTTGTCTGCACATTGCTGTGCACGGTGTGGATGCTCGGCGATTTCAACACCGCCGACATCGTTTCCAGCGGCGCGCCCGACGGCACCACCGACGTGCTGGCGACGCTCGGGGTCGATTATCTGTTCGAGCAAGGCCGGCCGGCGCTCGGGGTCGCGACCGTCGTCTCGGCGCTGCCGGTGCTGATCCCGCTCGGCTATCTGTTGGTGCGGCGGCTGCGCAACCGCGAGGTGGAGCTATGAGCATCGCCAACATGAGTCGGGCGGCGCCGCGGCGCCGGCGGTTTCGCTGGGACCGGCTGGTCGGCGAGCTGGGGCTGCTGGCAGTCGGCGCCCTGCTGCTGATCTGGTGGTTCCTGCCGATCTACAACATGTTCCTGATCGCGCTCGATCCGGACGGGCGGCCGGAATTCTCCGGTTACATCTGGCCGCCGCACCCGACCCTCATGGCATTCGAGGCGGTGCTGTTCAAGGGATACTGGTACCTCGAGGATTTCTGGCATCAGCTCGGCAACAGCTTTTATATCGGCATCGCGACGATGCTGCTGACCGTGTTTATCGGCTCCTTGGCCAGCTTTGCCCTGAGCCGCATGCGGCTGCACCGCAGCTGGGCGATATCGACCAGCGCGCTCGTCGTTTACGCGATCCCGCAATACTTCCTGGTGGTGCCGTATTACCGCCTGATGCACAGTTACGGGCTGATGGACAGCTTATGGTCGGTCATTTTCGCCGACGTGACCTTCGCGGTGCCGTACGCGCTATTGATCCTGATCTGGTACAGCCGGCTGATCCCGGTCGAGCTTGACGACGCGGCGCGGATCGACGGCGCCTCGCCGCTGCAGGTTTATTGGCGCATCTACATGCCGTTGATGGCGCCGGCCCTGGCGGCGGTCGGCACCTATGCGCTGCTCGTCGCCTGGAACGAGTACCTCTATCAGTTCCTGCTGCTCTCGTCGCATTCGAACAAAACCGTGGCGATCACGATCGCCGAGTTCTTCGAGAACGACGATTCGCCCTGGAACTTCATGGTTGCTGCCGCGATCGTCTATTCGCTGCCGCCGATCGCCGTATTCTATGCGCTGCGCCGCTACATGGCGGCGGGTTTGACGAGGGGCGGGGTCAAGGCCTAGCGGCGGCCGGGCGGCTCGCACCGGCACGGAAACCGCTTGCCGGGAGCCGGCCGGGCCGCCACGATCGATGCCTGACGCGGGCAAAGACAACGGTTTAAGGCACCCGATATGGACGATACCTATCTGCGCAGCGGCATTTTTCTGGCGCCGTTCCATAATTTCAACGAGAACCCGACCCTGTCGATCGAGCGCGACTTCGAGTTGCTGCAGCACCTTGACCGGCTCGGCTACAACGAGGCGTGGATCGGCGAGCATCATTCCGGCGGTTTCGAGGTGATTGCCTGCCCGGAGATGTTCATCGCCGCCGCCGCCCAGCGCACCCGCCACATTCGGCTTGGCACCGGGGTCGTGTCGCTGCCCTACCATAACCCGTTCATGGTCGCCGACCGCATGGTGCAGCTCGACCATATGACCCGCGGCCGCGCGATGTTCGGGGTCGGCCCCGGCGCGCTCGTCCACGACGCGCTGAAGATCGGCATCGATCCGGACGATCAGCGCCGCATGATGAACGAATCCCTGGATATCGTGGTCCGGCTGCTGCGCGGCGAGACGGTGACCGCGAAGAGCAACTGGTTCAACCTCGTCGGCGCGCGGCTGCAAATCCCGCCGTTCACCCGCCCGACAATGGAGATGGCGGTCGCCGCGGCGCGCTCGCCCGTGGGCGGACTGGCGGCCGGCCGGCACGGCATCGGCATGCTGTCGATCGGCGGCACCAGTCACGAGGCGCTCGCCCGCCACAAGGAGAATTGGGGGCTCTACGAGGCAGAGGCGCGCAAGCACGGCCATGTGCCCGACCGCAAAAAATGGCGCCTGGTCGGGCTGATGCACATCGCCGAGACGCGCGAAGAGGCGCGCAAGAACGTCCGGTTCGGCCTCGATGCCTTCGCCAAATACTTCGCCGATGTCGCGACCTTCCCGATCGTGCCGCCGGACGTCGCCGATCCGTTCACCTTTCTCGCCGAGACCGGCACCGCCTGCATCGGCACTCCCGACGACGCGATCGCCTATATCGAGCGATTGGTGCAGGGCTCGGGCGGGTTCGGGGTCATCTGCGAGCTGGCGCACAACTGGGCGGACTGGGAGCCGACAAAGCGTCATTACGAATTGATGGCGCGCTTCGTCCACCCGCATTTCCAGGGCAGCCGCGAGCCGCTGAAGCACAGTTACGATTTCGCGGCGCAGCACCATATAGAGTTCATCGGCCGCGCCGGGGCCGCCGTACAGGCCGAGATCGACCGCCACGCCGCGCGGCGGGCCGCCGAGGCGGCGAAGAGCGCGGCCGAGTGAGGCGATCATTATTCCGGCGCAAGAGGGAACCCAGGCGCCATAGCGGCACTCCAACGCCTGGACCCCGTTTCGCAGGGGATGGCGCGCCTTGATCCTGGCGGGGTTTTTGCATGCAGAGTCAGAACCGGTTTTTCGACGATATTGCCCGGGTGGCGGCTGGTGCGGCCGGCGCCGTGACCGGGGTGCGCAGCGAGATCGAGGCGCGCTTGCGCGACCAGCTCGAACGCGTGCTTGCCGGAATGGATCTGGTCAGCCGCGAGGAATTCGAGGCGGTGAAGGCGATGGCCGCCAAGGCGCGCGAAGAGCAGGAGCTTTTGCAGCGGCGAATCGAGGCGCTCGAAACGCGCCTCGCGGCGTCGGAGAAAACTGCGCCGGAGGCCCGCGACCCTACAATTACCTGAGGCAAAAACATCGCATAACGCTAAATGTAGCCTTGCCTCGATGATCGCGCTTTGGCAGCGTGGCATAGGCGGGTATTTTATGCCGTCGTTTCGAACTGTCTGGAAGGAGGAGAAAGCCGGCTTGTCGGGGCCAGAGCCCGCTGTTTTGTTTCGTCGAGTCGCCTCCAGGAGGGCGCGATGACCTCAGTTTCCACCGTCGAAGTCCATTCTCATTCCGGCAATCCGATCGATCTCGTCGAAGAGATTGTCATCGCCAACGACTGGGCCCACGACCGGGCCAGCGAAGACGAGCTGATCGTCGAAATCACCGGCCGCTGGTGCGATTATCGTCTTTATTTTTTGTGGCAGGAGGAGCTGACCGCGCTGCATTTTTCCTGTGGTTTCGATCTGAAGGTGCCGAAACGGCGGCGCGGGCCGCTTTACGAGCTCCTGGCGCTCGCCAACGAGCGGCTGTGGCTCGGGCATTTCGATCTCGCCGCCGGCGACAACTCGCCAGCCTTCCGCTATGCGATCCTGTTGCGCGGCATCGGCACCGCCAGCGCCGAGCAGGTCGAGGATCTGGTCGAGATCGCCGTATCGGAATGCGAGCGCTTCTACCCGGCGTTTCAGCTGGTGATCTGGGGCGGCAAGCCGCCCGCCGAGGCGATGGCGGCGGCGATGATCGAACCGATCGGCGAGGCCTGACCGAAGCACCGTCATTCCCGGCGGCGCCGCGGCCAAGCAATCCGGCGTGCGATTGCCTCGCTGCGCTCGGAATGACAGAGTTGGGGCGATGAGCGAAAACAGCGAAGCCCCGGCAAGCGCCGGCTCGATCGTGCTTGTCGGGTGCGGCCAGATGGGCGGGGCGATGCTGCGTGGCTGGCTGGCGTGCGCTGCGGCCAAACGGTTCGTCGTGATCGAGCCGGCCGGGATTCCCCCCGATCTGGCCGAGCAGCGCGGCGTGGCGTGGCACCGGGCGGCCGACGCGCTGCCCTCCGACCTCCGTCCTGATGCGGTGGTCTTCGCGATCAAGCCGCAGGTCCTCGACGATGTCGTGCCGGCCTACCGCCGCTGGGTCGCTCCGCATACCCTTTTTCTCTCGATCGCCGCCGGCAAGACGATCGGCGGCCTGACCCGGCATCTCGGCGAGGCGGCGGCAGTCGTCCGCGCGATGCCAAACACCCCGGCCGCGATCGGGCGTGCGATCACCGTCGCCTGCCCGACGCCGCGCGTCGACGCGGCGCAGCGGCTTCTGTGCGAGGCGCTGCTGGCGGCTATCGGCGAGGTCGCCTGGATCGAGGACGAGGCGCTGATGGACGCGGTGACCGCGGTATCGGGCAGCGGCCCGGCCTATGTTTTCCTGCTGATCGAAGCATTGGCCGCGGCCGGCGAGGAAGCAGGGCTGCCGGCCGGCCTCGCCCTGCGGCTCGCCCGCGAAACGGTGGCTGGGGCCGGCGAGCTGGCGCGCCGGTCGGCCGATACCCCGGCGCGGCTGCGCGAAGCGGTGACCAGCCCCGGCGGCACCACCCGCGCCGCGCTCGATGTACTGATGGGCGAGAACGGGCTGGCGCCGCTGCTGAACCGGGCGGTCGCCGCGGCCACCGCGCGCTCGCGCGAACTCGCCGGCTGAGCGGAGAAGCCGGGTGACGGAAGCCGGGGCCTCGCCGCACGTGCCGGGCGCCGCCGCCGCGCCGCCGGCCAGCGAGCGCGACCGCATCATCGACGCCGCTCTGAAGCTGATCGCGCAAGACGGCTGGCGCCGTCTGTCGCTGTCGGCGGTCGCCGCCGAGGCCGGGCTGCCGATCGTCAGCCTGTACCGGAACACGCCGTCGCGGCCGGCGATCCTTTACGCGTTTTTCCGCCGGATCGACGAGACGGTGCTGGCCGTGCCGGTCGAGGCCGAAGCCGATGAGCGCCCGCGCGACCGCTTGTTCGACCTGCTTATGCGGCGATTCGACGCGCTGCGGCCCTACCGCGCCGCGCTGGAAGTGCTGGGCCGCGAACTGCCGGCCGATCCGCCGGCCGCGCTCGTTGCCGGCGCCGGGCTGCTGCGCTCGATGCGTTGGATGCTCGAAGCGGCCGGCACCGCGACCGACGGGCTGTCCGGGGCGGTCGCGGTAAAGCTTACCGCCGCCGCCTATTTTTCGACGTTGCGGGTGTGGTTGCGCGACACGACGCCGGACCTCGCGCCGACGATGGCGGCGCTCGACCGGCGGCTGCGCGGCATCGAGCGCTGGCTTGAGCGCGGGCGGCGGCGCCCTGACCATCGCGAGGCGGCGACCGCCGAACCCTGACGCTCGGCCCCGGCCCGGTTTGCTGCGCTGCAAAAATTTCTTGACGGAACTCCGGCCGCCTCCGATATAGATTTTGTGCACTGCACAAATCGTGCCTCCCAACCCGGAAGACCCCGTCATGGCTGATGCCCGCCCCTATCCCTTCGATTTCGATATGACCAGGTTGTTTGCCGATCTGCGTTTCCGCCCGCTCGATGTCGAAGCGGCATGGGCGTCGCAGCGCCGCAATCTTGAGGCGCTGAGCCAGGCCAATCGGGCCGCGGTCGACGGCGCGCAAGCGCTGGCGCGGCGCCACATCGAGGTGACCCGAGAGGCGTTCGAGGGATGGTCGGCGCTGCTGCGCGAGTGGACGCAGCCCGCCTCGGCCGAGGACCGGGTCGCCAGGAGCACCGAATACGCCAAGCAGCTTTTGGAAAAGGGCGTGAGCCACGGCCGCGAGATCGCGACGATCGCCGCCAAAGCCGGCACCGAAGCGGCCGAAATTCTACACAAGCGCGCGACCGAAAGCCTCGATGAGCTGCGCGCCTTTGCCAGCCCGCAGCCCGGCTGACCGGCAGCCGGACCCCGAACAAGGCCCGCCGCGGTGACCGCGGCGGGCCTTTTTTGTCACTGCTTTTGTTACTGCGGCCGTGCTCAGGCAATTGGCCGAATTCACAACAAATTGCCACTCGATCAGTGAAGGCGCCCCGACATACACTCGCGCGCCGCACCCGCGGTCGCGGGTGCACGGCAACAACGAGGGGACCTTATGCAGCTGCTTAATTTTATGACTGGCATCGATTTCGGTGCGCAGGGGAATTTTTCCGAGTTCAGCCCGTCCGGGTTTTCAGCTCTGCCCGATACCAACAGTACCTGGACCGAAGGACCGACTGCCGAGATTCTCTTTCGCGTGCCGCCGTTGCGCAATAACGTCCGATTCGCCGTCGAAGTCTTTCCGTTTCTCGGCGACGGGGCACTGACGCAGCAACAGTGCTGGGTCTTCTTTAACGGGTTGTTCACCCATTTCGACACGGTCCGCATGTCGAGCGAGCTGGTCTTTACCATATCGCGCGACCTGTTCAATCCGCGGGTCAATCGTTTGAGTTTTGTGCTGCCGGACGCGGTCTCGCCGAGCGATCTCGGGCTGACAGACGATCTGCGCCGCCTCGGCCTCGCCTTCACCAGGCTGACGGCAGGGTCGCCGGCGGCCTGACCCTGGCCGGTGCGCTGGTTTTCGCCCGACCGCAGCACGATCATCACATGCTCCCCGCCCGCGGACTTGATCCGCGGGTCCAGGTCTTCGGCGCCTGACAAGACGTGGATGGCCGGTTCAAGCCCGGCCAGGGGGACCGCCCGTTCCGTTTGAGCGGACCCGTCTCTAGCCAAACGCCGCGCCCTACCCCACACTCGTCCCAACCGCCGCCAGCAGCCAACGGAGGAGCCTCTTGTCCGGCGTTCTCGACGGCATCCGCGTCCTCGATTTCGGGCGCTACATCGCCGGGCCGTTCTGTGCCGCCCTGCTTGGCGATCTCGGCGCCGAGGTGATCCGCATAGAGCGGCTTGGCGGCGGCGAGGACCGCTTTTTCATCCCGGTCGGCGCCGCCCCGGACGGCGGCGGCGCGATGTTCCTGGCGATGAACCGCAACAAGCGCGGCATGACCCTCGACCCGGCGGCGCCAAAGGGTCGCGAGATCGTCCGCCGCCTCGCCGCCACCGCCGATGTCGTCATCGCCAACCTGCCGCCCGCGGTGTTGCGTTCGCTGGCCCTCGATCTCGACAGCCTGCGCGCGGTCAAGCCGGACATAATCCTGACGACGGTTACCGGGTTTGGCGCCGGCGGGCCGCTGTCTCACAAGCACGGGTTCGACGGCATCGGCCAGGCGATGAGCGGCGCGGTCCATCTCTCCGGCCTTCCCGAGCAGCCGATCGTCTCGAAGGTGCCGTGGGTCGATTTCGGCACCGCCTGCTTGTCGGCCTTCGGCACGCTGGCGGCCCTGATCGAGCGCGGCAAGACCGGCCGCGGCCAGAAGGTCGAAGGGGCGCTGCTGCGCACGGCGATCGCCTTCGCCAACTCGCTCCTGATCGAGCAGGCGCTGACCGGGGTCAATCGCACCGCCACCGTCAATCGCGGCTTCAATTCGGCGCCGGCCGATTATTTCCGCACCAAAGACGGCTGGATCGTCGCGACCGTTATCGGCCAGCCGATGTTTCGCCGCTGGTGCCGGATGGTCGGCGAGGAGCACTGGCTCGCCGATCCGCGCTTTGCCGACGATCAGGCGCGTGCGGATAATGGTGAGGCGGTTTCGGCGCGCATGGCCGAATGGTGCGCGGCGCGCAGCAACGAAGAGGCTCTGGCCGAACTGGAACAGGCCAATATCGTCGCTGGAGAGGTTTATTCGCCGCAGCGGGCGCTCGAGGATGCGCATATCCGCGCCGCCGGTCTCATCGAGGAGCGCCCGCACCCGGCCCTCGGTGAGGCCGTGCCGCTGGCCCCGACCCCGATCGACCTGTCCGAGACCCCAGGCAGCTACCGCAGGCCGGCGCCGCGCCTCGGCGAGCATACCGACGAGATCCTCGCCAGCCTCGGGTACGATGCGGCCGAGATCGCCGCGTTGCATGCCGAGAAGGTGGTCTGATGAGCAAGGCCTTCACCAAGGAGACCGAAGCCGAGATCGACCTGCCGGAGGAGGAAGGACCGGCGGTCCCGGCCGGGGCGAAAAACTACATGACCCCGGCGGGCCACCGCCGCCTCCACGAGGAACTGCGCCACCTGATGCGCGACGAGCGGCCGCGAGTGGTCGAGACGGTGTCGTGGGCGGCCGGCAACGGCGACCGCTCGGAAAACGGCGACTACATCTATGGCAAGAAGCGGCTGCGCGAGATCGACCGGCGCATCCGCTTTCTCTCGAAGCGGCTGGAGCAGGCCGAGATCGTCGATCCGGCCCGCCAGACCCGCCATGACCAGGTGTTCTTCGGGGCGAGCGTCACCTATGCCGACCCGCACGGCGGCGAGCGCACCGTGACGATCGTCGGCATCGACGAGGCCGATCTCGAACAGGGCCGGGTCAGCTGGATTTCGCCCATCGCGCGCGCGCTCCTGAAGGCGCACGAAGGCGATCGGGTTGCCGTGCGCACGCCGGCCGGGATCGAGGAGATCGAGGTCGTCGAAATCCGCTACGGCGCGGCAACCTGATCGCCCGCACTGCCTGCGCGCTTCGCCTGCGGCGAGTTGACAGTGCGGGGCCGATGGCTATTGTCGCGGGCGGCGGGGCGATCCCGCAGAAATGCACCGGGTGCGGCATTCTCCGGATTCGATCCGGGGTGCGGCCGCCAACAACAACCAGACAGGAGGAAATGATGGCCCATCACCCGATTGCGCGGCGGACGCTGCTGCAGGGCGGGCTCGGGCTGGCGGCCCTGGGCACGGTCCCGTTCGGGCGATCGGCGCTCGCCGCCGACGAGCGTGAATCGATCATCGCCGCCGCCAAGGGGATCGGCAAAACCGATCTCAAGGCGATCATCTGGTCGAACTATTTCGTGCCGATGGAACCATCGATCAAGGAGTTCCAGGCGGCGACCGGCATCGGCATCACCAACATCAAGGACCTGTCCACCCCGACCATCCCGCAGGCCGCGATGGCCGAAGCGCTAACCCGGTCGCCCGATTTCGACATTGTGCATGTCGGCTCGGAGATGATTCCCTCGCTCGTCTCTGCCGGCTACCTGGAGCCGCTCGACGAGTATATGCACAAAGCGAATTACAAGATGAATGCGGTCGGCGATTACGGAAAATTGCCGACTTATGACGGCAAGACTTACGGCATCATCACCGACGGCAACGTCTTCGTGCACCAGCTGCGCAAGGATTTGGCGGATAATCCGGACAACAAAAAGCGGTTCGAAGACAAATTCGGCAAGGCGCTCGCCTACCCGCAGAGCTGGGACGACGACTTCCAGCAGATGAAATTCTTCCATAACCCGGACAAGGGCATCTACGGTTCGGGCAATCTGCGCAGCCGCGGTTTCGGGTATGTCTGGTTCCTGATGTACCTCTACAGCTTCGGCGGGTTCCCGTTCGACGCCGACATGAAACCGACCGTCAACAGCGACGCCGGCAAGCGGGCGCTTGAGCTTTATCTCCGCGACAAGGAGGTGGCGTTCCCGGATTCGCCGAGTTGGGGCACCTCGCAGATGATCCCGCACATCGCCGCCGGCGACGTGTACAGCTGCCAATACTGGGGCGGCCTGATCAAATTGCAGGAAAACCCGAAAAAATCGAAGACCGTCGGCAAATGGACGTACGGCGTCGTGCCGGGCGGCGAGGCCAACGGCAAGCCGCTCTATCGCGCCGCCGGCATGCCGGTGGTGGTGCTGACGGTCAACCGCAACAGCCCGCACAAGGCGGCTGCCGCCTACATGGCCTGCTGGCTTGGCACCGAGAAGTCGAGTTCGCAGATCGTGTCGGACCGGGTCAACACCTTCAACGATGCCTGGACCCGGCCGGAGATGACCGATCCGCGGGTGCTTCAGGCCTACACGCCGGCCGGGGTGAAGGCGATCCAGGCCAATCTGGAGGTCGCGAGCCCGAACATTTACGTGACCGGCAACCAGGAGTTCGTCGACGTGCTCGACAAGAACCTTGGGCAGGGCTATGTCGGCCAGCTCAAGCCGGACGAGGTCCTGAAGCGGATCGATGCCGATTTTGCCCGGGTTATCAAGCGGATCGGAACCACCAAGCTGAAGAAAGACTATAAGAGCTACGTTGCGGCGATGCCGACGGCCAGCAGACCGGCCTGACAGCCGGCCTGCGAGAACCGCCGAGGGCGCGGTTTGTCCGCCTCTATAGGTTAGAAAGGTCGCAGACATGGCAGAGGCCCTCATCGGCACCGCCCCGATCGAGGCGGTGCCGAGCCGGCGGGAGGCGTCGCGCAGCCGCGGGCTGCGGCGGTTCAAATGGATGATCCTGGCGCCATTGGCGCTGATGCTGTTCAGCCTGCTGACCCCGACCCTGCTGCTGCAGCTCTATTTCTCGTTCCACCAGTGGACGGTCTATCTGAGTTCCTGGTGGAACGCGGATTTCGTCGGGTTCGAGATTTTCCGCAACGTATTCACCGATCCGCGGTTCGGCTGGGCGGTGCTGCGCTCGCTGGCCTTCGCCGGCGGCTCGACATTCGGCTGCTTCGTGTTCGGCTTTCTGCTCGCGTATTTGATCTACCGCCCGTTCCGCGGTCAGGCGCTCTATTACGCGCTGTTCATCCTGCCGATGCTGACCGTGCCGATCGTCATCGCCTATACGGCACAGATGCTGCTCGACCGCAGCGGTCCGCTCAACGACATCTTTTCCATGCTGAGCGGCCACGACGTGCGGGTGTTGTGGCTGTCCAACCCGGATATGGCGCTGCTGACCGTGACGTTGCTCGATATCTGGAACTGGACCCCCTTCTCGTTCATCATCCTGCTCGCCGGTCTGTCGTCGCTGCCAAAGGACCCGATCGAGGCGGCCCAGATCCTCGGAGCATCGTCCTGGCGTATTTTCTGGGAGGTGCAGCTGCCGCTGCTGCGGCCGGTGATCCTGTTGGCGCTGGTACTGCGCTTTCTCGACGCGATGGGCGCCTTCCCGATCATCTGGTCGTTGCTGCAAGGCGGCCCCGGCACCGCCACCGAGACCTTGGGCATCTACATCTACATCACGACCTGGCAGGACTTTAACGTCTCGCTCGGGGCGGCGCAGTCCTACATCACGATGATCCTCATGGTGGTGATCGTGCTGGCCGGCATCCGCCTGCTGCGCCGGGAAAAGCACTCGCTCGACTCGATGTACATGAAACCGGCCGAAGCGGGTGACGCGGCATGACCAAGACGCAGAAGCGGTACGCCTCTTCGGCCGCCCGCTATTCGATCCTGACCCTGTGGGCGCTGATCGTCGCCTTTCCGCTCTATTGGATGATCACCACCTCGTTCAAGCCGAGCGACCAATGGTTCTCCTGGCCGCCGGTATGGTTTCCCTCGCCGCCGACCCTGGCCAACTACCACGACGTGTGGCTCGGTTCGACCTCGGTGGCGGAAGGCGGGCAAACCGCGCTGTCGCTTCAGACGCCGTTTCTGGCGTTGCGCAATAGCATGATCCTGGCGTTCGGCTCGACCGGGCTGGCAGTGCTTTACGGCGCGATCATCGCCTACGGCGTCTCGCGCTACAGCCTCTTGTCCGAAAGCCGCATGTTTCAGCTCCTGATGCTGAAGATGGTGCCGCCGATCGTGATCATTGCGCCGCTGTCGCTCTATTATTCCTATATCGGCCTGCTCGATTCGATGTTCGGGTTGGGCGTGCTCTATTTTTTGACGAGCCTGCCCTACGCGGTGTGGATGACGAAGAGCTTTATCGACGAGGTGCCGCGCGAGGTCGAGCAGGCGGCCGAGATACTCGGCGCCTCGCGCTGGCGCACGGTTTTTGAGGTCGTCCTGCCGCTGATCCGCTCCGGCCTGGTGGCGACGTTCATGTTCATCCTGATCCTGAACTGGAGCGAGTATCTGTTGGCCTTGATATTGTCGAAGACGCACGTGGTGACGCTGCCCGTCGAGCTGTCGAAATTCGAGGGCTCGACCGAGGGCAAGCTGTTCGGCCGTCAGGCGGCGCTGTCGGTCGGCATCACCGTGCCGTTGATGATCGTCGGCCTGATGATCCGCAAGCACTTGGCGCGCGGCTTCAGCTTCGGGATGGTGCGGAGGTAGTCGTGGCGCGGATCGACCTGATCAATCTTCGCAAATCGTACGGGCCGACCCTCGCGGTGCGCGACCTGAGCTTTTCGATCGCGGATGGCGAGTTCATCGTCTTTGTCGGACCCTCGGGCTGCGGCAAGACCACGACGTTGCGGCTGATCGCCGGGTTCGAGGAGCCCGATCGCGGGGAAATCCGCATCGACGGCCGCCTCGTCAACGATCTCGAACCGCGCGACCGCGGCCTCGGCATGGTCTTCCAGAGCCATGCGCTGTTTCCCCACAAGACGGTGGCGCAAAACATCGAATTCGGCCTGCGCATGAAGAAGGTGCCGCGCAACGAGCGGGCAAAACGGGTGCGCGAGGTTGCCGAGATGGTGCGGCTCACCGCCCTGCTCGACAAGCTGCCGGGCGCCTGCTCGGGCGGCGAGTCGCAGCGCGTTGCGCTGGCCCGCACCCTGGTGACCAATCCCTCGACCTTTCTTCTCGACGAGCCGCTGTCGAGCCTCGATGCGAAGCTGCGCCGCGAATTGCGGGCCGAGTGCGACCGGCTGCACCAGGAACTGAAAAAGACCTTCATCTTCGTCACCCACGACCAGGAAGAGGCGATGACCCTGGCCGACCGCATCGTCGTGATGCGGGCCGGCGACATCGAGCAGATCGGCTCGCCGATGGAGATCTATTCGAACCCGGTGACCGATTTTGTCGCCGATTTCTTCGGCTCCCCCTCGATGAACCTGATCGCCGGCGAGGTCGACCATGCCGAGGGAGGGGCGCAGTTCCGCTCCAGCCGGCTGACGCTCACGCTGCCGAAGCCGTTCGCCAATGTGCCCCCGGGGCCGGTGACGCTCGGCATCCGCCCCGAGCACGTCGGCGTGCAGCGCGACGGCAGAAGCGGCGCCGACCTCGACCTCCCGGTGCGGCTCGTCGAGCCGCTGGGCAAGGATACCCTCCTCTATTTCGATCTGGGATCGGAGCGGCCGTTTGTCGTCATCTGCGAGGGGTTGGCGATGGCGGACATGGAGGCGGGTGCCATTGTCGGCCTCGACCTCGCGCGCGACTGCCTCTTTTTGTTCGGCCCCGACGGCCGGCGTATCGCGCAGAGCGGCGGGCTGACGGCGGTTCCCGCGCGGGCGCAACTCGCGGCGGCGCGGGTCGGCGGCGCCGCCGACTAGGCGCGGCGCCGTGCCCGGACCGCAAAGGCCGCAGGGATCAGGGTATTCCGCTTGACCCCCTAAAGGCGCCTCCTTATATTCCGGCGCTTCGCGGCTGGCGGTAGGATGCCACCTAAACGCAGCCGGTCCGCCGGAAATTGGCACGGCGCCCTTGCGAGAGGGTGCGAATCCACGGGTTCGCGAGATGGTCGCGCCCGACGCGCGTTTAGCCGTCGGGCGGGTCATCGCGCATGATGGGGTTGTTGAGGATGCCGACGATCAACCAGTTGATCAACAAGCCGCGCAGACCGCAGCTGGCGCGCAATAAGGTGCCGGCGATGGAGGCCTGCCCGCAGAAGCGCGGCGTGTGCACGCGCGTCTATACGACGACCCCGAAGAAGCCCAACTCGGCGCTGCGCAAGGTGGCGCGGGTGCGGCTCACCAACGGTTTCGAGGTGACGAGCTACATCCCGGGCGAGGGCCACAATCTGCAAGAGCACTCGGTGGTGCTGATCCGCGGGGGCCGGGTCAAGGACCTTCCCGGGGTGCGCTACCACATCATTCGCGGCACGCACGATACGCAGGGCGTCAAGGATCGCCGGCAGCGCCGGTCCAAATACGGCGCCAAGCGGCCGAAATAGGCGGGAGGGAAGCCATGTCGCGCCGTCGCGCCGCGGTCAAACGCGAAGTTTTGCCGGACCCAAAGTTCGGCGACAGCATCCTCACAAAATTCATGAACTGCCTGATGTACGAGGGCAAAAAATCGGTTGCCGAGCGCATCGTCTATGGCGCCTTCGACCGCATCCAGAAGCGCAGCGGGCAGGACCCGATCCGGGTCTTCCACGATGCTCTCGGCAATGTGCGGCCGGCGGTAGAGGTGCGCTCGCGGCGGGTCGGCGGCGCCACCTATCAGGTGCCGGTCGAGGTGCGCCCGGACCGCAGCCAGGCGCTGGCGATCCGCTGGCTGATCTCGAGTTCGCGCGGCCGCTCGGAAAACACCATGGAGGAGCGCCTCTCCGGCGAACTGCTCGACGCCGCCAATAATCGCGGCGTCGCGGTCAAGCGGCGCGAGGACACGCATCGGATGGCCGACGCGAACAAGGCGTTCTCTCACTATCGCTGGTAGCGCATCCGGCAGATCGGCCGCCCGGCGGGATTGACCCGCTAGCGGCCATCGCGGAATTCAAATTGCAGCGGCGCCGCGGCGCCGCCGGAGTATTGGTTATGGCACGCACGACGCCTCTCGACCGCTATCGCAACATCGGCATCATGGCGCATATCGATGCCGGCAAGACGACGACGACCGAGCGGATCCTTTATTATACCGGGCGCTCCTATAAGATCGGCGAGGTCCACGAGGGCACCGCCACGATGGACTGGATGGAGCAGGAGCAGGAACGCGGCATCACGATCACCTCGGCCGCCACAACCTGTTTCTGGAACGAGTACCGCATCAACATCATTGACACCCCCGGTCACGTCGATTTCACGATCGAGGTCGAGCGCTCGCTGCGCGTCCTCGACGGCGCGATCACCGTGTTCGACTCGGTGGCCGGGGTCGAGCCGCAATCCGAGACGGTGTGGCGGCAGGCGGACAAATATGGCGTGCCACGCATCTGCTTCGTCAACAAGATGGACCGGATCGGCGCCGATTTCCCGCGTTGCGTCGAACAGATTAAGGAGCGGCTCGGCGCCATCCCGCTGGTGACGCAGCTGCCGATCGGCAGTGAGAGCGATTTTGTCGGTCTTGTCGATCTGATCGCGATGCAGGCGCTGAAATGGCGCGATGAGACGCTGGGGGCGGAGTTCGACACGGTCGAGATCCCGCCCGAGCTGATAGAGACCGCCGACACGGCGCGCCACCTGCTGGTCGAGCTGGCGGTCGAGCAGGACGACGCGGCGCTCGAAGCCTATCTCGGCGGCGAGGAGCCGGACGCCGCCACCCTGAAACAATGCATCCGCAAGGGCACGATCGCCGGCGCCTTCGTCCCGGTGTTGTGCGGTTCGGCCTTCAAGAACAAGGGGGTGCAACCGCTGCTCGACGCCGTCGTCGATTATCTGCCGGCGCCGACCGACGTCGCCGCCATCAACGGCGTCAAGATGGGGACGGACGAGCCGATCGTCCGACATGCCTCCGACGACGAGCCGTTTTCCGGCCTCGCCTTCAAGATCATGTCCGACCCGTTTGTCGGCTCGCTGACTTTTGTCCGCATCTATTCGGGCGTGCTGACGAGCGGCTCGCAGGTGCTGAACACGGTCAAGAACCAGCGCGAGCGGATCGGCCGCATGCTGCTGATGCACGCCAACCACCGCGAGGACGTCAAGGAGGCGCGGGCCGGCGACATCCTGGCATTGGCCGGGCTCAAGAACACGACGACCGGCGACACCTTGTCGGACGCGGCGCACGCTGTCGTGCTGGAACGCATGGAATTTCCGGACCCGGTCATCGAGATCGCGGTCGAGCCGAAGACCAAGGGCGACCAGGAAAAGATGGGTCAGGCGCTGGCACGGCTCGCCACCGAGGACCCCTCGTTTCGCGTCTCGGTCGATCACGAGAGCGGCCAGACCGTGATCAAGGGCATGGGCGAACTGCACCTCGAGATCATCGTCGATCGCATGAAGCGCGAGTTCAAGGTCGACGCCAATGTCGGCGCGCCGCAGGTCGCCTACCGCGAGACGATCACCCGGCCGGCCGACATCGACTACACGCACAAAAAGCAGACCGGCGGAGCCGGGCAGTATGCGCGGGTCAAGATTCATTTCGAGCCACTGCCGCCGGGTTCGGGCTTCGAGTTTGAGAACTCGGTGATCGGGGGCGCCGTCCCGAAGGAGTACGTTCCGGGGGTCGAGAAGGGGCTGCGCGCCTCGACCGAGAATGGCGTGCTCGCGGGCTTCCCGGTGATCGATATCAAGGCCGAACTCGTGGACGGCGCCTATCACGACGTCGATTCAAGCGTGCTGGCGTTCGAGATCGCGTCCCGTGCCGCCTTCAAGGAAGGGGTCATGAAGGCGGCGCCCAAGCTCCTTGAGCCGATCATGCGGGTCGAGGTGGTGACCCCGGAGGAGTATATGGGCGACGTCATCGGCGACCTGAACAGCCGGCGCGGCCAGGTCACCGGCATGGATACCCGCGGCAACGCGCGCGTCATCAACGCGATGGTCCCGCTCGCCAACATGTTCGGCTATGTCAACAATTTGCGCTCGATGAGCCAGGGCCGGGCGCAGTACACGATGCATTTCGACCACTACGAGCAGGTGCCGCAGGCCGTCGCGGACGAAGTCCGCGCCAAGATGGCGTGAGCAGGCTGCCGTAGCGGGTAACCGGAGAAGAAGCGATGTCGAAGGCGAAGTTTCAGCGGACGAAGCCGCATTGCAATATCGGGACGATCGGGCATGTCGATCACGGCAAGACGACGCTGACGGCGGCGATCACGAAGGTGCTGGCGGAGAGTGGCGGGGCGACGTTTACCGCCTACGACCAGATCGACAAGGCGCCGGAGGAGAAGGCGCGCGGCATCACGATTGCGACGGCGCATGTCGAGTACGAGACGGAGAAGCGGCATTACGCGCATGTCGATTGCCCGGGCCATGCGGACTACGTGAAAAAC
>DASUKH010000282.1:0-3342 GCA_036278835.1 Allostellaceae bacterium
GCGAGGTCAATCGCCTGATCGCCGGGTTCGTTGCCTAGAGCGGTATCCGATCAAGTCCGATCATTAAATGTTCCCCGCCCGCGGACTTGATCCGCGGGTCCACGTCTTCGGCGGCCTGAAAAGACGTGGATGGCCGGGTCACCCCCGGAACGGCCCGCAAGGGCCGGCCGTCCGGGGGCGGCCAAGGGGACCATCGATTCCGTTTGAACGGACCCTGCTCTAGGTACGGGATTCGCCCTGGTCCCGTTACCCCGTCCGACAGTGCTGCTAATTACCCAAACCACGGTAAGCTGCCGTGATCAAATATGCTCTGGAGAACATTGTGCGATTTGCAGCCATCACGCTCGCCGGCCTGCTCACCGTGACCGCTATGACAACGGCCCGTGCCGAAGGTGCCCCGTCCAATAGCAACGTTGCTTGGTCCCGCTGTCGGCGATCTGCTCTTCGAAAGCGATCTCTGCGGATGGGGTCTGACTGATAAAATCAAGACGAGATGAAATCCGATACCTGCTCTACCAGTGCTCGATCCCGAGTCGAGCGCGATTTGGGAAGGTAAACACAAAAAGGCCGTCGCCGCAGAGATGGGCTTTCCCCGGCTCCGCGATGGTCAGCCCATCCTGCGCTTTGGTGGTTGAATTCAGACCCATCCTCGTCGTCCCGGCGAAGGCCGGGACCCACCCATCGGTTATCCGCACGTTGGAACAGTGGATACCAGCGGGTGCGGAGTACCGAAATCCACGCTCTACGATAGCAGCTTCTGCAGCTTGCTGGCGATCTGCGGGGCGGCGGTGTCGGGGGTGATCATGCCGGTGAAACGGCCCTGCGGGTCCATCACATAGACGACGGCGCTATGGTCCATGTCATAGCCGCCGTCGGCGCGTTCGTGCTTCGCATAATAGACGTGATAGTCCTTCGCCGCCTGTTTGACCTCGGCGACGGTGCCGGTCAGCCCGGTGATCGGCCCGTCGAAGCTCCCGACATAGGATTTCATCACCGCCGGGGTGTCGCGCGCCGGATCGACCGAGATGAACACGATGCCGATCTCCTTGCGCCGTTCCTTGGGCAGTTGATCGATCGCCAGCGACAAGTCGTTAAGCGTTGTCGGACACACGTCGGGGCAATGCGTGTAACCAAAAAATACGAGGTGCCATTTGCCCTTGAGATCGGCCGCGGTGAACGCCTTGCCGTTCTGGTCGGTCAGGCGAAAGGGGCCGCCCACCGCCGCCGACAGCAGCGTGCCTTGCGAGCCGCCCGGCGGCTGGCGCAGCGCCATTACCAACAGCGTCCCGGCGGCGAGGATCAGAAGCCCGGCGAAAATCGCCGCGACCACCGCAAAGCCGAAACGCGGCGACCTGGAATTGGTCTCGGCGGCTCGGGCCATCGCGGTCTCCCTTAATGGTGCATCGGCATCGGCATCGCCATGCCGCCGTGACCGTGACCGGCATGGGCCGGCCCCATCGCGCCGATCTTCTCGATCGGGACCTCGATTTCCCGTTTCCCGGCTTTCGCGAAATCGAGGGTCAGCGAGACGGTATCGCCGGCGCGCAGCGGCTTTTTCAGGCCCTGCAGCATGATGTGCATCCCGCCCGGATGCAATGTGACCGTCCGGCCGGGCGGCAGGTCGATTGCCGGCAACTGGCGCATCTTCATGATGTTGCCGGCCTGAATCATCTCGTGCATTCCGGCCTCGCGGGCGGCCGGCGACGACACGCCGGTCAGCCGGTCGCCGTTCGGCGCCTCCAGCGTCAGGTAGATGGCGCCGGTTTCCGCCCCGCCGGGGGTGGCGCGGGCCCAGGCGTTTTGCACCTCGACCGAACCGGGAGGTGCGGCGAGGGCGGCGCCGGCAAACAGCAGCAACCCCGCCAAAATCGATCCGAATTTCGCCATCTCGAGGCTCCCAGGTACGGCCTCTTTAGCATGCGCCCGGAGGGGCGGAAACCGGAAGGCGCGCCAAAGCGGTGCGGCAAAACGCTTGCGGGCCGGGAGCATTGCCCCTAAAGCGACGGCCTCACCTTTTTTCCGGAGCTCCGCATGCCCCAACTGCCCGACCGCCGGACCTTGGACGCGCTGCGTGCCTACGACACCCCGACGATCTGCAACGCGCTGGAGATCGTCGCGCCGGGCCGGCGCGCCCAGGGCTTCACCCGCCGCCCGCTGGTCGCCCCGTTCCCCGAGCTGAAGCCGGTTGTCGGCTTCGCCCGTACCGCGATGATCCGCTCGCGCGAGCCGCACCCGCGCGACCGGGAGAGCGCCAACCGCATCCGCCTCGGCTATTACGAGCACATCGCCGCCGAGCCGCGGCCCAGCATCTCGGTCATCCAGGACATCGACGCTCCCGACACCGGGTTCGGCGCGTTCTGGGGCGAGGTGCAGACGCATGTCCATGCCGGGCTCGGCTGCGTCGGGGTCATCACCGACGGCTCGGTGCGCGATCTCGATGCGATGTCGCCGGGATTTTTCGTCCTTGCCGGCTCGGTGATGCCGAGCCACGCGCATGTCCACCTTGTCGAGTTCGGCGGCACTGTCAGCATCGCCGGCATGGTCGTGTCGGCCAACGACGTGATCCACGCCGACCGCCACGGCGCGGTGGTGATCCCGGCGGAGGCGGTAGACAAGATCGCCGCCGCCGCCGATCTTTTGGCGCGGCGCGAGCGGGTCCTGATCGAAGCCTCGAAACAGCCGGGCTTTTCGATCGAGCGGCTGCGCCAGGCCTACAAGGAGCAGGACGACATCCACTAAGGGAGGCCGCGCATGCTGGCGTTATTGGTCAAGGTCCGGGTCAAGCCGGAAGGGCGCGAGCGTTTCCTGAAGGCGATCGAGGCCGATGCGCTCGGCTCCGAACGCGACGAGCCGGGCTGCCTGCGCTTCAACGTGCTGCACGACGCCGCGGACGCCAACGTCTATTACTTCTACGAGGTGTATCGCGACGAGGCGGCGTTGGCGGCGCATCGCGCGGCGCCGCATTACGCGGTGTGGCAGGCCGCCGCCGACACCCTCGACGGCCCGCCGCAGGCGACCCGCTGCACTCCGGTGTTCCCGGCGGCCGACGCCTACTGGGCGAAACGGTAGAAGCATCATCTCTTTACGTTGAAGCATTATACCGACGAGCGATCGAATTGACCTTTGCGGCTACCGGATTGCTTCGTCGCTGCGCTCCTCGCAATGACAATCGCCTACTGTCATTGCGAGCGAAGCGAAGCAATCTCGTGCCGGCGAGAGTCGGTTCCAAGGCTCGTCGGTATTATTTCGTCACCCCCGCGAAAGCGTTGCGAAAGCGGGAATGACGGTTCAATGAAGGTGGATCGCGCCGGCCAAACCTGTCCAAGACCGGCCGAGGCGCGC
>DASUKH010000283.1:0-9431 GCA_036278835.1 Allostellaceae bacterium
AACACGGTCACCCCGATGTCGCGGAAAGCGCCCTGGACGAGGCCTGAGCAGTCGATCCCGAGAAAGCTGCGGCCGCCCCAAAGATAGGGGCAGCCGAGATAGAGCGCGGCGGCGGCGGCGATATCAGGCGAGCGCGGCGGCGCCGCGGCGAGGCACGCGAGCGGCACGAAGGCGCCGGTGTCGAGACGGGCATACTCGGTGCCGCGAGTGAGGCGCCCGCGTTCGGCGACGGCGAGCGCGCAATGCCGCGGCAGAAAGTCGATCGCGGCCGACCGCAGATCGGGCTCTGCGTAGGCGTAACAACCGGGCCCGCCGACGTAATGGGTCGGCGCCGCGGGTTCGACCGGCACGATGGCACGGGTGTCGACATAACCGACATACCGGTCGAACAGCGATTGGCACCACGCGAAGCCCGCCGCCTCGTCGAAGACCAGAACCTTCTCGCCGTAATGGCAGAAGGTCAGGGTCTCCGCCTCGGGCTGCGGCCTGGACCGCAGCGGCGCGCGGCCGATGACGACCCGCGCCGGCCGGCCAGCCGCGTAGCGCGGCGCCGCGCAGATTCCGCGCAGCCGCTCGTCGGCGAGATCGCCGCGCCAGGCGTGCAGCCGCGGATCGAGGGTCACCCGCGCTACGGGCTTGCGGCGGCAGGCACCGTGGCAGCTGCCGGCGTTGCGGCCGCGGTCGCCCTGGGGGCCGAAGCCGGTTCCGCGGCCTCCGGCGCCGATGCCGCGGTTGAGGTTGATGCCGCGGCCGCGGCCAGTCCGATGATCTTTTCGGCGATCAATTCATAGCCGGGGGCGGTGAAATGAATCCCGTCATCGGCGCGCATCCGCTCGGTCTCACCCGCCCTGTCCTTGCCGAACGCCGTATAGTGGCCCTGGTCGTCGGCAACGATGTCCCACAGCTTGACGAAGGTCCCGCCGAGCCGCGCCACCTCCGCGGCATAGATCGCGTTGATATAGGCCATATCCTCGCTATAGACGGCGCTGCGCGCGATCGGGTTGCCGCACCACAGGATTTTGAGGTTGGCCTTGACCAGCGGCTCGAGAATCCGGTCGATCCGTGCCGCATAGGCCTTGCGCCACGCCTCGCTGCGGAAATGCAGATAGTGCCCGTCATCCTCCATGTCGAGCCGGTCGTTGGCGCCGAACATGACGACGGCGATATCGGCTTTTTCGTGCGCCGTGAAGCGCTCGATCGGCCCCAGCCATTCGCGCTCGCCATGCACCAGCGCCGCGCCGGCATGGGTGCGGTTGAGCACCCGGTAATGGCGGTTCTCGACCAGCACGCGCTGCAAGCCGCGGGCGAGGCCGGCGGCCTGGCTGTCGCCGAACACGACGATCGTGACCGGGTGCCCCGATTCCTCGGCCGACGCCGCGCGGCCGAACATCGCCGTCGCCAAAACCACCGCAACCGCGACACGGACGACAACGCGCCCGAGCCGGCAAAGCCGAAGAAATCCGCGCAACCTCACTGCTCCCCTGGGTCCCCACCCGCTTGGATTGTGCGGGCTGGCGCCGTCTCATGCAAATCGAAACGGCGCCGCGCCGGGTGACGGCAAGGTCGGGTTGCCTGCGCTTTTATAAGCCGATAGAACGACGCCGGGGAAACCGCGCCGGCGGGGGGTATGATCCGGTCCGATCTCAGGTTATCCACGCGAAAGCCGCGGCCCGGACTTGTTGCCGGCGACCTTTTTTGCCGGTCTCCGGCGCAGTATTGTCTTGCAGCGGGGCAAAATAACCTGATGTGCGTGCCGCCGAGCCGGCCTCGTTGATCTTCAATGCTGTTTCCGACCTCGGGGTTTCTTTTTTTCTTCGTCGCGGTCGCCGCGGCGATGGTGGTGCTCGAGACGCGCTTCGCCGCAAAAAAGGCGGTGCTGGTCGCTGCCAGCTATTATTTCTACGCCGCCTGGGATTGGCGATTCTGCTTTCTGCTCGCCTTCAGCACGACCGTCAGCTATCTCGGCGGCCTCGTGATCGGCGGGATTGGCGAGCACACCCCCCGCCGCATCGTGCTCGGGCTCGCGGTCGGCGTGCAACTTGGTGTGCTCGGGGTTTTCAAATACCTCGACTTTTTCCTCTTGAGCGCCAACCGGCTCGCCCACCTGCTCGGGATGCCGCACGAGCTGCCGCTATTCGAGATCCTGCTGCCGGTAGGCATCTCGTTCTTCACCTTTCACGGCATTTCCTATGTCACCGACGTCTATCGCGGCGATGTCGCGGTGTGCCGCAACCCGCTCGACATGGCGCTTTACCTGTCGTTCTTCCCGCAGCTGGTGGCGGGGCCCATCGTGCGCGCCAGCTATTTCCTGCCGCAACTCGCCCGACCCTCCGATGAGCCGATCCCGCTCGCCCCGGCCTTGCTGCTGATCGTCGGCGGCCTCTTCAAAAAGACCATCGTCGCCAATTATGTCTCGACCGGTCTCGTCGATCCGGTATTCGCCGCTCCGACCAGCTACGGCGGCCCCGATCTGCTGCTCGCCGCGTATGGGTACGCGGTGCAGATCTATTGCGACTTCAGCGCCTACAGCGACATCGCGATCGGCATCGCGGCATTGCTCGGCTTTCGCTTTCCGCCCAATTTCAACCAGCCCTACCGCGCCGAGCGGCTGCGCGATTTCTGGCGGCGCTGGCACATCTCGCTGTCGACCTGGCTGCGCGATTACCTTTACAAGCCGCTCGGCGGCAACCGTTACGGCACGGTCAAGACCTACCGCAACCTGATGCTGACGATGCTCCTGGGCGGCATCTGGCACGGCGCGGGGTGGAAATTCATCGCCTGGGGCGGTTTGCACGGCTGCGGTCTGGCGGCCGAGCGTCTGCTCGAACCGTGGATCGGGGCACGCGCCCGCACGCTCCGGTGGCGGGCGATTTCGATCTTCCTGGTCTTTCATTTCGTGTGTCTCGCGTGGATCTTCTTCCGCGCCGAGGATTTCGAGATGGCGCAACTGTTCATCGCCGGCCTCGCCAGCGGCTGGGGCGGAGGATTGCAGCAGGCCGGCCCCTTTACGGTGAGCCTGATCGCGATCGGGATGGCCGGGCAGTTTGTGCCGCCGGCCTGGTTCGAGCGGACCGCGGCGGCGCTCGCCTCGGTCCCGGTCTGGGGGCTTGGCGCGACCGCCGGCATCTTCGTCGCGGCAATCGACGCGCTCGGCCCGGAAGGGGTCGCGCCGTTCATCTATTTCCGGTTTTAGCTCCAGCATCATGACAGTTCGGCACCAAATCCCCCGAAATCGCAGTCCCGGCGAAGGCCGGGACCTATTTGGCAGCTTCCAAGAATGTTTTACGTTTACCTCCTGGCGAGCCGACCATATGGAACCCTCTATATCGGGAAAACCAGCGATTTGCTGTGCCGGGTATGGGAACACAAAGTGAAAGCAGTCCCTGGTTTCGCCACGAAGTATGGAGTAGATCGTTTGGTCTGGTTCGAGCCACACGAAACGCTTGAAGCCGTATTCCGCCGCGAGAGGCAGATGAAAAGCTGGAAGCGCGACTGGAAAATTCGATTGATCGAAAAAGACAAATCCGCATTGGGTCGATTTGTATTCAAGCCTTTCTCCTTAGCTGAAAGCGCTTCGATGGCGGAACGATGGGTCCCGGCTTGCGCCGGGACTGCGAGCTGGGTGTCTGGATACGGCAGACAGGGGTAGGAGAATTGCGATGGTAGCGGTTGAGCGGGAACGCCCGCTGCCCGTGGCGCCGCCGGCGGGCGGCGATGCCATCCCGCTCAAGCTGCGGCGGATCGGCAGCACCCCCCGGCAGGTTTTGGCGATGGCGGTGATCGGGACCCTGGTGCTCGGCGTCTTCGCCTCGCGCGACCTGTCGTCGTGGCTCGACCGGATGGGCGGCGGCTGGGGCCTCGTGCCGCTGCAGCATGCCGCCGCCGAATGGGACGACGCGATGACCCGGCTTGGCCTCACCGCCCCGTTCGTGCTGCTGCGCGACACGGTGCAGCGGCTGCGCGATGCCCAATGGCCGGCCGGACGGGATCGGACAGCAACAATCGGGAAGACTGGACCCGCGGGCCTGCGCAGGGTTGCCGGCCTGCGCTAACCGGCCGAGGGTTGCCAATGGATCGCGTCGCCGTCCGGAAAACCGCGGAGCTCGATTCGCTGCGCGCCTGGATGGTGGTGGTGGCGGCATTTCTCGCCAGCAGCGTCGCCTTTGGCGTGATCTACAGCCTCGGCGTGTTCCTGAAGCCGATGGGCGCCGATTTTGGCGCCAGCGCGGCGAGCGTATCGGCCCTCTTCTCGATCACCTCGGCCATCTACTACGGGCTTGGGGCGCCGGCCGGCCGTATCGCCGATCGTTGCGGACCGCGCGCGGTTGTCGCGGCCGGCGCCATGATCCTCGGGGCCGGCCTGTGCCTCACCGCCATCGTCGGCGATATCCGCCTCGCCTATCTGACTTACGGGATCGGCGTCGGGGCCGGCGGCGCCTGCTGCTATGTCCCAACCCTGGCGGCGGTCGGGGGATGGTTCGACCGCCGCCGCAATACGGCCCTCGGCGTGGCGGCGGCCGGAACCGGCGCCGGCACCCTCGCCGTCCCGCCGATCGCCGCCGCGCTGATCGCGCATTACGGCTGGCGCGCCAGCTATCTCGCGCTCGGGCTGGCCGGCACCGCCATTCTCCTGCTCTGTGCCCTGATGATCCAGGCGCCGCCGGCACCGCGCGCCCAGGCAAAAGCGGGACCGGGGCTGGGCACCTTGCTGCGCTCGCCAGCATTTCTGATGCTCTATTTTACCTGGATGCTCGGGACGATGGCGCTGTTCGTGCCTTTCGTGTTTCTGCCGGCGTTCGCCCGAGACCACGGCGCCGGCGAAGTTGCCGCCGCCGCGCTCGTTTCGATAATCGGCGGCACCAGCATCGTCGGCCGGCTGGTGCTGGGGCCGGTTGGCGATCGGGTCGGCGTCGTCGTTCTGTTCAAGGCGAGCGTGCTCGCAATGGGGCTCAGCTATGCGATCTGGCTCTTGACCGGATACGGCTGGCTGATGCTGTTCGCGGTCGTGCTCGGCACCGCCTACGGCGTCCGCATCGCCGCCGTGCCGGTCGTGCTGATCGAATTTTTCGGGGTGGAGAAGTTGGGATCGACGCTCGGCATCTTCTTTACTGCGACCGGCGTCGCCGCCCTCCTCGGCCCGAGCCTCGCCGGGCTGGCGGTCGAATTGAGCGGCGGCTACCGCGGCGGTATCCTGTTCGCCCTGGCGGTGGGCCTGCTCGGGTTCGCCGTCATCGCGCCGTTGCGCCGCGGCGCCGGGTGAGCACCGCACGCCTGCGCCCGTTCCACAGGAGCCGCCCTTGTTCCCATCGCTTTCCGACGAGCAGCGCCGTTTCGTCCAAACCGTGCGCGAACTGGCGCAGGGCGAGTTCCGCGAGCGGGCGCCGCGCTGGATGGACGGCACGTTCCCGTGGGACAACATGAAGCCCTTGGCCGAAATGGGGATTCTCGGCATGGCGGTGCCCGAGGAATATGGCGGCCTCGGCCTCCCGGTCTTCGACACCGCCCTCGTCCTCGAGGAGATCGCCAAGGTCTGCTACGTCACGGCGATGGCGGTCTTGGGCGAGGTCGGGGTGCAGACCCGCATCATCGCCACCTACGCACCCGAGCCGATCAGGCGGCGCATCCTGCCGGCGGTGGCGAGCGGCGAGTGCCTCCTCGCGATCTGCATGACCGAACCCGACGCCGGCACCGACGTCGCCAGTTACAAGACCAATGTCGACCGGGTCGGCAACAGGCTTCGCCTCAACGGGGTCAAGACCCTGATCAGCCGCGCCGAGGAGGCCGGCATGTTCGTCGTCTTCACTCGCGTGGATAAGAAGCCGGGACGCGAGGGGATCGGCTGCATCCTGGTCGAGCGGGGCACGCCGGGCTTTTCGGTGACCGGCACCTATCACACCATGGGCGGCGAGAATCTGCACGAAATCCGCTTTGAGGATTGCGAATTGCCGCCTGAGAACCTCGTCCTCGAAGATGGGTTTCGCAAACTCTTGTCCGCCTTCAACACGCAGCGCTGCCTCAACCCGTCGATCTCGCTGGGCCTCGCCGAAGGGGCGCTCGAAGAAGCGGTCAAATACGTCAACCAGCGCCAGGCGTTCGGCCGGGCCATCGGCAATTTCCAGGGAATGCGCTGGAAGATCGCCGAGATGTACCGCGAGGTCGAAACCGCGCGCTCGGTGCTCTACCGAGCCTGCGCCGGCGCCGACCCGTTTCCCGACCCGCTTTTGGCGGCGGTCGCCAAGGTGACCTGCAACGAGATGGCGCTCCGGGTCACCAGCGAGGCGATCCAGGTGCATGGCGGCTACGGCTTTACCGACGAGTTCCCGGTGTCGCGATTCTATCGCGGCGCCCGTTACGGCACCCTGGGCGGCGGCACTTCCGAGACTTTGCGAGAGCTGATCGGCAAGCGCGTCATCGCCGGCATCGACCCGGTGGACGGCATAATCGGCCTCGGCGCCTTCTAAAAATGCCGGCCGGCAGCAAAGTGAGCTTGTCCGTCTGCAGGCTCGCGTCATTTTGCCGCTCGCACTGCCCCATCCCGGTCATTTTTCATTCATAATAGAAAACCGAAACCTGCCGGGAATGGCAGGCATTCGGCGTAGGACATTGAGGTTAACGGGGGTTAGGTTTGCCCGACAGCCTGTCGCTTGCCATACCGCTCACCTGCCCGGCGCAACACCCGCACCTGCCGGAGCGCTTCCAGCCTCCCGCAGGCTTTGAGTGGGGGAGTTTTGTCGCTGCCGACGGCGCGATGCTGCGCTGGGGCCATTTGCCTGCCCGCAACGCCCGCGCCGAATGCGTCCTGGTCGGCGGCTTTGGCGAATTCGTCGAAAAGCATTTCGAGACGATGCGCGACCTCGCGGCGCGCGGCATCGCGGTATGGTGCCTCGACTGGCGCGGCCAGGGCGGCTCGATCCGGCCGCGCCGCCTGCCGACCCGGCCGCGCGCCCGCGATTTCGACCGGGATGCCGACGACCTCGCCGCCTTCACCCGCGCCAGGCTGGTCGGCGGATTGCCGCGCCTCGTCGTCGCGCATTCGATGGGCGGAGCGATCAGCTTGTTATGCCTCTACCGCCACCCGCGCCTGTTCGCGGCGGCGGTGTTGTCGTCGCCGATGATCGGGCTGCGCACCGGACGGGTGCCGCCGTCTTTATTGCGCTGCATCACCCGGCCGGCGCGGGCCGCCGGTCTCGGCGCCTGTTTCATCCCTGGCGCCCACAAATGGCGGCCGACACCGATCCCCTCGCCGCGGCGCAGCCGCATCAGCGGCGATGCCGAGCGCTGTCGGCTGCGCCACGCCTGGTTTTCGGCCGAGCCCGGGTTGCGGGTGGACGAAGCGACCTATGGCTGGGTCGACAGCGCGCTGGGGCTGATCGCACGCATCTCGAAACCGGAATTCCTCGCGACGATCGATACCCCGATCCTGCTCGGCCGACCCGGCCGCGAGGTCGTCGTGTCGCGTCAGGCGCAGCGCCGGGCGGCGCGGCTGTTGCCGGACTGCACCCTGGTCGAGCTCGCCGAATCGAAGCACGACCCGTTTCTCGAATGCGATACGATCCGCGATTACTGGCTGGCCTGCCTCACCCGCTTCATCACCGAGCGGGTGGCGATCCCCGAGCCGGCCGCCGCCGCGGATTGACCTTCGCCGCGGGGCTGGCGGCGGTCCTTGTCCTCACGGCGGGCGCCGCTGCCGCCGGGAGCCGGGTGCCGGTCGATCCGAACGCGCCACCGTGGAATGCCATCGCCAAGGTGCAGACCAACACCGGGACGCGCTGCACCGGCGTGCTGATCGCGCCGTCGGTCGTCCTGACCGCGGCGCACTGCCTCTACAACCGGCGCACCCAGGCGCTGTTGCGGCCATTGTCGCTGCACGTGCTGTTCGGGTTCGAGCGCGACCGTTACCGCCAGCATCTCCGGGTTGCGGAGGTGACGCTCGGCCCCGGTTTCGTGCCGGGGTTGCAGCGTCCGCAGCCCGGCGACTGGGCCCGGCTTGACCTCGCCGGAACCGCAACGGCGGCGCCGCTGCCGCGCTACGACGGCCCCGTCAAAGCCGGCCTCGCGGTGGCGCTCGCCGGCTACAACCGCGATCGCTCGCAACTGCTGCTGGCCGACCGCGATTGTCGTGTCGATAGCGTCGAGCGGCTTGCCGGCGGCGCCCGCTACCTCTTGCACGATTGCGCCGCCACCTACGGCACCAGCGGCGCCCCCCTCCTCGCGAAGGAGCACGGCCACTGGGCCTGGGTCGCCATCAACCTCGCCGCCGGGCGCAAGGAGAACCTGGCGCTGGTGCCGGCACCAACCCGCTGAGCCTTACTCGAACCGCCCCGACCTCGGAAACCCTTGCGGGACGGCGCGGCCGGCGCCGCCGCGGGGGCCGCGCCAGGGGCGCAGGTCGAATTCGGTGCGGGTGCGGTTCTCACCCTGGCGCCAGGAGAGGCCGTCGGCGAGGCGGAACACCTTGGCGTCGGCGAGGCCGCCCATGCGGTAGCGCTGCAGGATGACGCCGCGGCCGCGCGCCATGTCCGGAATTTCGGCGAGATCGACCACCAGCATGCGGCGGTTGTCGCCGACCAAGGCGGCCATGTCCCCTTCGGCCGGGATGCAGACCGTGGCCCGCGCGCCGCCGCCCGGGGTCAGGACCTGCTTCCCGGCGCGGGTTTGCGCCAAAACTTCGGCACCCGGCACGATAAAGCCGCGCCCGTCTTCCGAAGCGACGAGCAGCGGCATTTCGGCCCGATAGGCGAACAGCGCGACGATTTCGTGCTCGTTCGGCAGGTCGATCATCAGCCGCAGCGGCTCGCCCTGGCCGCGCCCGCCCGGCAGCCGGTCCACCGGCAGGGCGAAGAACCGGCCGTTGCTGGCGAAGGCGACGAGCCGGTCTGTGGTCTCCGCCGGCACCGCGAAGCGCGGCCCGTCGCCCTCCTTGTATTTCTGCTCGGCGGCGTTGGCCCCGTGCCCCTTGACCGTGCGCACCCAGCCCTTCTGCGATAGCAGCACGGTGACCGGCTCCCGCTCGACAAGGGCCGCGGCCGGGATTTCGACCGGCTCGGGCGTGGCGGCGATCTCCGTGCGGCGGCGGCCGAGCGCGGTGTCGCCGCCGAATTCCTTTTGCGTCGCCGCGATTTCTCTGGCGAGGGCGCGCCATTGCCGCCTGTCGCTGGCGAGCAGCGCTTCCAGCTCCGCCGCTTCCTTGCCGAGCTGGTCCAGCTCCTTCTTGATCGCGATCTCTTCGAGGCGGCGCAGCGCGCGCAGCCGCATGTTGAGGATCGCCTCGACCTGCACCTCGGTGAGGTCCCAGCGCGCGACCATCTCGGCCTTGGGATCGTCGGCCTCGCGGATGATCCGGATCACCTCGTCGAGGTTGAGATAGACGACGATAAACCCGCGCAACACCTCGATGCGCCGCGCCACCGCGGTAAGGCGATGCCGGCTGC
>DASUKH010000284.1:0-4445 GCA_036278835.1 Allostellaceae bacterium
TGCGTTCCTCCTCCGCCCGGATCGCCCGATCGCGTCCGGCGCAATCTGCCCCAGCCCAATCTGCAATGTAGCACGCGAAACCGCGGCGCAGCGCGCTTTCGCCGCATGGGTGAGGCCGCAGCCATGCGCTGAGCGGGCAGCGCGGCGGAGTTCTTATTGTTTGAACCGTGCCCTTGCGCCACGCGCCGGGCCGGCGCACCCTCCCCCGGCGAACCATGCGCACGGAGGCAGGCATGAAAAACGGCTACCGTTTTGTCGATTGCGACATGCACATCATGGAGCCGCCGGAGCTGTTCGACAAATATCTCGACCCCGAGTTCAAGCCGCGGGTCACCTCCTCGGTGCGGCGCGGCGCCGGCGGGCCGACCGGCATGCGCGGCCGGCCGCTGTGGTATTTCGACGGTACGCCGACCAACAAGGACGGAAACATCTCGCAATACAACCGCATCCGCGGCCCGCTCGTGTCGAAGCGCGCCAACACCAACGTGCTGTTCGCGGTCGAGCGCGGCTACGACGCCGAGGCGCAGGTCATGGGCATGGCGATGGAGGGGATCGACATCGCCGTCCTGTTCCCGACCGCCGGGCTGTCGTTCTTGGCGCGCGACGACATGGACCCGCAATTCTCGGCGGCGATCGCCCGCGCCTATAACGACTGGCTGCACGAATTCGTCCAGCATAGCCCCGACCAGCTCAAGATGGCGGCGATGCTGCCGGTGCACGACGTCAATCTCGCCTGCGCCGAACTGCTGCGCTGCGTCAACGACTACGGCGCGGTCGGCGCCTTCGTCCGGCCGAACTACGTCAACGGCCGCTATTGGCATTCGACCTACTGGGACCCGCTCTATTCGCTATTGCAAGAACTGGACGTGCCGCTGTGCTTCCACGAGGGCACCGGCTCGCATTATTCAACGATCGAGCCGCGATTTGGCGAGAACCGCTTCATGCGTCACGTCGCCAGCCACTCGACCGAGATGCAATTGGCGCTGGTCGCGCTGATGCTCGGCGGCATCTTCGAGTTCTATCCGAAACTGCGGGTCGCCTTTCTCGAGGCGCAGAGCTGGTGGGTGCCGGGCCTTTTGGGCCGCATCGAATGGGATTTGCGCCAGCACCACGATTCCGACGCGCCCTATCTGAAGCTCAGCCCGCTCGAATACTGGCAGCGCAACTGCTTCTCGGCGATCGAGAGCGGCGAGCGCGAGGTCGGCTCGGTCGTCGACCTGCTGGGCGGCGCCGACAACATGTGCGTGTCGAGCGACTTCCCGCATTTCGACTCGAGCTTCCCCGAGGTCTCGAGCCGCGTCATCAACAACCCGAGCATCACCCCGGATATCGCCGGCAAGATCCTGTCAGGCGGCGCCCGCCTCTACGGCTTCACCGACGGCGATTTCGACAAGGCCGCCGCAGCGGCAAGGCGGCACGACAACATCGCTGCGCGAATATAAGCCTGGTTATCTTCTAGAACGAACTGAACGATGAAGACGCTGGGAACCCGCAGGCGCCGGCGAGAAAATTGTGTGCAAGGCGATCGTTTCGGGTGGCGATGCGGCGAAAGTCCTTGAGGCGTCCGAACATGGGCGGCGGGCACGATTTACGGTTGCCCGAGACCACCGAAGAGACGATCCTTGCCCCGAAACCGCCCGGAATCGGGCGAATGTCGGATGATGCGGTTCGGCTAAGGGAGCGAATGGTGCGGCGATCGGCATCGACCGGAAAGACGGTCGGCGGACGTCAGAGGACAATCGTCCCGCGCCGCCGCGCCGTAGTCTCTCAAGCCGATCAAGAACTTCACGCCGTTCTCGACACGATCGACTACGGCATCCTGTTCATGGGTCCCGATCTTCGCGCCAAGCTGATCAATCGCGCATTCCGCAAAATGTGGGACATCTCGGACGAATTCATCCGCGATACCCGCCCGACGATGCGCGATCTCGTCATCCATGTCTGGGGGAAGAACCTTTATGACGTCCCAGCGGATCAGTTCGAGCAATATGTCGAGAAGCGTGTCGAGGCGGTGCGCAAGGGTACGGTGTCCACAACGGAAACGCGGCTCCGGGACGGCCGGGTGATCCAGTTTCAGACGAGACCGTTGCCGGATGGCGGCCGTATGCTGACCTATTTCGACATCACCGACCTGAAGCGGAGCGAAGAAGCGGCAACCAAGGCGCGCGATGTCGCCGAAATGGCGCTCGCCGACCTTAAGGCCGCACAGAACCGGCTTGTTCAGACGGAAAAGCTTGCATCACTCGGCCAGCTTACCGCCGGCATTGCGCACGAGATCAAGAATCCGCTGAACTTCGTCAACAATTTCTCCAGCCTATCGTTCGAACTGGTCAACGAACTACAGGACGCGCTTGGGGATGCACCACTGAGCGGGAAGGCGCGTGAGGAGATTAATGAGCTTTACAATACCCTCCGCGATAACCTCGGTAAGGTCGTTCAGCATGGCAAGCGGGCCGACTCCATCGTCCAAAACATGCTGCTGCACTCGCGCGAGGGTTCCGGCGAACGCCGGTCCGCCGACATCAACGGTCTCGTTAGTGAGAGCCTCAATTTGGCCTATCACGGCGCGCGTGCGGAGAAAGCGGGCTTCAGCATAACACTCAAGCACGACCTCGACCCCGAGGCGGGCACGGCTGATCTGTACCCACAGGAGATCAGCCGGGCGCTGCTAAACGTAATTTCAAATGGCTTCTATGCCGCAACCAGGCGCAAGGTCGAAGCGGTCGATGAGGCCTTTGAGCCTGTCCTCATCGCTATGACCAGGAACCTCGGCAAGACAGTCGAGATTCGTATTCGCGACAACGGCACCGGCATCCCGCCTGAGGTGAGACAAAAGATATTTAATCCCTTCTTCACCACCAAACCCACCGGGGAAGGAACTGGGCTCGGCCTTTCAATTACTCATGATATCATTGTGAAGCAACATGGCGGACGAATCGAGGTCAGGACCGAGCCTGGCGCATTTACCGACTTCATTATCACTTTGCCACGGGGCAATTCTGCCGCCCTTGGCGAGAAACCGGAATGACTGCTTGTAGCCGATTTCGTTGAAAAAAGTCCGGGAGACCCGGATGGACTGTCGCGGCGTCGGCGCTCCACACGCCGGAGTTGCCTGCAACAAAGGGACAAGCTTGGCGAGCTTGCGGAGGTTCTGGTCTGCGGCTGCAAGGTGAAACTCGTCCCAGGCGCCGCTGGGTCCTCGCAGTCGCAGTCGATCGAGCGGACGGCATAATGCGCTATCGGGCCAGCAAGTTGGACTGCCACGAACTGACTCCGTTGCAAGCGGCAGCTGAATAATCGAGGCGGAGACCAAAACTGGCAAATCGATTTCAAAGCTGAAGCCGAGGAGAACAAGCAATGGCCTATAACGGCTGTACCGTCATTGACATGGACGCGCATATCCGTGAGCGCGCCGACAAGTTCTTCAAGGACTACATCGACCCCGAATACCGCCAGCCGTTCAACCGCCTGTGCGAGGCGGTCGCGCTGCAGGAGAAGAAAGGCGAGCGCTACGCCCTCTTCGGCAGCACCACCGCGGTCATCGAGAAGATCGAAGCCGGCCGCGCACTGGGCGTACGTGACACGTTCGGGCTGACCGCGCGCTCGGAGATGGAGCACGGCCGCATCGCGTTTCCGCCCGGCCGCAAGGACCCACTGCCGCCGATCCGCCAGGAAGTGAATTGGGACGTGAAGGCGCGGCTCGAGGACATGGACCGCGCCCATGTCGATGTGAATGTCCTCTTCCCGACGCATGTATCGAGCTATTGCGCCTTGCGCGATGTCGGGTTCGAGAACGCGCTCTACCGCGCCTATCACCGCTGGGTGGCCGATTTCTGTGGAGAGGCGCCGAAGCGGCTCAAATGGACCGTCGTCCCCAACCTGCGCGACATCGCCGCCGGGGTCGCCGAGGTAAAATACTGGGCCGAGCGCGACCCCAACCTCGTCGGCGTCTATCTGTCGCCGCAGGCGCCGGGGGGCAGGCTGCTCGACAACCCCGATTTTTATCGGCTCTACGATGCGGCACAGGCGCTCGACCTGCCGCTCCTGGCGCATGGCGGCACCGCGCGCCCGCCCTACGGTCCCGGCACGCGCGACCTCGACGGCGCTTGGTTCCTCTTGCACGGGCTCAGCAATCCGTGGGCCGGCATGGCGGCGATGGGCGCCTTGATAGGTGGCGGCATCTTCGATCTGTTTCCGCGCATCCGCGCCGCGATCATCGAGACCGCCGGCGGCTGGGTCCCGGCGGCGCTCGACCGCTTCGACACGCATTACCTGATGTCGCCCGGCCACGTCCCGAACCTGAAGCGGATGCCGCGCGAGGTGATCGCCGAGGGCCGCTATTTTCACGGTATCGACAGCTGGGAGCGCTCGCTCGAATTCTGCGTCGAGGAATTGGGCGAGGACATGTGGCTGTTCGCCAGCGACTGGCCGCACGGCGACACTGC
>DASUKH010000285.1:0-24896 GCA_036278835.1 Allostellaceae bacterium
TAATCACCGACATCCGGATGCCAGGCATGGACGGGCTGGAGATGCAGCAGGCGCTGATCGAGCGAGCGCTGTCGTTTCCGCTGATTGTCATGACCGGCCACGCGGACGTGCCCTTGGCGGTCCGGTCGATGAAGGCCGGCGCCGTCGATTTCGTCGAAAAACCTTACGCCGCGACCACGATCCTGGAGAGCGTCGAAAACGCTCTCGCCCGGAGCACCGACTCCCGCGCCGGCAATCCGCCCGAGGACTGGGCCGTCGCGCGGCTCGCGGCCCTGTCGCCGCGCGAGCGCGAGGTCCTGCAAGGGCTGATCGAGGGCCTGCCCAACAAGACGATCGCCTACGACCTCGGCATCAGCCCGCGCACGGTCGAGATCCATCGCGCCCGGGTCATGGACAAGATGGGCGCACGCAGCCTGTCGGAATTGATACGGGTCGGGCTTGCCGCGGGGGTGCGGCCGAAATCGACCGCGCAGCATTGACCCTTCTGCGGTCCCGAGGTCCTAAGCCCCGGGTCAACAGGGATTCCTCGATCGGATCGGCCTTTCGCGCGGCGGCCTCGTCACCAAAATTCACGCCCTGACCATTTCAGCCGAACGCCGCGACCACGGTATCGATGGGAAGAAACAGGATTCGGCTGTCTTCCGGGTATTCGATGAACTCGGCGCATTTCATGTAGAAGCGACGCACATCCCGGTTCCTTCGCGGTCAGTTCAGCTTTGTCTTGAGCTGCTGGATCAGGGCGGCGGCTTGGTGGCGGGCGGGGGTTTCGGGGGCTTGCGCGACGAAGCGGCCGAGGGCGTCGAGGGCGGCGCGCATGTTGCCGAGCCGGGCGTGGAGGATGCCGGCCTCCTGCCACAGATCGGCGAGATCGGGGGCCAGCAGCAGCATTGTCTCGATGATGCGCAGGGCGCGCTCATGGCGGCCGGCCTGCAACAGGCGCGACTTGATATTGTTCTGCAGCCGCAGCAGCACCTCGCGGTCGTCCACCGGCGCGTAATGCTCGGGCAGGAGCTCGACATCCTGACCGGCCATCGCCTTCAGCAGATCGCGCAGATCGGCGGCCTCGCACACCTTGCCGGCATGGAACGGGTCGAGGATCAGCCGGCCGGTATCATCGTCGAGGCGGATCAGGAAATGCCCGGGAAAGGCGAGGCCGACCGCCGCCCATCCCTGGGCCCGCGCTGTATGCAAATAGAGGATACCGAGCGCCACCGGCAGGCCTTTGCGGCGATCGACGACGCGGATCAGGTTGGCGTTCTGCAAATCGTCGTAGGTCAGCTCGTCGCCGCTATAGCCGTGCTTCAACAGGATGATGTCGTTGAGGGCGCGGGCGCGCGCGGCAAGGTCGGCATCGGAGGCGGCATGGCGGCCGACGTCGCGGGCCAGCATCTCGAGATGCTGCCGGTAGCGGGCGAGCCCGACCCGCGGCCGCTCGAACGAGGCAAGCGCCAGCGCCGCCTCGCCGATCGGCAGGATCGACGATCTTTCGGCCGCCAGCCCGCGCAGATAATCCGCGCAGCGCTCGCGGTCGAAGCTGTCGGGCAACTCACTCATCGCGGAGCGGATATTACAGCTTCTGCACCTCGATCGGCGAGGCCGGAACCGCCGGGCCGGGCGCCACCGGCATCGCGCCGGCCGGACCCGCCATCGGCGCGGGCGGCGGCATCGCCCCGCCGTAACCGCGATTGACCGGCACCCCGGAGCGCAGATCGATATAGGAGATGACGCGCTTTACGCCGGGCACATAGCGCGCGATCCGCAGAACGCGGCCGAGTTCGTCCCGCGAGCGCGCCGAGCCGATCAGATAGACCGACCCGTTGACCGTTTCGATGCTGTAGTTGAGCGAGCGGATTTTCGGGTCGAGCACCATCTCCGAACGGATGCGGGTCGAAATCCACGTGTCGCGCGCGTCGTGCCAAAAGCTTTCCTGCGGCGCCACCTCGATCTCGTTATAGACCGCCCGCACGTTCGGCGTGCGCATCGCGATCTGCCCCGCCTCGGCCTTCTCGGCCGGGGTCGCGACCCGCCCGGTCAGCAGCATGCGGCCCTGGAAGACGGTGGTATCGATGCCGGCCTGCAAGTGCGGGTCGGTGCGGATCAGCGCATTCTCGAAATCGGTCTTGACCGTGTGGTCGGCGGCGATCCCGTTGACGCCGCGCTCCTGCCCGGCGACATAGCCGGCGCCGCCCGCCGCCGCCAGCCCGCCGACCACGGCGGCGGCACAACCGCCAAGGCCGCACGGCAGAGCGAGCGCCAGCAACAATGCGGTCGCGCGAAACCGGTTCATGCCTTCCCCCAAACCCAGCCCCGTCGCGCGGATTCTCGGCTTTTCGCGCCGCCCGGCCAAGGCGGCGGCGACAGGACGGCCGCAAGTTCGCTGGAAAGCGCTGATCCCGCTCAATCCTCGGCCGACCAGGCGCCGGCGAGATGACGCGGCAAATGCCGCGGCGCCATCAGCATCACGTCGAATCGCAAGGCAAGCCCCGCGAGATCGGGGCGGGTCAACAGGTAGGCGGCAGCGGCGCGGGCGATGCGCCGGCGCTGGCGCGGCTGCACTGCTTCGGCCGCGCTGCCGGGGTCGCGGCGGCGCTTGACCTCGATCGCCGCAAGCACCCCGCCGCGGCGGGCGAGGATGTCGATTTCGCCCATCGGACAGCGCCAGTCGCGCGCGATGATCCGCCAGCCGCGCAGTCGCAAATGCCAGCAGCACAGCCACTCGGCGAGGCGGCCGCGGTGCAACGCGCGGCGGCGGCGCTCGGAACGGGTTGGGCGGCGTCGGCTCATTGCGGCTCGCTCTCCTGCTGCAACGCGAGCGCCCGATCGTAAAGGGCGCGGCGCGAGAGACCGGTGGCCGCGGCGGCGAGTGTTACCGCGTCGCGCAAGCTGTGCTCCCGCAGCAAGGCCAAGAGCCGCGCATCGAGATCGTCGGCGGCGGGCGGCGCCGGGGCCGGCGGACCGACGATGATCGCCACCTCCCCCCGCGGCGGCCCGGTCTCGGCGTACCGGGCCGCCAGCTCGGCGAGCCGGCCGCGGCACACCTCCTCGTGGCGCTTGGTCAATTCGCGCGCCACCGCCGCCTCGCGGTCGCCGAATACCGCCGCCATGTCGGCG
This sequence comes from Allostellaceae bacterium, assembly GCA_036278835.1. Lineage (GTDB taxonomy): Bacteria > Pseudomonadota > Alphaproteobacteria > ATCC43930 > CGMCC-115725 > DATARH01. The sequence goes on from DASUKH010000285.1 coordinate 3,112, forward strand.
AGCGCGGCGGCGAGCCGGGACGGGCCTTCATAAAAAACGAGTGTCGCCGCAAGCTCCGCCCAGGCCGAGAGCGTGCGGCGTCGGGAAGCGGAGCGCGGCGGCAGGAAGCCGCCAAACAGGAAGGGGGCAGGCGGCAATCCCGACAGGATCAGCGCGGTCAGCGCCGCCGATGGCCCCGGTGCGGCGGTCACCGGCAGCCCCTTAGCGAGCGCTTCCCGGACCAGCTTGAACCCGGGATCGGAGACCAGCGGCGTGCCGGCGTCGCTGACCAGCGCCAAGGTGGCGCCGCCGCGCAAAGCGTCGAGCACCGCCGGGCGCACCCGGTCGGCGTTGTGGTCGTGATAGGGATCGAGCGGCGTGTCGATGCCGAAATGCGCCAGCAGGCGCCGGGTGACCCTGGTGTCCTCGCACAGGATGCGGTCGGCGCCGCGCAATACCCACAGCGCGCGCAGGGTGATGTCGCCGAGGTTGCCGATCGGCGTCGCGACAAGGTGAAGGCCGGGCGCGAGCGGGTGCGACGGCGCCCAGTCGCTCTCTCCCGGCATCGCCTCGGGCGAGCGCCGCGATTGCCCTTCTGCGGGTTTACTTGCCGCAGCGCGATGGCTAGGGTCGGCCCCGGCACTCGCCCTTTTGCCGGAGGCCGTTCTTGCTGCGCTGGCCTGTTCCGCGGTTCGCCTCAACCCTCGTCGCTTTCGCGCTGCTCGTCTTGCTCACCGGATGCGGCGGCGGACGGAGCGTACCGGCGCCGGTCATCTCGCCGCAATCGCCCTTTGCCGGAGGGCCGGGGCCGGCGCCGCCACCGTCGCCGCCCGCCGCGCCGGGGCCGGTCAAGGTGGCGCTGCTGGTGCCGCTGAGCGGCCCCAATGCCGCGCTCGGCAAGTCGATGCTCGAAGCGGCTCAGCTGGCGTTGTTCACGACCGGCGGCAAACGCCTGATCCTGGTGCCGCGCGATACCGCCGGCAGTCCCGGCGGCGCCGCCGGCGCGGCGCGCTCGGCGATTTCCGACGGAGCGCGGTTGATCCTCGGGCCGCTGCTCGCCAGCGAGGTCGAGGCGGTGCGGCCGGTTGCGGATGCCGCCCACGTCAACGTGATCGCGTTCTCGACCGCCACCCAGCTGGCCGGCGGCAACGTCTTCCTGATCGGCTTTCTGCCGCGGCAGGAGGTGGTGCGCGAAGTCGCGTTCGCGCATGACCGCGGCCTCGACCGGTTTGCCGCCATGGTCCCGAACTCGCCCTACGGCCATCTGATGGGAGATGCAATGCGGCAGGCGGCAGCGACCAGCGGCGGCACGGTGGTCGACACCGAGTATTTCGACCCGCAGGGTGGCGACGTCGCGGCGGCGATCCATCGTCTGCTGCCCGCCGCGGGCGGCGCGCCACCCGGCCCGCGGTTCGATGCGCTGCTGCTGCCCGAGGGCGGCAACCGGCTCAAGGACATCGCCCGCCAGCTGAAAGCGGCGGGGCTCGATACCCATGCGGTCCGGCTGCTCGGCAGCGGGTTGTGGGACGACCCGTCGATTTCCGGCGACCCGGCGCTTTATGGCGGCTGGTTTGCCGCCTCGCCGCCGGCGCAGCGCCGCGAGTTCGAGAGCCATTTTCAGGCAACCTACGGCCACCCGCCGCCGCGCCTTGCCTCGCTTGCGTTCGACGCCGCCGCGCTCGCCGCAGTGCTGGCCCGCAATGATGGCGGCGCACCGTTCTCGCGAGACGCGCTGCTCAACCCGCGCGGCTTTACCGGGGTGGACGGCCTCTTCCGCTTCACCCCGCAAGGGCTGGTGCAGCGCGGTCTGGCGGTCCTCGAAGTCACCGCGCAGGGCGGCACGGTGGTCAGCCCGGCGCCGCAGAGCTTCGCCGATCTGGCTTACTGAGCGGAGCGGGGGAGCAGGTCCGCCATAGATCCCGGATCTCGCGGTAGCCGATCGCGGCGATGCCAGCGGCGTCGCACCATTCAGCGACCGCGCCCTGGGCGAACAGCGCGTATTCGCGGGTGCGCCAGCCGGCGTGGTCGGGGGCGATCCATTCGATGTCGCCTTGCATCGCGGCATGCAGGGCGAAATGGGTGATGCCGGGCGGCAGGCCGCGGACCGTCTCGCGGTAGCGCGGCCGCGTCTCGCCGGCCTCGACCGGCAGGGTGCCGCGGAAATGATCGATGACCGGCAGCCCCGCTTTATCGAGGCGGGCGAGGGCGGCGGCGTATGCGGCGCGGTCGGGCGCCCATCTGATGCCGCGCGGCAGGACCGGCAGCAGCCCGTACTCCATGCCGAGCCGGATATGGCAATCGAGCAACTCGGGCAGCATCGCCGCCGCCATGTGCGCGTCGATATGCGTCGGGTCGATCCCGGCGGCGCGCGCCGCCTCGATCTGCGCCCGCAATTCCGCCTCCGCCGCCTCCGGCACCAGCCGGGAATGAAGCGAGGCGACATCGCGCCAGAAATACCCCTCGTCGTCGATCAGCCCGGAGGCGCGGCTGGCGGTCGATAGCGGCCGCCAGCGGTAATGCCGCCACTCGCTGGTCAGGGTCAGGTGCACCCCGAGATCGAGGCCGGGATCGGCAGACGCCGCCTCGGCGATTTCGCGGAACCACGGGCACGGCACCATCACCGAGCCGCCGGTGACGAGGCCGCGCCCGGCGAGGTCCAAATAGGCGCGGTTGCCGCCGTGGCACATGCCGAGATCGTCGACATGCAGGATCACGGCGCGTTCATGGCCGAGGGTCGCGGCGAGGCTCATTTCGCCCTCACAATTCGTGTGCAGGACCGGCCGCCGCCGGTACAATCGGCGCCATGCGGGTGCTCTATCACGTCACGTTGTCGCCGTTCTCGCGCAAGGTCCGCATCGTGCTGGCCGAAAAGGATCTCGAGTTCACGCTGAAGCTCGAGAAGCTGGCGGAGCGCCGGCCGGAATTCCTGGCCCTCAACCCGGCGGGCGAAGTGCCGGTGCTGATCGAGCCGGACGGCACGGTGCTCGCCGGCACCGAAGCGATCGTCGAATATCTCGACGAGACCTACCGCGACAAAATCCTCATTGGCATCAACCCGGTGGACCGCGCCGAGGTGCGCCGTCTCGTCGCCTGGTTTGACGTCAAGATGAACCTCGAAGTCACCGAGAACCTGCTCGGGCAGAAGATGATGCGCCGGGAGACCGGGAGAGGCCAGCCGAACTCGCAGGCGATTCGCGCCGGGCATGCCAACCTGCCTTATCACCTCGAGTATATCGGCTATCTCGTCGAGCGCCGGCGCTGGCTAGCCGGCGACCATTTCTCGGTCGCCGACATCACCGCGGCGGCGCATCTCTCAAGCCTCGATTATATCGGCGACGTGCCGTGGGAAGCGCACGAGCCGGCCAAGGAATGGTATGCCCGCATCAAGTCGCGGCCGAGCTTCCGCGAAATCCTCGCCGATTACGTCCCCGGCACACCGCCGCCACCGCACTACGCCGACCTCGATTTCTGAGGCGCGCCCTCAATCAGCGCGGCCGTGGCGCGGCGGCCGGGGTGCCGGTGGCGGGGTCGAGGAATAGCGGCGGGTTGCGGCCGCCGTTCGGCGAAAAATCGAACAGATCGGCGATCGGCCCGGCGCCGGCGTCGAACGATCCGCCGCCGAGGCGCGCGGCACGCAGCCAATTGTCCTCGATGAAGCGCACCACCGAAGCCTGCGAGATCTGTCGGTGGCTGACGTAATTCGGCCGAGCCCAGGGCGAGATCACGAGGAACGGGATGCGGGTGCCGGGGCCGCAGCGGCCGTTGACCGGCCGGCCGGCGACCCCCGGCGGCGGCGCGCCGCTGCCGCAGCGACCCGGCCCGTCGAGCTGGTCGGCCTCGGGATCATGGGACGGGCTGGTGACCCGGGCGAAGGCATGGTCGTACCAGCCGTCGGAATCATCCCAGGTCAGGATCACCGCGGTGCTCTTCCAATCCGGCTGCCGCTCGAGAAAATTGATTAGCGCGACGATCCCGGCCTGTTCGTCGAGCGGGTCGGAATAGCCGGCATGCCCGTCCTGGTAGGCGGGCATCTTGATGTACGACACCGACGGGAAATTGCCGGCTGCCACCGCGGCGTAGAAATCGCGGAGATCGTACTGATGATTGGCCGGATCGCGGGTGCGGCCGTCCGCCGCGAAGCTGTAGCCGATGGTGCGCGGCGACAGCGGGCGAAGATGACGCGGGTTGGCGGTCGAGGGGAAGTACTGAAACCAGTTATGGTGCGGCCGGTAATCGGGGATCGCCTTCCCGACCACCGGGGACCGCGTGTTGCGGCGACAGCCGGTGCTGCCGTTCGGGTCGGTCACGCCGAGGTCGAACCCGCCCATGAAGCCGCCCCAGGTGATGCCACCCGCGTTGAGCAGGTCGCCGATGTTGCGGCCGGCCATCAATACCTGATCGCTCGGCCGCGAGCACAGATCGTAAGCCGGGTCGACATCGTTGATCATCGTGTAGCCGCCCTGCCCGTCCTTTATGTAGAAGGAGATGGCGGCGCGGGTCGAGGGCTTGCGGGTGGTGGCGACGATCCGGACGCCGTTGGTCTGGCCGGCGGCGATCTCGAGCGCCCCCAGGGTCGAGGGGCCGTAGGTGTCGGTGAAGGCGTAGTCGCTCATCGCGAAATGCTGGGCGTAGTTCCAGACCGCGGTGACCGTGTTGCCGTCGAAATAGCCCATCACCAGGCTCGGGCTGCCGAGCGGGCCGGGCGCGCCTTGCATGCCGCGGCCGGCATATTTCGGAAACAAATCGTTGCGGCCGCCGTGATAGGCGAGCTGCTCCTCCGTATAGGTGTGCTTCTGGTCGGCGGTGGCGGCCTGCGCCCGGTCGAGGCGGAACGGATTGGCGGCGGCGGCGCCGTTTTCCTTGTTGGTGAAATTCGGGTTGCCGGTCAACAGGCCGGCCGCCGCAAGGTTGTTGACCGCCGGCGTCCCCGGCATCGCGGTAAAGACCGGCTCGCCCGGCGGGTTGGCGGCGCGCGGATAGGTCGCGAAATAATGGTCGAACGAGACGTTTTCCTGGAACAGCACGACGAGGTGCTTGATCGGCGTCGCGGTCGGCACGGAATCCTGCGGCGTTCCGGCAGGCTGCGCCGCGGCGATACCGGCTGACGCAATCGTCAACGCCAATGCCAAACCGCCCGCGACACTGATCCCGCTCACCCATCGGACCGCCGGCCTCCGGCCGGCACGCCGGCGGGACGCCGCCGGTCCGGACGGATTCAGGCCCGGTTGACGACGCGGCAGCGGCACTGGTCGACCTGGTGCAATTCGACCATGTTGCCGCTCGGGTCGTTGACGAAGACCTGTTCGGCCGACGGCCCGTTGATGCCGGTCATCGACCAGTACGGCACCCCGAGGCGGTCGAGCTCGGCTTTCGTCTCCTGGATGTCGGCGACGGCCAGCGCGACGTGCGGGATTGTCGGGTCCTGGCCCGGCCCCTTGGCCAGCGGCGACGGTTGCGCGCCGCCGATCAGGTGGATTTGGCCGCCTTCCCCGACATTGATCCAGAAGCCCGGCACGCCGGGGATTGTCGGCCGGCCGGGGTCGGCATCGAGGCCGAGCACATCGCCATAGAACCGCCGCACCGCGTCGAGATTCTCCGCTTCCGAGGCGATGCGCACGGCGTGGTGGTGAATTTCAAGAACGCGGATGCCCACCCGCATCTCCCTTGTGGTCGCTCGGGCGCCGTGCCGACGGCGGTCCGCGAAGTCTGGAGCGGGCGAGGGGATTCGAACCCCCGACCCCAACCTTGGCAAGGTTGTGCTCTACCCCTGAGCTACACCCGCTCGAATTCGCCGTCCGTCTTTAGCCGGTGCGATGTTTATCGCTGCCGGCGTCCCGCCGTCAAGGCGACGCCGCGCCGGCGGCGTCGGTCTCGTCGCCGCGGCGGCGCCTGCGCCGTCTTGAGGCGAGCTGGTTGAGAAACTCGACGCCGATCGAGAACCCGATCGCCGCATAGACATACCCTTTCGGCACGTGGAAGCCGGCGCCGTCGGCGATCAGGGTCATGCCGATCAGCAGCAGGAAGCTGAGCGCCAGCATCTTGACCGTCGGGTGCTGCTCGACAAAGGCGGCGAGCGGCCCCGACGCGGCAAGCATGATCACGACCGCGATGATGATCGCCGCCGCCATCACCCACAGCTCGCTGGCGATCCCGACCGCGGTGATCACACTGTCGAGCGAGAAGACGATGTCGAGCAGCACGATCTGCGCGACGATCCCGGCAAAGCTCACCTTCGGCCGCCTCTGCGCGAGGTCCGGCTCGTCGCCTTCGAGCCGGTGGTGGATTTCGCGGGTGCCCTTGTAGAGCAGGAAAAACCCGCCGGCGATCAGGATGATGTCGCGCCACGATACGGTGTGGCCGAACGCCTCGAAAATCGGCCTTGTCAGCCCGATGATCCAGACGATCGAGGCGAGCAGCGCGAGGCGTGTGATCAGCGCCAGCCCGAGGCCGACCTGCCGCGCGAGGGGCTGGCGTTCCGGCGGCAGCCGGCCGGCCATGATCGCGATGAAGACGAGGTTGTCGATGCCGAGCACGATCTCGAGCGCGGTCAGCATCAACAGGCTCGCCCAGGTCTGCGGGTCGGTCAGCCAATCCATCGGCGATCATCGGGCATGGCGGACGGCGGAAGGCGCCGCCCTCCCGCCGGCTGCTTGGGTCACCGCTCGGTGAGCTGCTCGCGCGCTGTCGCGGCGGCGCGGTTCAATTCGGCCCGGACCTCCGCCTCGGTCGCGGCGATGCCTTTGCCGACGAGATCGCCGAGCACCTTGGCGACGACATCGCCGTCGCCCGGCGCCTCGAAATCGGCGGCGACGACTGTCCTGGCGTAAGCCTCGGCCGGCTCGCCGGCTTGCAGCCCCATCCTTTCGGCGGCCCACAACCCGAGCAGCCGGTTGCGTCGGGCCGCAATCCGGAACGCCAGCTCCTGGTTGCGCTTGAACTCGGCTTCGAACCCCTGCCGGCGTTCATCGAAACTGCTCATGGCTTGTCTCCTTGATCGCGTTGCCTACTCGCGCCGCTGGCCGGTCAGCTGCAGCAGCATGATGAACAGGTTGATGAAGTCGAGATAGAGCGTGAGCGCGCCCATGACCGCCTTCTTGCTCGACACCGCGCCGGGGTCGCCGGCGGAATAGACCTCCTTGATGCGCTGCGTGTCCCAGGCGGTCAGGCCGGTGAAGACGAGGACGCCGATCACCGAGATCGCGAATTGCAGCGCGCTGGACGCGATGAAGATATTGACCAGCGAGGCGATGATGATGCCGATCAGCCCCATGAACAGGAAGGAGCCGAACCGCGACAGGTCGCGCCGCGTCGTATAGCCGTAGAGGCTCGTCGCCGCGAAGGTCGCAGCGGTGATAAAGAAGACGCGGGCGATGCTGGCCCCGGTAAAGACCAGGAAGATGCCGGCGAGCGACAGCCCCATCAGCCCCGCATAGAACCAGAACGCCGCTTGCGCCGCGCCTGCGCTCATCCGGTCGATGCGGAAGCTCAGCCACATCACGAGGCCGAGCGGCGCCAGGATGACCAGCCAGATCAGCGGCGTCCCGGCAATCAGCTGGTAGAACCCGGTTACGATCGCGCCATAAGCGACCAAGCCGGTCAAGGCGAGACCGGCGGCCATGAAGTTGTAAACCTGCAGCATGAACTGCCGCAGGCCGGCATCGACCCCGATGACGGCGGCACCGGTGGGCGCACGGTGCTGCCAGGATTGATCGGCGTCGCGAAAATCGGAGCTCATGATTTCCTCCCTGCGAAAAAGGGCAGGCGCCGCTTGGGACGGGTCATTGCACCCAATGCGGCCAGCGGTGCTCGATCCAGTCGAGCAGGCCGTCGCGGGCGCGTTGCATCATCGGCACATCCTCGGCCAGCAACAGCAGGCCGAGCGGCAGCATCCATATTCCCAGCAGCGGCAGGATGCTTAAGAGGCCGCCGACGATCAGCAGCAGCCCGGCCGGCAGCCGCAGCCAGCGCACGCCCGGTCGGCGCAACCAGCGCACCGCCCGCTGCGACCGCAGCGGCAGACGATCGATCAGCCGGTTTACCCGCCGCTCGCGCCGCCGCGCCGCCGGGTCCTCGAGCGGGACTGGGATCTGCCGGCTCCCGGCCGTCGCGGAATCGAAATCCGCGCGCGTCATCACAGCGCCTCCTCGTATTCGGTCGGCGCCATTCGCGTCGGCGGCGCCAGCGCGATGCGAATCAGCCGGAGCATGTGCAATTCGCGCGGGTGGAGATGGCCGTCTGCCTCGGCGATCTGCTCGGCCGCTTCGCTGACGAGGCGGGCCGGGGCGCCGCCGGCAACCCGCTCCAGATCCTCAATCGCCCGCTTGATCCCGTGGCGCTCGTCGATCGTGCGCAGGCGGCTCTCAAACGCCTCGTGCATGTCAACGGGCGTGATCGTCGCGAGGGCCGCCTCGCGGGCCAGGAAATCGATCATTCGGCGGCGTTCGGTGGGATCGCTGCGGCCATCGGCGCGGGCGACCAGCGCGGCGGCCGAGGCGACGGCGTCCAGCAGGTCGTCCTCGCGGCTGTCCTGCCAGTCGGCGATGATCTCCGCCTCGCTGACGCCCTGGCGGTTGCGGGTATGGCGGTTTGGCATGCGTGCTCCTCTCCTGAGCGCCGTGCCGCGCCGGAGGAGCCGGGCTGGTCTGTCGGGGGACGACGTCGTCGGGCCCCGACGGTGGACCGGTCCGGGCGCGCACCGGCGCAGGGACACGGCTGATCCGACATCGCGAGGGGCGGCCGGCACCGTGCCGGTATCGCGGTCCTCGCCAGAGGGGCCCGGATCAATCGTCCGATTCGAGATGGGGCGGGCGCGGGGGCATTCAAGGGCGCCGTGCCGCGCCCGCAATCAGCGCCCGTAGTCAGTGCAGCGGGATGCTGTAGATCAGCACGACCGACTGCTCGCCGGGGTTGACCTTGGTGAGGCCGGCATTGGAGGTGTGGGTCACCGCCACCCCGATGCGGCTCTGGTCGGCAAAGCGCCACGCCAGTTCGGCGCCGGTGCGGAATTCCCACCATGATCCGAGATTGGTGCCGGAGCCGCGCGCGAAATAGCCGGCCGCGGCGTTCGGGGTCAGCACGATGTTCGGGGTGAAGTTGATGTCGATGCCGAACCCGCCATAGCCGTAGAACGCCCCATCGCTGGTCGCCATCGCGCCGACGAACGGCGAAATGACCCAAAGGACATCGCCGAAATGGTATTCGCCGCGAAATTCGGCGGCGGTGTGCGAATCCCGGTGCGAACTGCTCGGGGTGATGTCGAACGCGCCGGCTCCGACCGCGAGACGCGGCCCGTCGCCGCCGAACGTCACCTGCGCCGCCGCCGGCCGGATCATCAGGAGTGCGAGCAGCAGAGCCGCAACGGCAAGCATGCTTCCTCTGCCCCACCGGGAGAGAGGGCAGGGGTGAGGGGGCGCGGGGCGCACCGACCGGCCCTTACCCCGTTCCCGCGGTGCGGGAGAGGGTTCACCGCCGGCGCGGTGAGAAACGATCGCCAGGAGCTTCGCAAGCCTCACGCCGACCCCCCAAGATGATAAATCGCGGGCAGTATTGAAGGCGAACCGGCCGGCGGCAAGCGAAACCGCCAGTCGATAGTGCCTCAGCTTGAAATGTTCCAGACAAGACGGTCATTCCGGGACGGCCCGAAGGGCCGGACCCGGAACCCATGAACACCGGCCTGCCCGGAATACCGGAGCGCCGGTGTGCATGGGTTCCGGGTTCGCGGGCTTTGCCCGCGCCCCGGAATGTCGCCGTTACGATTTCGAATTTGAGACACTACCCGCCGGCTCGGGCATGGTTTCACCAGTGCTTGGCCCGCTCAGTCGCCAGCACCAGCTGCTCGCGGATGCCCGGCTCCATCGCCGAATGCCCGGCATCGCGGACGATGATGTATTCCGCTTCCGGCCAGGCGCGCGCCAGCTCGTCGGCGCTGCGAATCGGGCAGACCATGTCGTAGCGGCCCTGCACGATCGTCGCCGGAATGCGGCGCAGACGCCCGACCCGTCCGACGAGGTCGCGCTCCGGCGGGAAGAGATGGTGGCGGAAATAATGCGCCTCGATCCGGGCGAGGCCGAGGGCGAGGCGGTCTTCGCCAAAGGCGGCGACGGTCTCGGGGTTGGGCAGCAGGGTCGAGCAGGCGCCCTCGTAGATGCTCCACGCCCGTGCCGCCGGCATATGGATTCGCGGCTCCGGGTCGATCAGCCGGCGGTAATAGCCGTCGAGCAGGTCGCCCTGCTCGTCTTCCGGCAGGAACCCGGCAAAAGCTCGCCACGCCTCCGGAAACACCGTGCGCATGCCGGAGAGAAACCAATCGATCTCGGCCGCCCGGCAGAGAAAGATGCCGCGCAGGATCAGGCCGGCGACCCGTTCGGGATGGTTCTCGGCGTAATGCAGGGCCAGGGTCGAGCCCCACGAGCCGCCGAACACGACCCACTGCGCAACGCCGAGCTCGCGGCGCAGCCGCTCGATATCGGCGACGAGGTGGTCCGGGGTGTTGTCGTGCAGTGCGCCGAGCGGCGTCGAGCGGCCGCCGCCGCGCTGGTCGAAAACCACGATGCGCCAGAATGAGGGATCAAAAAACCGGCGATGCACCGGGGTCGCGCCGGCGCCCGGTCCGCCATGCAAAAACAGGATCGGCGGCCCGACCCGGTTGCCCGATTCCTCCCAATACATCGTGTGCCGACCGTCGAGGTCGAGGCGTCCCGATCGATACGGCTCGATCGGCGGAAACAGGTCGCGGCGATTCGTCATTTGACCCGCAGTTTAGGAGCGCGGCATCCATTGCGATAGCGGCAAGCGTGCCGCGGGGCTATGCCGCGGCACGGGGCGCGGCGAAGCGCTTGGTCCGCCTCTCCCGCTGTGCGAGAATCGGATTCGGCCAAACGCGGGGGGGACGCGATGGCAAGCAAACGCATGGTGCTGCAGCTCGGCATGGGGACCGATATCCGTGGCCGGGATTACACCAAGGCCGCCGTGCGCGCCTTGCGCGATGCGCTGTGGCACAACTCGCTGAGCGTCGCCGCGGCGCTCGGGCAGCCGGTCGATGCGATGCAGGTCGAGGTCACGATCGGCGTGCCGCGCCCGGAACTGGTCGATCGCGCCGAAGTGCTGAAGGTATTGCCGCACGGCACCGGTACGGTCGAGGTCGTCGAGGGCGGCCTCGAAATCGCCAATGACGAGGGGACCGGCGCGACGGTGGTTGCCAATGCCGCCGCGGTGGTGCGCCTCGACCTGCCGGAGGGGCGCCGGCCATGAGCCTCAAACGCATCATTACCGAGTTCGGAACCGGCAACGATCTGCACGGCGGCGACTACACGAAGGCGGCGGTGCGCGCCGTCGAGGACGCGATCCACCACAGCTCGCTCGTCCTGATCCGCACCCTCGGCCTCGACCCGGCGGCGATGCAGGTCGAGGTGACGATCGGCGTGCAGCGTCCGGAAGCGGTCGCGATCGAACGGGTCAAGGCGGCGTTGCCGCACGGCCAGGCCGCGATCAAAATTGTCAAAGGCGGGCTCGACGTCCGTGACGATGAAAGCGGCGACAAAGCGCTCGTCGCAACCGCCGCCGTGACGGTGCGGCTCGACCTCTGAGGCCCGGAACGCGGCAACCTTCTTCCCTGTTTCCCGAAGCGCAACGGTTTCGAGAGGATGGACCAATGAGCGGGCTGCGGCCGGTGGCCGCCTTCTTCATCGTATTCACCGCAATCGCCTGGATCATGGTCGCGATCTCGGTCGCCAGGACTGCGAGCCTGCCGCCCGCCCCGCAATCCTATGAAAATCTGCCGGCGTCCGGGGCGCTCGCGGGCGCCGACGGCGCTTTCGGGCTGCCGAGCACCGGCCTCGAGCATCTTGTCGGGGTTCCCGCCGCCGCGGCCGCATCGCGATAGAAAAATCCGCAACACAGAGGTGGACCAAACCGCCCGACGGTGCTTAGGCTCGCTTCCGTCGCGGCCCCGCGCAACGGGAGATGAGCAATGTCCGTCCGACTTGTGGTTACGATCGATGCGGCGCCGGGCAAGGGCGCCGAGTTCGCGCAGGCTTTCAAGCCGCGTTGCGAGGAATCGCGCAAAGACCGGGGCTGCCTGCATTTTGAGCTCTTCCAGAGCGTGTTCGACCCGGACAAGTTCGCGTTGCTCGAATTGTGGGAGAGCCAGGAAGCGCTCGACGCACATGCGGCGCTCAATCGTGCCCGCCCGCCATTACCGGAGGGGCTGCGCCGGGGCGCCGGCGAGCGCGAGGACTACCAATACAACCGCACCCGGTAGAAGAGGCGTACGCCGTATCTCCGGTTCGTCAGCGGGCCCGATGTGTCAGCCGTGCAACAGCGCGCCCGGGAGCGCGGCGTGAAGCGGGAGAGCGTCACGGCGACGCTTTGGATCGGGCGCGCGCCCCTGTAGCGTCCGCGCCAAGCAAGCATTCGGGGGCGAGGTGCAAGATGGGGGTGGGGCGGAATCTGGTCTGGTTGCGGCGGCCTCCGGCGGCCGCGGCATTGGCGGCCTTCCTGCTGCTCCTGTCCGGAGGTGTCGCCGGGGCGCAGAACCTGACCTATGGCGAGTTCAAGTTCGGCGTGCTGGCGCACGATGTGCATTTTTTCGGCGGAAAGGAACACGGGGTCGATCTCAACCCGGAGATCGACACCCCGTCGCCGATCCCCGATTCGCTGGCTGCCGAGGTGCCCTGGTATCTGCGCTGGGCGGTGCAGCCGCGCTTTGCGATCGGCGGCGAAGCAAACACCGACGGCTATACCAATCAGGTGTATTTCGGCGCGAGCTGGAAATGGGAGCTGGCCGGCAACCTTTTGCGGTCTGGCGATGCGCTGACCTTCACCTACTTTTTCGGCCCCGGCTTCAACGACGGCGACATCGTCTCGCATCAACCCGACCGCAAGAGTCTCGGCTCGCATGTGCTGTTCCGCGAGGCGGTCGAGCTCGGCTACCGCATCACCCCGGTCTATGAAGTTTCGGTCATGGTCGACCACGTGTCGAATGGCGGCCTCGCCCGCTTCAACCAGAGCATTAACGATGTCGGCCTCAGGCTCGGCGTCCGCTTCTGAGCGCGTGCCGGAATAACAAGCGGGGGAGGGGTTGACCCTTGCCTTTGGCCTCGGAGCCACGCAGGCTGCCGGCCGTTTCCCCGGCGCAACAGGTTGCCGCCTGGCGCCCCCTGATGAGCGATCGTTTGTCCAGATTCGTTCCCGACCGCGTTGAAGACCGCCTGATCGTCGCGCTCGACCTGCCCGAGATCGAACAGGCGCGGGCGATGGCGGCGCGGCTCGACGGGGTGGTGTCGTTTTTCAAGCTCGGGTTGTGGCTGCTGCTCGCGCCCGGCTTTGAGCGCCTCGTCGATGAGCTGATCGGCGACGGCAAGAAAATCTTTCTCGACGCCAAGATGTTCGATATCGGCGAAACGGTGCGGCAGGGGGTGCGGCGCGCCGCCGAGCGCGGGGTCAGCTTTGTCACCGTGCACGGCGACCGCGACATTATCGCCGCCGCAATCGACGGCAAGGGCGGCAGCGATCTGCGCATCCTGGCGATCACCGTATTGACCAGCGTCGATGACCAGGGCGCGCGCGAGATCGGCTATCTGGCGCCTGTCGCCGAGGTGATCCGCCAGCGGGTCGCGACCTGCGTCGATCTTGGGTGCGACGGCATCATCGCCAGCCCGCACGATGTCGCCGCGATCCGCGCGCTGCCCGGCGCCGGCCGGCTCATCGTCGCGACCCCCGGGGTGCGGCTCGCCGGCACCGGCCGCGACGACCACAAGCGGGCCGGTACCCCGGCCGAGGCGATCGCCGCCGGTGCCGATTACCTCGTCGTCGGCCGGCCGATCGTGCAGGCCGCCGACCCCGCCGCGATGGCGACGCGAATCATCGCCGATATGCGGGGCGCGGCCGCGACACCGCCGGTCAGGTGAGCCGCTTGGGGTTTATTCGCAGCTGCGAAATGCGGTAATTTCACGCCGCCGTACCCATCTGTAGGGCACGGCGGATGTTGCCCGTTCGCGGGCCGTCCGGCGCTTTCCACGCCATCGCCAGCCACTCCAACCGCAGACGCAGAACTTGGCCGTTACCTCTTCGCCCACCGCCCCGCCGCCCGGACCCGACATCTCCTCGATCACGATCGAAGAGGAGATGCGCCGCTCGTATCTCGATTACGCGATGAGCGTCATCGTCGCGCGCGCGCTGCCCGACGTGCGCGACGGGCTGAAGCCGGTGCATCGCCGCATCCTTTATTCGATGCAGATGAACGGCAATTTGTGGAACCGCAGCTACGTCAAATCGGCCCGCGTCACCGGTGAGGTGATGGGCAAGTACCACCCGCACGGCAACCAGGCGATCTACGACGCAATGGCCCGGCTGGCGCAGAGCTTTTCGATGCGCCTGCCCCTGATCGACGGGCAAGGCAATTTCGGGTCGGACAGCGACCCGCCCGCGGCGGAGCGCTACACCGAGGCGCGGCTGGCGCGAGCGGCTTCGCCCCTGCTCGACGACCTCGACAAAGACACGGTCGATTTCCAGCCCAATTACGACGAGACGCTGCAAGAGCCGAAAGTTCTGCCGGCCGGGTTTCCCAACCTGCTGGTCAACGGCGCGCAGGGCATCGCGGTCGGCATGGCGACCAACATCCCGCCGCACAATCTGGGCGAGGTCATCGACGCCTGCTGCGCCTATCTCGACAACCCGGCGATCACCGTCTCCGAGCTGATGGAGCATGTGCCGGCGCCGGATTTTCCGACCGGCGGCATCGTCATCGGCCGTGCCGGCACCCGCTCGGCTTACCAGACCGGCCGCGGCGCAATCGTGCTGCGCGCCAAGCATCACATTGAAACGATCGGCAATCGCGAAGCGATCGTCTTCACCGAAATGCCGTATCAGGTGAACGGCGAGAATCTGCAAAAGCGCATCGCCGAATGCCACCGGGAAAAGCTCGTCGAGGGCATCGCCGAGAACGGTTTGCGCGACGAGACCGACAAGGACGGCACCCGCCTCGTCATCGAGCTGAAGCGCGACGCCGACCCCGAGACCGTGCTGCACCAGCTGTATCGCCACACCCCGCTGCAGACGAGCTTCGGCGTCAACATGCTGGCGCTGAACGGCGGCCGGCCGGAGCAAATGACGTTGCGCGACATCATCGTCGCGTTCATCGCATTCCGCGAAGAGGTCATCACCCGGCGCACGACCTTCCTGCTCAACAAGGCGCGGCAGCGGGCGCACACCCTGCTCGGCCTGCTGGTCGCGGTCGCCAATATCGACGAGATCATCGCGCTGATCCGCGCCGCCCCCGATCCGGCGAGCGCCCGCGCGGGCCTCGTCGAGCGGCGCTGGCCGGCCGGCGATATCGGCCCCTTGATCGCGCTGGTCGGCGAAGAGGGCAGGGGCCTCGGCGACGACGGCGCCTACCAGCTGTCGGACGACCAGGCGCGCGCCATCCTCGATCTGCGGCTGCAGCGCCTGACCGGGCTCGAACGCGAGAAAATCTCCGACGAGCTTAAGGCGTTGATCGACGAGATCGCCTTTTTCCTCGAAATCCTGCGCTCGCGCACCCGGCTCCTCGAAGTGCTGCGCGGCGAGTTGATCGCCGTCAAGGAGCAGTTCGCCAACCCGCGGCGCACGACGATCGAGGATGTCGAGTTCGAGGCCGATATCGAGGCGCTGATCCAGCGCGAGGACATGGTCGTCACGGTCAGCCATGCCGGCTACATCAAGCGGGTGCCGCTCTCGACTTACCGCGCCCAGCGGCGCGGCGGGCGCGGCCGCGCCGGCATGGCGATCCGCGAAGAGGATTTCCTCAGCGAGGTGTTCGTCGCCTCGACGCACGCGCCGGTGCTGTTCTTCACCTCGCTCGGGCGGGTCTACAAGCTCAAGGTGCACCGGCTGCCGCTTGGTACGCCGCAGGCGCGCGGCCGGCCGATGGTCAATTTGCTGCCGCTCGCCGACGGCGAGACGATCTCGACGGTGATGCCGTTGCCCGAGGACGAAGCGGGCTGGGGCGAATTGACCGTGATGTTCGCGACTGCGCGCGGCAATGTCCGCCGCAACGCGCTCAGCGACTTTGCCGATATCCGCGCCAACGGCAAGATCGCGATGAAATTCGAGGGGGACGATGCCGACGACCGGCTGATCGCCGTCGCCACCTGCACCGACGCGCACGACGTGATGCTGACGACGCGCAACGGCAAGGCGATCCGCTTTCCGGTCGCCGATGTGCGCATTTTTGCCGGCCGCAACTCGGTCGGGGTGCGCGGCATCCGCCTCTTGGGCGACGATCAGGTCATCTCAATGTCGATCCTGCGGCACGAAGAAGCCGCGCCCGAGACCCGCAACGCTTATCTCCGCATGGCTCGCGACCGCCGCCGCCAGATGGGCGAAGAGAGCGAGGCCGCCGAGGCGCAGAACGGCGATGCCGCGGCCGAGCCCGAGGACGGCAATGGCAACGGTGGCGGCGAGGCGGCGCTCACCGAAGAGCAGTTTGCCGATTTGGAGGGGCGCGAAGAATTCCTGCTGAGCATCACCGAAAAGGGCTTCGGGGTGCGCAGCTCGTCCTACGACTACCGCATCACCGGGCGCGGCGGGCAGGGCCTCAACAACATGGAGCTGAGCCGGCGCAGCGATGCGGTCGTCGCGGTCTTTACGGTCGGGCACAGTGACCAGATCATGCTGGTCACCGATACCGGGATGGTGATCCGGGTTCCGGTACACGACATCCGCATCGCGCGGCGCGGCAGCGCCGGGGTCGTCGTGTTCAAGGTCGGCGACGGCGAGCGGGTCGTCTCGGTGGCGCGCCTGCCCGACGGCTCCGAGGAAAACGGCAACGGTAACGGCGAAGCGCACGAAGCCGAGCAAGACGAGGGGGACGAGCAATGAAGCGGCGCATCGGGGTCTATCCCGGCACCTTCGACCCGATAACCAACGGTCATAGCGATGTCATCCGGCGTGCCCTGCACGTCGTCGATCATCTGGTGATCGGGGTGGCGCGCAACGACGCCAAAGGCCCGCTGTTTTCGACCGACGAGCGGGTCGACATCGTCCGCGAGGAGGTGGCACACCTCGAAAACGGCGGCGCCGAGCGGATCGAGGTGCGGGCGTTCGACTCGCTGTTGATGCACTTCGCTGAGGAGGTCGGCGCCGGGGTCATCGTGCGCGGGCTGCGCGCCGTCTCCGACTTCGAATACGAGTTTCAGATGGCCGGCATGAACGCGCGGCTCAACCCGAGCATCGAGACCGTCTTTCTGATGGCCTCCGACCGCTACCAGTTCATCTCCTCGCGCTTCGTCAAGGAGATCGGCGCGCTCGGCGGCGATATCGGCCATTTCGTCAGCCCGCGCGTGGCGCAGCACCTCTACGACCGCTTCGCCGTCCGCCGGAAGAAGGCGTAGCGGCGCCCCGTATTTACCGGCCGACAGCGTAGGTTTGCATGCCGCGCGGGTTGGCGCCGGCCTTGAGGATCGTGCCTTCGGGCGTCTCCTCGCGGGCGCAGGCGGTGAGGCGGCCACCCGACCAGGTCTCGCCGTAGCGCACCTTGTGGTCGCGTTCGGCGAGGGCGCGCAGCGTCTTTTCCGGAAAGCGGCCTTCGAGCACCAGCCCGCCGGGGTTGGCGGCGCGCGGGTAGAATGACGAGGGCGCATGCTCGTTGTTGAATTCCGGGCAGTCGATCGCCTCTTGCAAATTCATACCGTGATGGATGTGGTGCAGCAGGAGCTGCGTCGACCATTGGTCCTGACCGTCGCCGCCCGGCGTGCCGAACGCCATCCACGGCTCGCCGTCCTTCAAGGCCAAGGTCGGCGACAAGGTACTGCGCGGCCGCTTACCCGGCGCCAATGCCGAGGGCGAGCGCTCGTCGAGCCAGGAAATCTGCAACCGGGTGCCGAGGCAGAAGCCGAGTTCGGGGATCACCGGCGAGCTTTGCAGCCAGCCGCCGGAGGGGGTCGCCGAGACCATGTTGCCGTGCCGGTCGATGATGTCGAGATGGCAGGTGTCGCCGGCCACCATGCCGAGCGGGCTGGTGGTCTCCCCGGACGTGATCCGGGGATCGCCGATCCCGCCGTCGAGGGCGCCGACCGTCGGCTCGCCGATGCCGGGGCCGGCGGCGCCGTCGGGCGCGCCGACCAGCATGACCGGCTCGCGCCCGTCCGGCCGGCCCGGCCGCAACTCGAGCGAGGCGCGGTCGCCGATGAGCCGCCGGCGCGCCTCGTTGTAGGCGGGCGACAAGAGGGTCGCCATCGGTACATCGACAAAATCGGGGTCGCCGTACCACGCCTCGCGGTCGGCATAGGCAAGCTTGGCGCATTCGGTGACGAGATGGACGAAATCGGGGCCGGTCGGGTCAAGCGAATCGAGGTCGAAGCCCTGCAGCAGCGCCAGTTGCTGGAGCAGGACCGGCCCCTGGCTCCACGGCCCGCCCTTGACGATTGTGTGGCCGCGGTAATCGTAGGACAGCGGCGTTTCGACCGGCGCCTGCCAGCGCGCCATGTCGTCGCCGGTCAAGAGCCCATTATGGTGTCGGCCGGAGACGTCGAACACCTTCTCGCCGCGGCAGAACCGGTCGATCGCGGTGGCGACGAAGCCCTTGTACCAGGCGTCGCGGGCGCGCTCGATCTGCCGCTCGCGGCTGCCGCCGCCCGAAGCCGCCTCCTGCAACACCCGCCGGTAGGTCGCCGCCAGCGCCGGGTTGCGGAACAATTTGCCGGCCGGCGGCGGGTTGCCGCCCGGCAGGTACACTGCCGCCGAGCTCTTCCATTCGCTGCGGAACAGCTCGGCCACGGTCAGGATCGTCTCGCGGATGCGGGCGACCAGCGGATAGCCCCGTTCGGCATAGGCCAATGCCGGCTCGATCAGCTCGGCGAGCGGCATTGTGCCGTAATTGCGCAGCAGCACCGCCCAGGCATCGAAAGCGCCCGGCACCGTGGCCGCGAGCAGCCCCGTGCCGGGGATCAGGTCGAGCCCCAGTTCCTTGTACCGGCCGATCGTCGCCGCCGCCGGCGCCACTCCCTGGCCGCAGATCATCCGGCATTGCCGGGCTTTTGCGTCATAGACCAGGATCGGCGCCTCGCCGAGCGGGCCGTTGAGGTGCGGCTCGACGACCTGCAAGGTGAACCCGGCAGCGACCGCGGCGTCGAAGGCGTTGCCGCCCTTCTCGAGCACCGCCATCGCCACCGATGAGGCAAGCCAGTGGGTCGTTGCGACGACCCCGAAGGTTCCGCGGATCTCGGGCCGCGTCGTGAAGGCGGGCATGGCGGTCAACTCCGGCGCATATCGTAGGTCGATGAGGTTAGACGAGCTTGGCCGGTTAGGAAACCGCGTCGCACTCGCGCACCGGGCACGTCCGCCCCATTTATGCGCGCAACTTGTTTGCGTGAGCCGGCGTCCCGTCGCAGCGCCCCCGTAGGAATGCGGACTCATGAATGACGCACCGACCGCCTTGCCGCTCGATCGCGCCTCTCTGTTCCGGATCGCTGCGGTGCACAGGACACCGCCGGTGCCGATTGCCGGCGGCCGCATCACCGACTGGCTGCTGACGAAGGGTCCGCGCATCGCGCGCGAGGTCGAGCTTTTCGGCGAACTCTGTTGGCGGCTGGTCGGCAGCGGCGTCGGGCTGTGGCGCGCGACCCTTCACTACGGCACCCTGCACCCGCAGATTCAGGGGCTCGCGGTGCGCTGGTGGCGCGATCGCGAGATCACCGAGGAAATCCACATCGCGCATGGCGCGATCCTGACGAGCGAATATACCAAGAGCCCGATCCGCCCGGCGATCGAGCGCGGCATCGCGGTTCGCCATCGCCTCGACGATGGCGAAGCGGCAGGCTATCCGCTGCTCGAATCGATCCGCCGGACCGGCGGGACCGACTATCTGGCGCTGCCGCTCAACCCGATGCGCGGCCGTTTTCCGGTCGCGACCTGGTCCACCGATCGGCCGGGCGGCTTCGCCGAGGCCGATATCGCCGCGCTGCACGGCATCGCGCCGGCCCTGGCGGCAATTGTCGATACCCGGGCCTCGCGGCGGGTCAGCACCAATTTGCTCGATACCTACCTCGGCATCGAGGCCGGGCGGCGCATCCTCGCCGGCCAGGTGCAGCGTGGCCAGGGGGAGGGTCTCAACGCCGTCATCATGGCGACCGACCTGCGCGGCTTCACCGCCTTGTCGGACCGGCTCTCCGGCGCCGCGATGATCGCGCTGCTCGACGAGTATTTCGAGGCGGTGACCGGCGCGATCCACGAGCGCGACGGCGACGTGCTGAAGTTCATCGGCGACGGCGTGTTGGCGATCTTTCCGGTCGGCGAGGAGGGCGACTTCACCTCGATTGCCGTGCACGCGCTCGATGCCGGGCGAACGATCCTCGCCCGCCTCGACGAGCGCAATGTGATGCGGCGGGCCGCCGGACTGGCGCAGATCCGCATCGGCATCGGATTGCATCTGGGCGAGGTCATCTACGGCAATGTCGGCGGCTTCGAGCGGCTCGACTTCACAGTGATCGGGCCGGCAGTCAATCTGGCGGCGCGGCTCGAAAGCCTGACCAAGCGCCTGATGCGGCCGCTGTTGACCTCGCAGGCCTTCGCCGCCGCCTGCCCGTTGCCGCTCGCTTCGCTCGGCTACCATCCGGTACGCGGATTCAGCGAACCGGAAGAAGTGTTCGGCCTGCCCGAGAGCTGCTAACGCGGTATCCGATCAAGTCCGATCATTTGGTGCTCCCCGCCCGCGGACTTGATCCGCGGGTCCACGTCTTCGGCGGCCGAATAAGACGTGGATGGCCGGGTCAAGCCCGGCCAGGGGCCCATTTGAACGGACACTGCTCTAACCGCTGCCGCCTTCGACCGGATGACCCTCGGCGCGCCAGCGCAGCATGCCGCCGTTGAGGTTGGCGAAGTCCGAGAAGCCGGCCTCACGCAGAATTACCGTCGCCTGCGCCGATCGGCCGCCAGCCCGGCACACCGTCACGACCGGCCGGTCACGGGCGAGTTCGCCGGTGCGCCCGGCCAGTTCGCCCAAGGGGATCAGCACCGCGCCCGCGATGTGCCCCAAAGGCCCGGTGAACTCGTCCGGCTCGCGCACATCGAGGATCTGCACGCCGGCCGCATGTTCTTCCAGGGTGTGCGGGTCGATTTCCCAGACCCCGGCGAAGCTGTAGCGCAGCGGCGCCCATTGCGGCTCGGCCGCCGGCTCCTCGCCGCCCTCCGGCCGGCCGCAGCGCAGATTGGCCGGCACTGCGACATCGAGCATTTTCGGGTGGGCGAGGCGCAGATTGTCCATGTAGCCGGTAAAATCGCCGAGCGCGATCTCGCCGCCGATGCGAGGGTTGAAGCGGCGCTCCTCGGCGACGCTGGTGACCGTCAGCCCGCGGTAATCGTGCGCCGGGTAAATGAGGCAGTCGTCGGGCAGGGTGAAAATCTGCTCGCGGATCGAGCGGTACATCGCCGCCGCGTCGCCCTCCTGGAAATCGGTGCGGCCGCTGCCGCGGATCAGCAGACAGTCGCCGGTGAAGGCCATGCTGCGGTCGTCGAGCACATAGGTCAGGCAGCCGCCGGTGTGGCCAGGTGTGGCGCGCACTGCGAGCCGGCGGCCGCCGAAATTGACGATATCGTCCTGCCCGAGATAGCGGTCGGCCCCCTCGGCGCCGCTCGCTTTCGCCAGCATGATCTTGCTGCCGCTGCGGCGCCGCAGCAGCCACGCGCCGGTCACGTGGTCGGCATGGACATGGGTCTCGAGCGTCGCAACGAGGGTGAGACCGAGTTCCCCCAAAAGCGCCGCGTCGCGCTGCACCTGCCCGAACACCGGGTCGATCAGCACGGCCGAGCCGCCCGGCCGGTCGCCCAGCAGG
>DASUKH010000286.1:0-10502 GCA_036278835.1 Allostellaceae bacterium
GTTCGGCCCGCCGCGCCAGCGGACCGCGCCTAACCGGCTGAGGCTCGGGCTTTCCGCCGTCTTGAGGCCGGATCGACTGGAGAAAGCGCGAGCCCTCCCGCCACCTCGATGTCGGCAATCACGGCGGCCAGCGTGCGCGCCACCGATTCGCGTGCCGGCGAGGCGGCACGGCCGACCCTGACCCCCGACGCGAGGGTGCGGAACACGCCCTCTTCGCCCAGCCGGTGCCCCTCCATCAGGCCGCACGCGCATTCGCGTGCGACCGATGAATGGGGCAGGATCGACGCGGCGGCCCCCTGCTGCACCATCAGCCGGATCGTTTCGTGATCGTTGACCTCGATCTCGACCCTGAGCGTCACGCCACGCCCGGCCAACAGCCCGTCCATGGCGGCGCGCAACCCGTCGCCGAGCACCAGCGGCGTGTCGTTCAATTCTCCGGCGCCAACGATGCCGGGCGATCGCATGCCGGGCCGCGTCACCAGCACCATCTCCTCCTCGGCGAGGCGGGCCGAGGCGATCATCCGGCTGCGCGACAATTCCGACAGCAGCGCGACGTCGACCCGTCCGTCGATCAGGAACTCCTCAAGCCGCACCATCCCGGCATGCACGATCTTCAGTCCGACCCGTGGGTAGTCACGGCGCATGCGGGCGAACAGCTCGGGCACCAGTACTGGGCACAAGGTCGGGGTGATCCCGAGGATGATGCGGCCGCTCGGCTGCGCGTCCTGCGCCCGGATCTCGTCGCCGGTGCGCTCGACCTCGCGCAGGATACGCAACGCGCTCTCGATCAGCCGCTGCCCCGCCTCGGTCGGCCGCACGCCGCGATTGACGCGGGTGAACAGCGCCACCCCCAGCTCCTCCTCGAGCCGCTGGATATGGCGGGTCAGCGCCGGCTGCGCCACCCGCAGATGCGCCGCGGCGCGGGTGATGCTGCCGAGTTCGGCGATCCGCACGAAATACTGCAGGCTGCGCAGTTCCATCCCGCTCCCCCGCGCTGAATTGCCCGGAGGCACCATGCCGCAGCAGCATGGCGCGGATCAAGGATCGGTATTTGTGCGATGCCGGAACCGGCCCTAGGCTGCCGGCGCGGGTTGGCCGCCGGGCCGAGGGAAGCGCCATGGAATTCGGCTGGTATCACGAGTTTCACCGTCAGATTGACGGACAGAGCGACGCTGACGCCTTCGAAGAGGGGTTTCGTCAGGTCGAGGCGGCCGATCGCTGGGGCCTCGATGCCTTCTGGCTCGCCGAAATCCACCAGCAGGCAGCGCGCTCGGTGCTGTCGGCGCCGCTCAACGTGGCGAGCGCCATCGCCGCGCGCACGAAACGCGTCAAGATCGGCACCGCGGTGCAGGTCTTGCCGCTGACCCATCCGCTGCGCCTCGCCGAGGAAAGCGCGACGGTGGACCAGGTCAGCCGCGGCCGCCTCCTGTTCGGGGCCGGGCGCAGCGGCAACCCGCGTTCCTACCGCGCCTACGGCATCCCCTACGAGGAGAGCCGCGAGCGATTTTTCGAGACCCTCGACATCCTGAAGCTGGCCTGGACCGAGGACAGCTTCTCCTATCAGGGCAGGTGGCACAGCTTCGACAATGCCCGGGCGGTGCCGCGGCCCTATCAGAAGCCGCACCCGCCGATCCGCATCGCTGGCGCCAGCGAGGACACCTTCCCGACCCTGGGCCGGCTCGGCTATCCGCTGTTCGTGTCGGTTCGCAGCAACACGCTGATGGGGCTGCGGCCCGACCTGCAGGCCTATCGCGACGCCTATGTCGCAGCCGGTCATCCGGGACATGGGGAAGTCTATCTGCGCCTGTCGATGCACGTCGCCGAGACCGACGCCAAGGCCATCGCTGAGGGCGAACCGAGCATCATGGCCGGCTACCGCTCGCTGACGAGCCGCCTCGAAGGCTCGCCCAACCGGCGCCGCCAGGCCGAACTCGCGGAGATCAAGACGATCACCTACGAGGAGGTATTGCGCGATAAGGTCGTGGTCGGCGGGCCGGAACGGGTGTCCGACCGCTTGAAGGAATTGGAGGAGGAGCTCGGCATCGACGGCATCCTCGCCGAACTCAATTTCGGCAGCGCGATCCCGGCCGAGACAATGATGCGCTCGCTGCAATTGCTGTGCGACAAGGTGATGCCGAACTTCAAGTAGCCCGGCGCGTAGATGGACCGCCGGGTGCGCTAGCAGCTCTGCCGTGTTCGGCGATTGCCGAGGCCATCCGGGCGTGCCACGATCCCGCCAAACAAGCCTGACGGGCGGGAGGACGCGACGATGATCGGGGGCCGGATCATGGCGATGCTGGGGGTCGCGATGCTGGCGATGCCGGCGCAGGCGCAATCGCAGATGCCGGCGCCGGTCACGGCGGATGCCGGTGCACCGGCCTATGTCGTGACATTTATCGAGACCAGCGCGGCGTCGGCGACGAACGCCAGGAACATCTTGCGCGAATTGGCGGCGGCGAGCCGCAACGGACAGGGCAATGCCGGGTTCGTCGCGCTGGCTGAAACCGGGCGGCCGGGGCGTTTCGCGACCCTTGAAGCGTGGCGCAACAAGGCCGCGCTCGAGGCCCACGAGACAGCCGCCAAATCATACGAAAACCGGCTGCGGCCGCTGCTCGTCGCGCCACCCGACCGGCGGCCGAGCGTCGCGCTCGATCTCGGACCGGCGGACGCGGCAGCCGGCGGCAGCCTTTTCGTGCTGACCCATGTCGATGTGGTGCCGCCAAAAAAGGACGAGGCGATCGCGTTGTTGAAGGCGCTGGTGCCGGCCAGCCGCAAAGAGCCGGGCGCTGAGCGGTTCGACGTCTTGCAACAAATCAGCCGCCCCAATCATAGCTTTATTGTCGAGGTATGGCGCGACGACGCGTCCCGCGATGTGCATGTCGCGGCGGCGGCGACCCGCCAATTCCGCGCCGAATTGCTGCCGCTGCAAGGCTCGCTCTATGACGAGCGGCTCTATCGGCCGATCCCCTGATGCCTTGAACCAGAAATGCGGCGGTTCAGGACGCCTTGTTCGGTCATACCGGCGAAGGCTGGTATCCGCGCCTCAACCGCCAACCCGGCGGACAGGTGGGTCCCGGCCTTCGCCGGGACGACGGTGTTGAAATGATGTGAGAAGCGATGAACCTCGCGGCGTTGCTGTTCGATGTGGCCCGGCTGTTTCCGGAGCGGCCGGCGGTCAGCGATGGGCAGCATCTCTGGAATTATCGCGAGTTGGCGGAGCGGGTCGCGCAACTGGCCGGCGGATTGCGGGGTCTTGGTCTCAAGCCGGGGGACCGGGTGCTGCTGTGCCTTGAAAACAGCGGCGCGTTTTTCGAATTGCTGTTCGGCTGCTGGGCGGCCGGCCTCTGTGCGGTGCCGGCCAACGCGCGCCTGCACCCGCGCGAAGTCGAATACATCGCAGACAATTCCGGCGCCCGGCTGTTGTTTGCGACACCGGGCCTCGTCGAATCCCTCGCGCCGTTGCCGAACTCGGTCGATACCCTCGCCGATGTCATCTGTACCGACAGCTCCGAATACGCGGCGCTGTTCAAAGCCGGGAAGCTGCCGCCCGTTTCCGGCGCCGCCACCGACCGGGCTTGGCTGTTCTACACATCCGGCACGACCGGGAGGCCCAAGGGAGCGGTGCTGAACCACCGCAACCTCTTGTTCATGAGCCAGTGCTATTACGCCGATATCGACCGGCTCGACGAGCGCGACACGCATCTCCTCGCCGCGCCGGTATCGCACGGCGCCGGTCTCTACGCGCTGGCCTTCATCCTGAAGGGCGGGCACCAGATTGTGCTGCCGCATTTCGATGTTGGCGCGATCCTCGATGTCTTGGCGCAGCATCGGCGGGTCTCGTTCTTCGCGGCACCGACGATGCTGACCCGGCTGGTGCACGCGCCGGAAGTCCCCGACGCCGATCTATCGAACCTGAAGACGATCTATTACGGGGGCGGTCCGATGTACGTCGCCGATCTCGAAAAGGCATTGGCGCTGTTCGGGCCGCGGCTCTACCAGCTTTACGGCCAGGGCGAGTCGCCGATGACGATCACCGGCCTCGACCAGCGCCGGCATGCCGAGAGCGACCACCCGCGCCGGGCCGAGCGGCTCGGCTCGGCCGGGGTGCCCCGCACCGGTGTGCTGGTGCGGGTGGTGGACGAGCGCGACCGCGACCTGCCGCCCGGCGATGTAGGCGAGGTGCTGACCCGCAGCGACTGCGTCATGGAAGGGTATTGGCAGAACCCGGCGGCGAACGCGGAGACCCTGCGCGGCGGCTGGCTGCATACCGGCGACCTCGGCAGCCTCGACGAGGACGGGTTTCTCACACTGCGCGACCGCTCGAAGGACATGATCATCTCGGGCGGCAGCAACATCTACCCGCGCGAGATCGAGGAGGTCCTGCTGCGCCACCCCGACGTGGTCGAGGCCTCGGTGATCGGCCGGCCGCATGCGGAGTGGGGCGAGGAGGTCATCGCCTTCGTCGTGCCGCGCCCCGGCGCCGCGGTCGAGGAGGCTTCGCTCGACCGCCTGTGCCTCGACCATATCGCCCGCTTCAAGCGCCCGCGCGCCTACCGCTTTGTCGAGAGTCTGCCAAAGAACAATTACGGCAAGATATTGAAGACCGAACTGCGCAACGCGCTTGCGGGCAAGGATTGAGAACGGATCACCCCGGCACCCGCTCGACCAGGGCGGCGGTGCCATAGGCGACGATCTCGCTCATCGTCTGGCCGATCTCGGACGAATCGAAACGCATCGTCAGGATCGCGTTGGCGCCCATCGCGGTGGCGTTCTGGACCATGCGGTCGACCGCATGGCGCCGTGCCTCTTCGAGCAATTCGGTATATTCGGTAATCTCGCCGCCGACGATCGAGCGCAGCCCGGCGACGATATTGCCGCCCAGCCCGCGGCTGCGCACCACAACCCCGAAGCACTGGCCCATGATTTCGACCACCCGGTAATGCGGTATGCTTTCCGTCGTGACCACCAGCATGTCGGCCTCCTCGGCGACGACGCGGGCAAATTCCGGCCGCGGGTCCTTTGCATATCACGAAAGCGGCCGGCCCGCCTGCTCGCGCACCGGGCGATCGTGCGATGACTGAGGCGCGCCGCGCCGCGCTCGACGGCGTGCTGCCGTGGTCGCTGCCGGGCGGCGAGGTCAGTTTCGCCGAATTGCGGTTCGCCGAGCAGGTCGGGATTCGGGTCAAGCCGCCGGTCCCGGCCTTTTTGGCCGGCGTGCCGCTGCCGTTGCAGCCGAACCGGGTGGCCGTGATGGGGCCGTTGCGCACCCTGTGGCTCGGCCCAGACGAGTGGCTGGTGACGGCACCCGAGGGCCTCGCGCCCGACCTGATCGGACGCCTCCGGCGGGAATTGGCCGGCCGAACCGCGTGGGTCGGCGATCTGTCGGCGAGCCGCACGATCATCGAAATCGCCGGCCCTCATGCCCGCATCCTGCTCGAAAAAGGCTGCGGCCTCGACCTGCACCCGGGCGCGTTCCGGCCGGGGCACTGCGCGCAGACCCTGTTTGCGCGGCTGCCGGTCATCATCGACCAGAGCGGGACGGCGCCATCCTACCGGCTGTTTGCGCGCCGCTCGGCGGCCCGCTGGCTCACCGAATGGCTGATCGACGCCGCCGAGGAATTTTACGTCGGAGCCTCGCCCCAGCCCGCCTCAAACGGGTAGGATGGCTGAGCGATAGCGACGCCCAACGCCGCCGCGCCGAGCCATCGAGAAGATGGGCTTCGCGGCGCTCAGCCCATCCTACATGCGGGATCGCGTCAGATGCGGCCGTGGCAGTGCTTGAATTTGCGCCCCGAGCCGCATGGGCAGGCCGCGTTGCGCGGAGTGCCGGCCCAGGGCGCGCGCGGCGCCGCCGCCTCGCCCCGCTCGCCGCCGGACCCGTTGCCGCGCCGCCGCGGGCGGCTGCGCGCCGCCCCGTTGCCGCGGCCGGCACCGTTGGGCCGGCCCGGCAGGGCATCCGCCTCGACCAACGCCTCCTCGGGCTCGGCCTCGAGCGACATCGTCTCGGAAAACGACAATTCCCCGAACGGCACCGGCTCGGGTGGCGCCTCGATGCGCAATTCGATATGGCTCAGCACCGAGGTGACCTGCTCGCGCAACCCCACCAGCATGTCCTCGAACAGCCCGAAAGCCTCCCGCTTGTATTCGTTGAGCGGATCGACCTGGCCGTAGGCGCGCAGGTTGATGCCCTGGCGCAGATGGTCGAGCGAGAGCAGGTGGTCCTTCCAGATCTGGTCGAGCAGCTGCAGCAGGATGCTCTTCTCGGCCATGCGCATCAGGTCGGCGCCATTATTGGCCGCCTTCTCGGCCATTTTGCGATCGGCGGCCGCGACGATGCGCTCCTCGATCGTCTCGCTGTCGATGCCTTCTTCCGTCGCCCACTCGGCGACCGGCAGATCGAGCGCCAGGA
Source organism: Allostellaceae bacterium (assembly GCA_036278835.1). Classification (GTDB taxonomy): domain Bacteria; phylum Pseudomonadota; class Alphaproteobacteria; order ATCC43930; family CGMCC-115725; genus DATARH01. The sequence goes on from DASUKH010000286.1 coordinate 6,410, forward strand.
GGCGCAGGCATTCCGCGTGCAGCCCCTCAATACCCCATTGCTCCGGCAATGAATTTTGCGGGATGGCGGCGGTCACCATCGACGCGATCGTGTCGTTGCGCATGTCGGCAACGGTCGGCGCGACGTCGCGCGCGCTCATAATCTCGCGCCGCTGCTCATAAACGACCTTGCGCTGGTCGTTCATCACGTCGTCGTATTTGAGGAGCTGCTTGCGGATATCGTAGTTGCGCGCCTCGACCTTCTGCTGCGCCTTGGCGAGCGCCTTGTTGACCCAAGGGTGAATGATCGCCTCGCCATCCTTGAGGCCGAGGCGCGACAGCATCGACTCCATCCGATCGGAGCCGAAAATCCGCATCAGGTCGTCGTCGAGCGACACAAAGAATTTCGAGCCGCCGGGATCGCCCTGGCGACCGGAGCGGCCGCGCAGCTGGTTGTCGATGCGCCGGCTCTCGTGTCGCTCGCTGCCGAGCACGAAGAGGCCGCCGCCCTGACGCACCACGTCCCGCGCCGCCTCGATCTCGCCGCGGATCGCGGCGGCCTTCGCCTCGCGCTGTGCCGGGTCTTCGAGCGCGGCAAGCTCGGCCTTCAGCCGCATATCGAGATTGCCGCCGAGCTGAATGTCGGTGCCGCGGCCAGCCATGTTGGTGGCGATCGTCACCGCGCCCGGCCGCCCCGCCTGCGCGATGATGTAGGCTTCCTGCTCGTGATAGCGCGCGTTCAGCACGTTGTGCGGGATTTTGTTGCGCTTGAAGATCTCGGCCAGCGCCTCCGATTTTTCAATGCTGACGGTGCCGACCAGGACCGGCTGCTGGCGCTTGCGGCACTCCGCCACCTGCTGGACGATCGCGTCGTATTTCTCGCGGGTCGAGCGGTAAACCTCATCGTCGTTGTCGAGGCGGGCGACCGGCAAATTGGTCGGCACCTCAATGACTTCGAGATTGTAGATATCGCCGAATTCCTCGGCCTCGGTCATGGCGGTGCCGGTCATCCCGGCGAGCTTCGGGTACATGCGGAAATAGTTCTGGAAGGTGATCGAGGCCAGCGTCTGGTTCTCGTTCTGGACGGTCACGCCTTCCTTGGCTTCGAGCGCCTGGTGCAGCCCCTCGGAATAGCGCCGCCCTTCCATCATGCGGCCGGTGAACTCGTCGATGATGATGATCTTGTCATCTTTGACGATGTAATCGGTATCGAGCGCGAACAATTTGTGCGCCCGGAGCGCCTGGTTGACGTGGTGCACCAGGGCGACGTTGTGGATATCGTAAAGACCGCCGCCTTGCAGCAGCCCGCGTTCGATCAGCATCTGCTCGATCTTTTCCTGGCCCGACTCGGTCAGCGCGACGGTTTTCTGCTTCTCGTCCTTTTCGTAATCCTCCTCGGCGAGCGGCGGGATCAGCTTGTCGACCGAGATATAGAGTTCGGAATTGTCCTCCGTCGGTCCCGAAATGATCAGGGGCGTACGCGCCTCGTCGATCAGGATCGAATCGACCTCGTCAACGATCGCGTAATGAAACGGCCGCTGCACCATTTCCTCAAGCCGGAACTTCATGTTGTCGCGCAGATAGTCGAACCCCAGCTCGTTGTTGGTACCGTAAGTGATGTCGCACTGGTACGCTTCCTGACGCTGGAAATCGTCGAGATCGTGGACGATGCAGCCGACGCTCATGCCGAGAAACCGATAGACTTGGCCCATCCACTCGGCGTCGCGCGTGGCCAGATAGTCGTTGACGGTGACGACATGCACGCCGTTGCCGGCCAGCGCGTTTAGATAGACCGGCAGGGTCGAGACCAGGGTCTTGCCTTCGCCGGTCTTCATCTCGGCGATCATGCCGCGGTGCAGCACGATGCCGCCCATCATCTGCACGTCGAAATGACGCTGCCCCAGGGTGCGCTTGCCTGCTTCGCGCACGGTGGCGAAGGCCTCGACCAAGAGATCGTCCAGTTCGGCCCCGTCGTGCAGCCGCTGCTTGAACTCGGCGGTGCGGGCGCGCAGCGCCTCGTCCGACAGCTTTTCGAGTTCGGGTTCGAGCTCGTTGATCTGCTCGACCAGAAAGCCGAGGCTTTTGAGGTAACGGTCGTTGGCGGAGCCGAACAGCCGCCGGGCTAAGGCGCCGAACATGGGAACCTCGGGATCGGAACGGGGTGGCGAGAAAAGGAGCGCACGGCGACAGTTCAGAGATAGGCCGGAGGTGCCGGGGTGTCAATTCGCCGAGCCATGAACGCCCATGCCCGCCCAAGGGTTGCGCGCCGGGCTGCGATGGCGCCGATGGCGGCGCCTTCGGGGTTGCCGCACCGATGAGCGCCGTCATCAGGAAAACGCGCACGATTGCTTCGCCGCGCCGGCGATGACAGAAAGACGGCTCGGTTTTGAGGGGAGTGTTCCGAATGCTGCAGATGGCCGGCCGCATGCAGGTGCTCGGCACCGAGACGGCCTTCGAGGTGCTGGCGCGGGCCAATGCGCTGGCCGCGCAGGGCCGTTCGATCATCAATCTCGGGATCGGCCAGCCCGATTTCCCCACCCCCGGCCATATCGTCGAGGCCGGCCGCAAGGCATTGGCCGACGGGCATCACGGCTACACCCCGGCCAACGGCATCCGGGAGCTGCGCGCCGCCGTCGCCGCCGACCTTTATCGGCGCCACCAGGTGGAGGTGTCGCCCGACCAGGTGCTGGTCGTGCCCGGCGGCAAGGTCACGATGTTCTTCGCGATCATGGCGTTCGGCGAGCCCGGCACCGAGATCCTCTACCCGAACCCCGGGTTCCCTATCTACGAGAGCGTCATCAAGTTCTCGGGCGCGACGCCGGTGCCGGTGCCGCTTTATGAGGCGAAGGGGTTCTCGTTCAGCGCCGACGAGGTGCTGGCACAGATCACGCCCGAGACGCGCCTCTTGATCATCAACAGCCCGGCCAACCCGACGGGCGGCGTCGTGCCGCGGGCCGAGCTCGACCGTCTCGTCGCCGGGCTCGAGCGGCACCCGCAGGTCGCAGTCATGAGCGACGAGATCTACGGTGAAATCGTCTATGACGGCGCGGAGCACGTCAGCCTGCTGTCCTACCCGTCGATCCGCGACCGGGTCATCCTGCTTGACGGCTGGAGCAAGACCTATGCGATGACCGGCTGGCGGATGGGCTACGGGGTGTGGCCGAAGGCGGTCTTCCCTTATGCCGAGCGGCTCGCGATCAACTGCCACTCCTGCGTCAACGCCGCCGCGCAATACGCCGGGATCGCCGCACTCGAAGGTCCGCGCGAACCGGTGCTGCGCATGGTCAAGGCCTTCGCCGAGCGCCGCGAGGTCATCGTCAAGGCGCTGAACGGGCTGCCCGGCACCCGCTGCGCCACCCCGGGCGGGGCGTTCTACACATTCCCGAACATCTCCGGGACCGGGCTGAACGCGCGCGAATTTCAGAGCGAACTGCTCGACGCCGAAGGGGTGGCGACGATCGCCGGCACCAGCTTTGGCGCCTATGGCGAGGATTACGTCCGCTTTTCCTACGCCAACAGCCTCGAAGCGATTACCGAAGCGATGGGGCGCATCCGCCGCTTCCTCGGCAATCTGCCGCGCGGCAGCGCCGCGGGAGGCTGAATTTCAGGCAGTCGCGCGCCCGGTTCGGCGCAGAAACAGGCATTTCCCGGCACGCTCCCTTTCGCCGTCGCCGGCCGCCGCTGGCATGGGTTATGCTTTGCCTTTCAAGGCGGCTGCCGCCGCAGCGGGAATGGATCTCCGATGAAGAAGGTCGAGGCGATCATCAAGCCGTTCAAGCTCGATGAGGTGAAGGAGGCGCTGCACGAGGTCGGCATCCAGGGGATCACGGTGACCGAGGCCAAAGGCTTCGGCCGGCAGAAAGGCCATACCGAGCTTTATCGCGGGGCCGAATACGTCGTCGATTTCCTGCCGAAGGTGAAGATCGAGGTGGTGATGGAGGACTCGATGGTCGAGCGCGCGGTCGAGGCCATCCAGCAGGCCGCTCATACCGGTCGGATCGGCGACGGCAAGATCTTTGTCTCGACCATCGACGAAGCGATCCGCATCCGCACCGGCGAGCGCGGCGCCGACGCCATTTGAACGATCAACCTGCGGCGATTTGAACTCAAGGACG
>DASUKH010000287.1:0-24444 GCA_036278835.1 Allostellaceae bacterium
CATCCGAGAATGGCGAGGCCGAGCCCGAGGCCGCCGAGGCGCAGCGCAAGGCGCAGGCCGGCGCCGCGCCAACCGGGGCCGGCGGCGGCTTCAGGCGGCGCGGCCGATTGCGTCAAGGCAGGTCTGCAGGATGTAGGCGGCGGCGACCCGGTCGACAATTTCGGCGCGGCGCTTGCGGGTCATGTCATGGGCGATCATTTCGCGAGTGACCGCCGCGGTCGACAGACGCTCGTCCCAGAACGCCACCGGGATGTCGCGGATCGCCAGCAGGTTGCGGGCAAATTGGCGCACCGACTGGGTGCGCGGGGTGTCGCCGCCGGAAAGCGCCAGCGGCAGCCCGATGACGAGACCGCCGACCCCGTGCCGGTCGATCGCGCCGAACAATGCCGCCGCATCGTCGCGAAACCGGCCGCGCCGGCGGATCGTGTCGAGCGGCGAGGCGATCTTGAGCCTCGTATCGCTGAGCGCGAGGCCGATCGTCTTGGTCCCGACATCGAGACCCAGGAGGCGGCTGCCGGGAGGCAGTGCTTCGGGCAATTGGCGAGGGTCGTCGAGGAGCATGCCCCTATATAGGAATAGACCCTCTCCCGCACCGCGGGAGAGGGGGGACCGCTCGCGCAGCGAGCGGTGGGTGAGGGCGGGGGCGCCGCGATGCCCCCTCACCCTGCCCTCTCCCCCGATGGGGGAGAGGGGGGCAAGGTTGTTGCGCGCGCCAATATTTTGGACCATCTGAGGACCGGATTGCGGTCTCGGAGAGAGACAGGATGGCGCTGAACAAGGAAGAGGTGGCGCATATTGCGAAGCTCGCGCGCATCCGCCTGAACGATGCCGAACTCGCGGCGCTGAGCGGCGAGCTGTCGCACATCCTGACCTGGGTCGAAGAATTGCGCGAACTCGACACCGAGAACGTCCCGCCGATGACGAGCGTCGCGGCGATGCGGCTGCCGATGCGCGAGGACATCGTGACCGATGGCGATTGCCGCGACGCGATCCTCGGCAACGCACCGCAGACAGCAAAGGGGTTTTTTGCGGTGCCAAAGGTCGTCGAGTGAGCCGGCTCACCGACCTGACCCTCGCCGAGGCGCGCGCCGGGCTGCGGGCGCGGGATTTTTCGGCCGGCGAATTGACCGAGGCTTATGTCTCGGCAATGGCGGCGGCCCGGCCGCTCAACGCCTTCATCACCGAGACCGTGGACAGGGCGCGCGCGATGGCGGCGGAGGCGGCCGCCCGCCTGGCGCGCGGCGAGGCGCTGCCGCTCGACGGCATCCCGATCGCGGTGAAGGACCTGTTCTGCACCAAGGGCGTCCCGACGACGGCCGCCTCGCACATCCTCGACGGCTTCACCCCGCCCTACGAATCGACCGTCACCGACAAATTATGGCGAGCCGGCGCGGTGCTGCTCGGCAAGACCAATCTCGACGAGTTCGCGATGGGGTCGTCGAGCACGACAAGCCATTACGGCCCGGTCGAAAACCCGTGGCGCCGGGCCGGCGACAACCGGCCGTTGGTGGCGGGCGGCTCGTCCGGCGGATCGGCGGCGGCGGTGGCGGCGCACGCCGCGCTTGCCGCGACCGGCACCGACACCGGCGGCTCGATCCGCCAGCCGGCGAGCTTCTGCGGCATTGTCGGGCTGAAACCGACCTACGGGCGCTGCTCGCGCTGGGGGGTGGTGGCGTTCGCCTCCTCGCTCGACCAGCCGGGGCCGATGGCGCGCAGCGTGCGCGATGCAGCGATCCTGCTTGCCGCGATGGCCGGGCACGACAAGCGCGATTCGACCTCGGCGCCCTTGCCGGTGCCGGATTTCGAGGCGGCGCTCAGCGGCGATATTCGGGGCCTTCGGGTCGGCATCCCGAAGGTATACCGCGCCGACGGCATGGCGGCGGAAATCGAGGCGCTGTGGCGGCAGGGGATCGCCTGGCTGCGCGAGGCCGGCGCCGAACCGGTCGAGATCAGCCTGCCGACCACCCGCCACGCGCTCACCGCCTATTACATCATCGCGCCGGCCGAAGCGTCCTCTAACCTCGCGCGCTATGACGGGGTCAAATTCGGCCTCAGAGTGCCGGGCGACAGCCTTGAAGACATGTACGAAGAGACCCGCGCCGCCGGGTTTGGCGCCGAGGTGCGGCGGCGGGTGCTGATCGGCACCTATGTGCTGTCGGCCGGCTATTACGACGCCTATTACTTGAAGGCGCAGCAGGTGCGCACGTTGATCGCCCGCGACTTCGCCGCCGCCTTCGAGAAGGTCGATTGCCTCCTGACCCCAACCGCGCCGTCCGCCGCCTTCGCGATCGGCGACCACGCCAACGACCCGGTCGCGATGTACCTCAACGACGTGTTCACCGTTCCGGCCAGCCTTGCCGGGCTGCCGGCGATCTCGGTGCCGGCCGGCCTGTCGCAGGACGGCTTGCCCCTCGGCCTGCAAGTGATCGGCCGCGCCTTCGACGAGGAAACCGTGCTGCGGGTCGGCGAGGTTCTCGAACGCGCCGCCCAATTCACCCACCGCCCGAGTTTTATCGCGGGATAGCGCACATGGGCCTTATATCCCTCTCCCGTTCTTCCGCATTCCCGGCGAAAGCCGGGACCCACTTGTCCGCTGTCGGGATGTTGCCGCCGTGGGTCCCGGCTTTCGCCGGGACAGCGGCGGAGAGGGCGTCGGGGGCCGTCCCCCGGTGAGTGCTTTGATCGAAGGGCGCACCGGCGCGTGGGAGGTCGTGATCGGCCTCGAGGTGCATGCGCAGGTGACGGCCGAGGCGAAATTGTTCTCGGGCGCCGCGACCGCGTTCGGGGCGGAACCGAATACGCAGGTCTCGCCCGTCGATGCCGCTTTCCCCGGCATGCTGCCGGTCATCAACCGGCATTGCGTCGAGCAGGCGGTGCGCACCGGCCTCGGCCTCGGCGCCAGGATCAACCTGCACAGCGTCTTCGACCGGAAGAACTACTTCTACCCGGACCTGCCGCCCGGCTATCAGATTTCGCAATACCAGCAGCCGATCGTCGGACAGGGCCGCCTCGTCCTCGACCTGCCGGACGGCACGACCCGCGAAATCGGCATCACCCGGCTGCATCTCGAACAGGATGCCGGCAAGAGCCTACACGACCAGCACCCCGGCCTGACCTATGTCGATCTCAACCGCGCCGGCATCGGGTTGATGGAGATCGTCTCCGAACCCGATCTCCGGAGCGCCGGGGAGGCCGGCCTCTATTTGCGCAAGCTGCGCTCGATCCTGCGCTATCTCGGGACGTGCGACGGCAACATGGAGGAAGGCTCGCTGCGCTGCGACTGCAACGTCTCCGTGCGGCGGCCGGGCGAGCCTTACGGCACCCGCTGCGAGATCAAGAACCTTAATTCCGTGCGCTTCGTGATGCAGGCGATCGACTACGAGGCGCGCCGCCAGATCGCGCTGATCGAGGCCGGCGGCGCAGTCATGCAGGAGACCCGGCTCTATGACAGCGGCCGCGGCGAGACGCGGCCGATGCGCTCGAAGGAAGAGGCGCACGACTACCGCTATTTCCCCGACCCCGACTTGTTGCCGCTCGACCTCGACCCGGAATGGGTGGAGCGGCTGCGCGCCGAACTGCCGGAACTGCCCGATGCGAAAAAGGCGCGCTTCGTCGCCGAATTCGGGCTGCCGCCGGCGGATGCCGAGGTGCTGACCGCCGAACGCGCGACCGCCGGGTATTTCGAGAAGGTGGCGGCGGGCCGCGACCCGAAAGCGGCGGCCAACTGGGTGATGGGCGATTTGTTCGGCGCGCTCAATGCGATGGGGCTCGACATCGAGGCGGCGCCGGTCGCGCCCGAGCGGCTCGGGGCCCTCATCGACCTGATCGCCGACGGCACGATCTCCGGCCGCATCGCCAAGACGGTGTTTGCCGAGATGATCGAGACCGGCGAGGCGCCCGAGGCGATCGTCGATCGGAAGGGATTGCGCCAGATGAGCGACCAGGGCGCGATCGAGAAGGCGGTCGCCGCCGCCCTCGCCGCCCACCCCGCCCAGGTCGCGCAGTATCAGAGCAACCCGAAGGTCCTCGGCTTCTTCGTCGGCCAGGTCATGAAGGCGACGCAGGGCAAAGCCAACCCCGCCCTCGTCAACCGCCTCCTGCGGGAAACGCTCGGAGGATAGTCCGCAGTCCCGTCATTCCGGGGCCCCGAAATGACGGTAGCGTTTGGGCAGCACCGGATATTTCTTGAAAAGCTTGCATCAACAAAAGGAAGAAAGCCGGCCTCGCAACCCGGCGCGCCCCGCCGAATTCCGGCGCTGCGCGGCCGCGGCGGATGTATCATCGAGCCGCTCTTTGCGTCTGCTGATGCGGCGGAAGCGGGCCGCCGGCCGGGCGGCACGATCGAAGGGGAGAGGACGATGACGGGGAAGGACGAGCTGAAGCGGGCGGTGTGCGCCGCGATCGACCGCCAGGGCAACGAGATCATCGAACTCGGCGAACAGATACTGCATCACCCCGAGACCGGCTTCAACGAAGGGCGGACCGCCGCCCTCGTCGCCGACAAGCTGCGCGGCCTCGGCCTCGCGCCGCAGACCGGCCTCGCGTTGACCGGGGTCAAGGCGCGCCTCGCCGGGCACCGCGCCGGCCCGTCGCTGGCCCTGGTCGGCGAGCTCGACAGCTTACGCACCTCCGACCACCCGCTCGCCGACCCGCATACCGGCGCCGCCCATAGCTGCGGTCACAACGCCCAGCTCGCCGGCATGCTCGGCGCGGCGATGGGGCTGATGGCGGCCGGCGCCCCCGACCATCTCGCCGGCGATGTCGTCTTGTTCGCGGTGCCGGCCGAGGAGTTCATCGATGTCGAGGAGCGGCTCGGCCGCCGCCGGAAGGGCGAGATCGAGTTCATGCTCGGCAAGCCGGAACTGGTCGCCAAGGGCCATTTCGACGACATCGACATGGCGATGATGATCCATGCCGGTTCGCACGATCAGATGTCGCAGCGCTCGTTCATCGCGGATTCATCGAACGGGGCGCTCGTCAAGATGATCCGCTTTCTGGGGCGTGCCAGCCACGCCGGCGGCGCGCCGCAATCCGGCATCAACGCGCTGTCGGCGGCGCAGATCGCGCTCAACGCGATCCACTGCCAGCGCGAGAGCTTTCACGACCGCGACACGATCCGCATCCACCCGATCATTACGAAGGGCGGCGACGCGGTCAGCGTCGTGCCGGCCGAGGTGACGATGGAGACCTTTGTGCGCGGCGGCTCCCTGGAGGCGATCGTCGACGCCAACATGAAGGTCGACCGCTGCCTCAGGGCCGGCGCGCTGGCGATGGGCGCCGAAGTCGAGATCGAGACGATCCCCGGCTACCTGCCGCAGCGCAACAACCGGGCGATGGGCGAACTGTTCGGCGGCAACGTCGCCTCCTTGTTCGGCGACGGCAATTTCGACATCGGCGGCCACCGCACCGGCTCGACCGACATGGGCGACATCGCCCACATGATGCCGGTCATTCACCCCTACCTCGCCGCCGCCACCGGCAAGACGCACGGTGCCGATTTCCACATCACCGAGCCGGAACACGCCTACCTGACCCCGGCCAAGCTCCTGGCGATGACCGCGATCGACCTCCTCTACGACGACGCCGCCCCGGCCCGCCAAATCATCGCCGACTTCACCCCGGCCATGACCAAAGACCAATACCTCACCTTTGCCCGCGCCCTGTTCAAGACGGAGCGGTGGAAGGCGGAGGGTTGAAACTCGAAGGACCTCGCAAAAGCCGAAATCCGGGGTAGCGGCCGCTTCTCGGCGCCGAAGCCTGTTTGGAACGCGGGGATTTCGGCCGGTGCGTCAGCGCGCGGTTCGCCACGAAAGCTGTTGCCTCGCCGTTGAGAGAGGCCAATACTGTGGACCGGCGTCCGCGTGAACGAAGGAAATCGGCCATGCAGCGTCAGCTCGCCGCTGTCCTGTTCGCCGATGTCGCCGGTTATGCCCGGCTGATGGATGCTTACGAATCCGAAACCCATCCGCGGCTGATGACGCTCCTTGCCGAGGTCATCGAGCCAACCATCGCCGCCGGATCGGGGCGGGTCGTCAAGCGCACCGGCGACGGCTTTCTCGCCTGCTTTGCCAGCGTGAACAGCGCCATCCGCGCCGCCATCCTTATTCAACAGGAGATGCGGCGGCGCGAAACCAAATGTCCCGCAGAGCGGCAGATCGCGTTCCGCATGGGGTTGCATTCGGGCGACATTACCATTGAGGAGCACGACATCTACGGCACCGGCGTGAATGTGGCGGCGCGGCTTCAAGAATTGGCCGAACCGGGCGGCTTGTTGATCTCCGGCGCCGTGCATGAGCAACTGGGAAGCAATCTGCAGCTGCCCTGCGTCGATCTCGGTGATGCGCAGCTGAAGAACATCGCCAATCCGGTTCGGGTTTTCGAGATCGCGATAGACAAGGAGTCGATGCCGCGCCGAAGGGCATTCCCACGGGCCACCGGACGACGACTGCCGTCTATTGCCGTTCTTCCGTTCGCCGATCATGGCGCCGGTTCTGACCATGGTTATTTTGGCGACGGTCTGGTGGAAGACATCGTCGGCGCGCTGGCGTCCTTACCCGATTTCCACGTCATATCGCGAACCTCGACCCTGAAATATCGCGAAACGCAACTGGACCTTCGATCCATCGCCGGGGAGTTGGGGGTTCGGTATCTTCTTTCGGGCAACGTCCGGCGGCGCGACCAGCGGGTGCGGATCTCCGCCGAACTGGCAGACACCGAGACCTTCACGATTGTCAGCACCTATCAGAACGAGGGGGCCGCCTCGGAGCTTTTCGCGCTGCAGGATCATCTGACCGACCACGTGATACAGACGATATCTCCCAATATCCGCAGTGCCGAGTTACAGCGCGTTCGCCGCAAGCGCCCCGAAAGCCTGGATGCGTACGAGTATCTGCTGCGCGGCCTGGACCTGCTGTATCGCCTGGATCGCGATGAGTTCGATCAGGCACGGCAGATGTTCCGGGAAGCGATCCGTCTCGACCGGGATTATGCGGCGCCGCATGCGTTCAGCGCGCTGTGGCACAGCATACGCATCGGTCAGGGGTGGTCGTCCGATCGCCGCGACGATATGACAAAAGTCGATGAATTCGCGTCGGCGGCTCTGGTCCGCGACCCGAACGATGTCTGGGCGCTGGCCCTCTCCGGCCATTTGCGGGCGCTATTGTTTCGCGACTTTGGTACTGCTTTCGACTTGTTCGATCGCGCGTTGCGCGCCAGCCCCAATTCGGCGTTTGCCTGGTCACGGAGCAGCCCGGCTTACAGTTACGTCGGCGATACCGGCGAGGCGCGCCGCCGTGCCGAACAAGCGCTTCGCCTGTCGCCCTTCGATCCGCACATATTTTTTACGCATTGCGCGCTTGGCTTCGCGGCTTATACCGAGGGCGATTACGATCGGGCGATTTCCTGGACGCGGCGATCCTACGCGGAAAACCCGGTTTATACGGCAAATTTGCGATTTCTGGCGGCCAGCCTCGCAGCTGGCGGTCAGAAGGCGGAGGCACGCCTGGCTGGCGAAGCTCTCCAGCGGCTGGAACCGGATTTCAGCATTCGCAAGTTCATCGGAACTTATGCGTATCAGGACGAACGACTGAAAGCTCGTTTGGCGAGGCATATGCGGTTGGCCGGCTTGCCTGATTAAAATTTGACAAAGCCGTAGCGCTTGCGCCGATAATTATCGACGGGAGGGAAACGATGCCGCCGCTCGACATGAACATGAATATGAATATGGCTTTCGGTTCGGTGCCGACCGCGGGCAGGATGCTGCGGCCGCGGTTCAACAGCGATGTCGAGAGCAGGCTCGCCACGCTGGTTCCGCCGAGCGGTCTCGTTCCGCCGGAAATGACCGGCGGCCCGCCGAATTACCCGCCGTTCCACAAATATTGGGACGCCGACCTGCAGGCCTGCATGTATCTCGATAACTTTTTGGCTGCGCTCGAAAGGGATGCGGTGAGCGAGGCCGTTGCCGCCGCAGCCGCCGTCCCGGGCGCTACCGCGACCAGCGTTGCCAATGCCGCGGCTGCCGCCGCCAGTTCAAGCTGGCGGACACGCTATGCGGCCGTGGCGCAGGACAGCGGCGCCAACAAACCGCCCCAGCAGATGTCGCAAAACGAACTCGGCAGCGATGTATTGCGGATACTCGAGCTGGCGCTTGAGCGGGAAGACCGGTTCGCCGAGGTGCTCGACCAGGACGATGCGGACGGCGCGATCAACTACTGGCTCGGGATGTTGAAGATCGACCCGGCGCGGCACCCGGCCACCAACCTGATGGTGCATGTCGCCCGCCGCATTGGCGAGCACGTCGTGATGTGCCTGAAGGGCGATTTCGCCAGTCCCCGGCCGTCGCAATTGTGCCAGGTGATCACGCCAATGATCGACCCCCCGGTAACGCCGTCCTTCCCGGCCGGCCACGCGGTGCAGTCCTATCTGATTTCGCTCCTCCTCGCGTACAGCTTTGCCGATGCGGCGGGCACAAGCAAGCTGCCGCAAACAACGCTGCCGGCGGCCAATTCCTCTTTGGCGACCTTCCTGATGTTTCCCCCCGCCGGCCCACTCTTTCAACTGGCGCAGCGCGTCTCCGAAAACCGCATCGTCGCCGGGGTCCATTATCCGACGGATATCCATGCCGGAAAGATTGTCGCGATCCAGGCCTTCAAGGACATTCAGAAGGTCGCCACGATCTGGGGCCCGATGACGGCTCCGGCGACCGCCCTGCGCGACGAGGTACGCAAGGAATTCCCCCAATACACATCCTAGTCGGAGCCGATCAATGCAGCCCGAGCTTGACCAGTTTCTGATCCCGGTCGAGTTCGCCGATTACCGCCGACGGCTGATTATCCACAACGACCCGACACGGCTTGCCGGCGAGCGGCTTGCGTCCGAATTTCGGACGCTGCTTGACACTCTCCAAAAGGAATTCGGCACCCTTCCGCAGTCCATGCAGTTTTCCGCCGGCGAGACCGCCGTCCGCGTGGTGTATCTGGCGGACCGGCGCTTCTCGGTGGGCGAGGTGATCGCGACGCTGCGGAAGCGGCCGCATTTGGACGCCTTCCATCTCGAACCCGATTCACGAATGACGCCGGCGCAGCTCGGCAGCGGCGACCGGCTTTATCCCGAGCAATGGGCGCTGACCAATATCGAGGCTGCGGCTGCCTGGCAACGCCTCGCCCAAGTCCCGCCGCGACCGCCGGTTACCGTCGCCATCGTCGATTCAGGGATAGACGCCAAGCACGAGGACTTTGTCGGCCTGGACATGAGCGGTTTGTCTATCATCGGCGGCACGCTTGCCGACGACACCGGTCATGGCACGATGATCGCCGGCATTATCGGCGCTGTCCACAACGCCATCGGAGTTGCCGGCGCCGCCCCGAACGCCCGCATCCTGGCGATCAAAATCACCGACGAGAGAACGCCGCCGAGCGCATTGGCCGGGGCGCTCGGAATTTTGGCGGCGGTCGCGATGGGGGCCCAGGTAATCAATCTCAGCTGGCATGTCCTCGCGACGACGTCGCTGCTGCGTCTGGCCATTCAAATCGCCGGCTTGGATCGTCGCACCGTCGTCGCGGCCGCCGGCAATTACGGAAGCAATAACAGCCGAATTCCGACCCTGCCGGCCAGTTATGCGTTGTCCAACATGGTGGTGACGATGGCGTCCGACCGCCATGACGACAAATGCTGGTTCTCCAATTACGGACCGACAGTCGATCTCGCGGCACCGGGGATGCGCGTCCTGAGCACCGGCATCTACTATGTCCATCCGCGCTATCCCGACGACAACAATGGAACGTCCGCCGCCGCGGCGTATGTTTCCGCCGCCGCCTCCCTGTTGCTGGGGATCGACGATTGGACCCCGCAGGAAATCCGCGAGCATCTCAACGCGTCGGCCGACCGCTTCCGCAGCCTCGAGGGCATTTGCCGATCGAATGGCCGGCTCAATCTGCGCCGCGCCGTTTGCGGGCCGTTTCATATCGTGCAGCCGGCCGGCGGCGAAATGCTGGAGTCGGGATCGACATTCGATGTCCGGTGGACCAGCGATTATGCCGATCCGGTCATCGGCAATGTCGAAATCTTCGCCATTCGCCAAGGCGGCGGCGCGTCGATAAGCCTCGGGGTCTTTCCCGACAGCGGCGTGCAGCCGGTCACATTACCGAACCTGACGATGCCGGCCTTCATCCGATTGAAAGCTCAAACGAAAAACCTCTACGCCGATTCGGCGCCCTTCGAGATCGTTTAACGGGCGGCTTCTTAGCAAGGCACCTTCTGCGGCGCTTGGCGCGGCGGGGGTGGCGGTTTGGTTTCGGGCATCAGGGTGCCGACCAGCAGCATCGCGCAGGCGCCGGCTGCCGCCAGGACCAGAAAGGCGGCCGGGTCGCCGAACCGGTCGGCGACGATGCCGGAGACGGCGGTGCTCAGGGTCGCGCCGATGCCGATCGCCAGCCCGACCACGCCGAGCGCCAGCGTGTAATGCCCCGCTTCGGCGGCGATGTCGGCAACGACCAGCGGCATCAGCACCCCGAACACCGCCGCGCCGATCCCGTCCACCAGCTGGATCAGCAGGAAGATGTGCGGGCTTTCCACGGTGGCGAACAGGAGGCTGCGCACCGGCACCGCGCCGAACCCGATCAGCAATAGCGGCCGCCGGCCCCAGCGCTCGGCTGCCCGCCCGGCCTGCGGCGACAACAGCGCCGTCAAGAGCTGCGGGCCGATCATGCCGCCGGCGATCAACAGGGTGGCGAGCGTGCCGGCCCGCTCGGTGACCTGGCTGGCGGCCACCGGCAGCATCGCCGCGTTGGCGAACTGAAAGAGGCCGACGCAGGCGCAGAAGATGACGAGACGGCGGTCTCTCAACACCCGCCAGAACGGCCGGACCGGGCTGCGCGCCGGGTCCGGCGGCGCGGCGGCCGGCCGGGCCGGCGGCGGATCGACCGGGCGGATCGCGGCCAGCGCGCCCAATGCCGCGACGGCCATGATCGCGGTCAGAATAAAGACGGCGCTGTTTGACACATAAAACCCGGTCGCGCCCATCAGCGCCGCCGCCAGCGCGTTGCCGACGGCGGAATAGCGCTTGTTGCGCCCGAGCCGTTCGCCGAACGCGCTGCGCTCGACCAGCGCCAGGCTGATCGCGGCGATTGCGGGGCCGAGCAACGCGCTCGCGCAGGCATGCAGGATTTCGGCCGCGACGATCGGCAGAAACAGCGGCAGGCCGGCGATCAGCAGGGCGCTGATGGCGATCGCGGCGATCGCCGCCGCCGCGATCCCGCGCTTGTGCGGCACCGCGTCGACGAGCGCGCCGGCCGGCACCTGGCTCGCCATCGCGCTGATCGTGCCGGCGCTCAGCACGAGACCGATCGCCTCCAGGTTCCAGCCGACGCTGGTCAGGTAAACCGCGATAAACGGCCCGAAGCCGGTCTGAAAATCGGCAATGAAGAAGTTGAGCCAGTCAAGCGCGCGCAGACTGCGGCCCGGGGCGCCAACCTCCGCCCCGGATGCGGTATCCATGCGGGATCAGCAGATCCGCATCAGGGTCCGTATCCGGTGTCGGACGGGCTCACGACCGGCACGGATTTGTCGTTCGCCTTGTATTGCGGCGCCCGCGCCAGCTGGTCGGGATCGATCGCGGCGACCGCCATCTCCTGCTTGCCCCATTGGAAGAACCGCAGCGCCCGCCAGTCCACCGCCACCTCCCGCATGCCGAGGCCGAGAAAGCCGCCGATGCTGACAACCACCGCCCGCGGCCGGCCCCAGCCATCGACCAGCACCTCGGCAATCCGGCCGATATCCGAGCCGGCGGTGGTGCGCAGCTCCTTGCCGAGCAGCGGGAAGACGAAGTGGTTCGACAAATGCGACACCGAGACATTGCGGGCGGCGCCCTCCGATTGGGTCGGCCGGGCGCCCGGCAGCTCCCCGAAAGCCGCGCCGAAACCCGCCGAGGCGAGCACCAGCGCGGCCGCCCCGATCGCGACGAGGCGGCTCCCGGAGCCGGCGGCAACCGCCTCGTGCATGGTTTTTTTGATCAGGGCGTTGGAAACCCGCATCGAGCCAAATCCCTTTCGATCTGCCTCCGAATGCAAAAGGCAGCGGATCACAACGTCGCCCGCCTGCCTCCTCTTCCCGCCAAAAACCGATAAACCCGGAGATAATCGTCGGCCATCCGCCTGGCGGTAAAGCGGCGCTCAAAGACCTTGCGTATCCGGGCGCGGTCGAGCAGGCGTGCGCGGCGAACCGCGACCGCGGCGGCGTCCTCGTCCTCGACGACAAAGCCGGTGACGCCCTCGTCGATGACCTCGGCAACCGAGCCGTTGCGCCACCCGATGACGGGCGTTCCGCAGGCCATCGCCTCGATCATAACCAGCCCGAACGGTTCCTGCCAGTCGATCGGAAACAGCAAAGCGGCGGCGTTGCCGAGGAACTCCGATTTCTCGTGTTCGGCGATCTCGCCGACGTATTCGACATGCGGCTCCTTCAACAATCCTTCAATATGGTTTGTGTAATACTCGCGATCGACGATATCGATCTTGGCGGCGATCTTCAGCTTGAGGCCGGCCCGGGCGGCGATGCGGACCGCCCGGTCGGGGGCCTTCTCCGGTGAGATGCGGCCGAGAAAAGCGGCGTAACCTCCCGCCCCCGATCCCGGTTCGAGGAGGCGCTCGGGAATGCCGTGGTGAATCGTCGCAATATAATTCGGCTCGCGCAGCGGTAGCCGCTGGCTGTCGGAGATCGACACCACCGGGACGTCGGAAAAGGCGCGGTAGATCAGCGGCAGTTCGACGAGGTCGAGCCGGCCGTGCAGGGTCGCGAGAAACGGGGTCCCGGCGCGCCTCAGGGCGGGGTAGCCCAAATAGTCGCAATGCAGGTGGATCAGGTCGAATTCGTCGGCCCGCTGCGCCACCTCTTCCAGCATCGCGATCAGCGGCGCGATATGGTCGCGGATTTGCGGGTCGAACCGCAGCGCGCGGGGGTAGCCCGCCGCGAGCCGCGCCCGGCTCACGCTGTCGCCGCTCGCAAACAGCGTGACATCGTGACCCAGCGCCGCCAGCTCGTCGGTCAGGTAGGCGACGATCCGCTCGGTCCCGCCATAGAGCTTGGGCGGCACGGCCTCCATCAGCGGCGACACTTGGGCAATGCGCATGGCGGTCCCCTGGCGATTGTTGGTCGCAAAACGGACCGGAAACGCGACTTCCCGGAGAAGGTTCCCGCCGCGCTGTTGGGTATTCGCGAAGCAGATCGGGAATACCGATAAGTCTATCCCCGTTACACGGTGACGGGGGATTCTGCCAGCATTTATTGGCGAATTGGACAGCATGACGATCTACCAACACGATCGGCGCGCTCACGGGAATATCTTGTTTCATCGGCGTAACAAGCTAGGGATAAACGGATGAGACTGGCGTCAACGCTGGCCAAATCAATGGGAATACCGGGCGGCGCCGTACCGTTCCGCGACCATTCCGAACCGTGGTCGGACCGCGTGCGGCCGGCGGCCGGCGCCACCGGCGCCCAGCGGCGATGGCAGCCGCCCGGCGCCGCCTCCTTCCCGCTGCACCCGCTCCGCTTCCTGTGGCATTTTGTCCGGCGGCGGCCGTTTGTTCATTTCGCCGCAATCGCCTCCGTGGCCGGCGCGGCCGCGGCGGCCTGCGGCTCGCAATACGGCCTCAAAATGATCGTCGACGCGATGGCCGGCGGACCCGCGAATTTTGCCGGAGTTTGGCAGGCCGCCGCGGTTTTTGCCGGCCTGCTCGCGTGCGAGAGCGCGCTGTGGCGGATCGGCGGCACCGCGGGATGCCGCGCCATCGTCGCCGACAAGGCGGAGGCCAAGCTCGAGCTGTTCGATCACCTGACCGGGCATTCCGGCCGGTTTTTCTCGGAGCGGCTGGGCGGCGCCCTCGCCGACCGGGTCGCCGCGACCGGCGAGGCGGTGCAGCAGATATTTCAGAGCGGGCTGTTCAACATCGTGCCGGTCTGCGCCGATTTCTGCGCCGCCATGGTGCTGATCGCGACGGTCGAGTGGCAGCTGATGGCGGCGCTGTCGTTTTTCGTGATATCCGGAGGCGTCGGCCTCTGCTGGTTGAGCCGGCGGGGCAATGACCGCCACGATTTCTACGCCGATCGGGCCGCCCGGGTCGCCGGCGAGCTGGCGGACGTGGTCTCCAACATCTGGGTGGTCAAAGCCTTTGCGGCGCGGTCTCGCGAACGCCGCCGGTTCGCCGGCCTGCTCACGGCGGAAGCGGACGCCCATCGCAGCAGCCGGCTCTACATCGAGCGCCTGCGCGGCCTGCACGATGCCGGTCTCTGGCTGGTTTCGGGCGGCATGCTGGTTTGGTCCATCGAATTATGGGCGCAGGGGCGCGTCACCGCCGGCGATGTGATCCTGACCCTGGCGATGGCGTTTCGCATTCTGCACGGCTCGCGCGACCTCGCCTTCGCGCTGGTTAATTCCAGCCAGTTCGTCGCCCGCATCGCCGAATCGATCCGGGTGATCGGCGAGACCCACGATGTCGCCGATCCGCCGACTGCCGAAACGCTTCTCCGCCTCGGCGGCAGCATCGAGTTCGCCGGCGTCGGTTTTTCCTACCCCGAGGGAAGCCGCGTCTTTCGCGGCCTTGATCTGCACATCCCGCCCGGGCAGCGCGTCGGGCTCGTCGGGCCTTCGGGAGCCGGCAAGTCGACCCTGATCGCGCTCGTGCAGCGCCTCTACGACGTCGATAACGGCCGCCTCTTGATCGACGGCCAGGACATTCGCGGGATGACCCAGGACAGCCTGCGCGCGGCGATCGCGGTGGTGCCGCAGGACGTGTCTTTGTTCCATCGCACGGTGCTGGAAAACATCCGCTATGGCCGCCCGGACGCCGACGACGAGGCGGTCATGGCGGCGGCGCGTGCGGCCCGGTGCGAAGATTTCATCAAGGCCTTGCCGCAAGGCGGCGCGACGATCGTCGGCGAGCGCGGGGCAAAGCTCTCGGGCGGCCAGCGACAGCGGATCGGCATCGCCCGCGCGCTCTTGAGGGATGCCCCGATCATCCTTCTCGACGAAGCGACTTCCGCTCTCGACAGCGAGGCCGAAATCGAGGTGCACCGCGCTCTCGAAACGCTGATGCGCGGCCGCACCGTGCTTGCGATCGCGCACCGCACATCGACGCTGGCGAATTTCGATCGCGTCATCGTCCTGCGCGACGGGCGGATAGTCGAGGACGGCTCGCCGGCCGAGCTTCGCCGGCGCGGCGACGCGTTCGACCGGGTCTGCCGCCTTCAGGAACCGCGATCGCTCGCGCTTCGGTAGCGGCGAGGCCACCGCTGATGCGGAGGTCGAGGATGACGCGACCGTATTCCGTCGATCGCGGTCTGAAATGATCATCCCAGATTGAGGGCGCCTGCCGCAATGCAGCGCGCCAGGGGAGTTTTGGCGGAAGGCGGAGGCAGCGTGTTGACAACGCGGTACGGCGGTCAAAACCACGGCACGCCTGCCGCCGATCGCCGAGCGAGTCTCGCGCGGTTTACCGCCCGCATCTTGGTTTGCGTAAAGGGCGGCACGTTGCCGGCATTCCCGGCCACCTCCCAACCATCAGGACAGCAACCCATGCGTAAAAGCATCACAGCGGCAGCTCTTGCGATGGCGTTTCTCGCCGGCACGACCGCGATGGCCCTGGCCCAGGGCGAGCATGTCGGCAATCGCGGCGTGCAGGACAATATCGGCAACACGAGCGGCCCGGCCCTCGACAGTTCCGCCGCCGGCGGCATCTACACCGAGCAAGGACCTGTTTACGGGACGCCATACGCCCCTTACGGCACCAGTGCGGCGCCCTATGGCACCGGCATGGCGCCCTATGGCGGCTATGGCGCCAGCGCACCGCCTTACGGGGCTTACGGCGCGGGCGCACCGCCTTATGCCGGCTACGGCGGCAGCGCCCCGGCCTACGGCACCTACGGTACGCCATCGCCTTACGGCACTTACAACAGCACGCCGTCCTACGGGGCCCCCTACTACCCGGCCCGCTGACGCACGCTCGCCGGGATCAGCCGGGCGACATCGGTCGCCCCGGCTGCCCGGCGCGTCCGCGCACGGACCGGCTCAGCCGGCGCCTGACATCAGCTCCTGATTACAGACGGGCATCGACCGAGTGTCCGAACGAGGTGAACACCCGGTTCCACGGGCCCCAGCCGCCCGGCGCGACGGTAAGTTCCGCGCCGGGCCGTATCCGCTCGAGCTTGCGGCGCCAGCAGACATCGCGGCCGGGTGGCGCGCTAATGATCCAGGTGCTGTTCAGCGGCAGCTTGATGTCGATCGGCACCATGCCCGTACGGACGACGCAATCCGGATAAGGGGTGATCAAGGCTTCGACGTGTGCGAGACCGAAGGTGAAATTGCTCAGCGTCATGCGGCCCGGCGAGGCGGGCGGATGACCGGTAAACCACCCGGTCCAGCGCGGCACGAACACCGCCGGGACGATCGCTGGAGACGGCGCCGGAGCCGGCGGGGGAGCGGCAATCGCGGCCGCCGGCACCAGCCTCGCGGCCGCTCGCGGCGGCGGCGCAGTTGTAACGAGCGTGACCGGCAGCCGCGCCGGTCTCATGGCGACGGCGGCCGGCGGCGGCGCCGGTCTTGGTGCGACCGCGACGGCGGCCGGCGACGGCGCCGGTCTGACGGCGATGGCGGGAGGCGGCGCCGCCGGGGCAAGCACGACTTCCCGGGGCGGCGCGGCGGCGAGCGGCACCGGCGCCAGTCTCGGCACGACAGGGGCCGGCGCGGGCACGACCGGCAGCGGCCGGGCTTCCGCGACCAGCGGCGCCGGTTTGGCTACCGGCAGCGGCCGGGCTTGCGCGACGACCGGCGCCGGCGGCCGCGCTGCCATGTCCGGCGGCGGCAGGACGCCGCCCGGGAGCGGCTCTCCGCCGCAGGCGGATAGCATGAGGAGCGCTGCGGAGACGAGCACGATGCGCACGGAACCCCCTCCTTCCGGCCCTCCCCCCGAAAGCGGGAGAGCGCCTGCTGCCCGCCGGCCTACTCGCCGCCGAGAAAATCCTTTGTCCATTGCCGGTAATCGGCGGCGCGGGTGACAAGCTGCATCAGCTCGGGCGCGGCGATGCCGGCGAGATCGGCCGGCTTCGTCCCGTCGCGCAGCGCCTTCAGCGTGTTGTAGACGCCTTGCACGGCGGCGCTGAACGGCGCGTGCGTTTGCAAGGCGACCCGGACGTGATGCGCGCCGAGCCAGCCGAGATCGGCCAGGGGGCCGCTGCTGCCGCCGCCGATGATCAGCGGAATGCGGATCGCCGACGACACCGCTTCGACCGCTTCCGGCGTCGCGCCGCCGGCGAGGAACATCGCATCGACCCCGGCCGCCTCATAGGCGCGCGCCCGGCGGATGGCGTCGTCGAGGCCGGTGATCGCCAGCGCGCTGGTGCGGCCGGCGATGACCAGCCGCCGGTCCTGCCGCGCCGACAGCGCCGCCTTCATCTTGCCGACCCCCTCCTCGACCGCGATCAGGGTCGGCTTGCCGGACGGGCCGTAGGGGCGCGGCAGCACCGTGTCCTCGATCGACATCGCGCAGATGCCGGCGGTCTCCAATTCCTCGACCGTGCGCCGCACATTGAGCGCGTTGCCATAGCCGTGATCGGCATCGACCAGGAGGGCGAGATTGCCGGCGCGGCAGATGCGGTTGGCCTGCGCCGCGAACTCGCTCAGGGTCAGCACGACGAGGTCGGGCGCCCCCAGCACCGCCATCGAGCCGACCGAGCCGGAAAACATGCCGATCTCGAAGCCGAGATCCTCGGCGATCCGCGCCGAGATCGCGTCATAAACGGAAGCCGGGTGAAAGCAGCGTCCGCCGGCGAGGATCGCGCGAAACCGCTCGCGCCGTTCGGTCCAGTCCATCCTCGCCTCCTATCCTGCCAAACCGCCGCACCTTAACACGCGACCGCCACCTCTGCGGCGCCGCCGCTATTGCCGGAAGGCCGCCGCGAGGCAGCGTCCTTCGTAGAGAATATTGCCGCCATTGGTGAACACGCCCCTGCCGTCCGGCACAAAGCGGCGGCTGTCGATCACATAGCCGGCCGGGCACATCCGGTGCACCTGCACCGCATCGGCGATCCAGTCGCGGCGAAGGCGCTCGGCTGCGCCGTCATCGTTTTCGGTCATCACGGTGTTGGTGTGCGCGCTGTAAAGAAAGGAATGCGGTGTCGTCGCGGTGAAGCCCTCGTTGCGGGCCGACCAGACGCAACCGCCAAGGGACAGGACGCAGATCAGAACGAGCAGGCGCATCGGACGCGATCTCCGCGGCAGGGCTCCATTAGATTCTCCGATTCCGCGCCGTCGGGCAAGCGCTGCGGTTGAATGGCCCGCAGCGCCGCCTCAACAGGCAGGCGGGGCATGCCGGGATTTTTTGTTCCCCGCCCGATTCGCACCCCTCTGGCCGAAGCTGCGGCTCGGCCGCCCAGGTCGCAACCGTTGCGGAGCCGTCTGGCGTCTTGCCAAAAACCGGGTTAGGCTCCCCCAAAAGAAACGATCGCCGCCTCCGGCGTCCCACAGCGCATCTTCTGATATAGAAAATCGGCGGCCCACGAACGAAAGCTTCGTGTTTCGCCTAAACTTTTCGGGCGCGCGCCAATCGGTCGCGGCGGCCGGCCACGTTTTCGCTACACTCTGATCTCATTGGCGATTTAATCCGAATCGCGCCGATCGACCCCTCCCGGTAATCGTTGCAGGGTTTGCAGCATGCAGGATGCAGAGTTTTACAGGGACAAAGCCCGGCGCTGCCGCGAGCTGATGGTTATCGCCGTCGCGCAGGATCTGCGCGAGCAGCTGCGCTTGTGGGCCGACGAATTCGAGGCCTGGGCGCGCGAGCGGACGGAACCGCGGGAGGGCGCCGCCCCCGGCGCCTGACGGGTGCACAAGGCGGCAGACAACGCCCGCTGCCGCAGACGCTGACGGATGTTCTCATCAAGTGTTTATCCCTCCGTAACCGTGCAAACGCGGAGCGGATATCTCAACATGCCAAGATTTCCCTTACGACACCCTGCCCCGCGGGGGTCTTTTGCAAGACGCCCTTGGGCGGGATTTTTCGCGTTGCTGCTGTTTGTCGGGTTGGCGGCGGCGCCGCGCGCAGCGGACGCGCAGCAGCAGCCGGCCGAAGCTTTCATCAGCAATCTCGGCCACGCGGCGATGCAGGTGCTGGGTCCATCGGTGTCGCCGGGCATCCGTACAACCCGGTTCCGGGAATTGTTCCGGAACGACTTCGCGATGCCGCAGATTGCCCAATTCGTTCTCGGGCCCTACCGGCACAGCCTGAACTCGCAGCAGCAGGCGGAATTCCGCACTCTCCTGACCGATCAGCTGGCGCACAGCTACGCCGAGAAGCTGAAGGCCTATGCCGGCGACAATTTCCAGGTCTATGCCAGCCGGCCGTGGGGCGGCGGCGCCCTGGTGTATAGCCGGGTCGCCAGCCGCGACGGCAAGACGGTCGAGCTCGACTGGGTGGTCATCAACAGCGGCGGGCAGCTTGCGGTTGACGACGTCTATGTCGATCACGTCAGCATGAAGCTGGCGAAGCGCAACGAACTCGCCGGCATCGTGCAGCGCAACGGCGGCGATCCGACGGCGCTGATTGCCGCGGTGCGGCAGGGCGTCGCCTTCGGGTCTTAAAGGCGGTCCGCAATCGCCGCGTGACGCAGCCGCCCCCTCGTTGCTATCATGAGGCGAAAGCGCCAGGCAGCAACGAGGGGGTCACGCGATGCGGGCGATCGTGGTCGGGGCGGCGGCACTCGGGCTGGTCGCGGCGCTTGCCGGCTGCGTCCAGCCCTACGCGCCGCCGCAGCTCGAATTTGCCATGGCGCGCGTCGATCCGGAGGATGCCGCCGATCGCGCGCTGATCGGCAGCGTCGTGGGCGCCGCGCTCGGCACCGGCCTCGGCACCACCCTCGCGATCAACCCGGCTATCGGCGCCGTCATCGGGGTCGAAAGCGGCGCGGCGATCGGCGCGGCGATCGGGGCCGTGACGGCCCAGCCGATCCCGGATTACGCGCCGATCCCGGCTTCCGCCGCGCTCGCCATCCCGCAATATTACGATAGCTGGCCGCCGGGCTACGATTCGCCGCCGATCGGCACGCAGGCGCCGCCACCGCCGCTCGATTAGGCGCGACCAGGGGCTGCGACCCTATCGCCCCGCGGCGGCGCTTGGCGCGGGCAGGCGCGCTGCTTATAACTTGTGTGGCGGCGGGCTGAAGATCGAACGGGCGGTCTGTGCGCCCCTCTCTGACCCGGATACCGCGCGCCAATGCCGCTATTCGCCATTCCCTATCCCGTGATCGATCCGGTCGCCATCGCGATCGGGCCGTTTGCGATTCGCTGGTACGCGCTCGCTTACATCGCCGGGCTGCTGATCGGTTGGCGATACTGCCTGCGGCTTGCCGACCGCCCGCCAAATCTCGTCGGCCGCAACGCGGTCGACGACTTCCTCGTCTGGGCGACCATCGCGGTGGTGCTCGGCGGGCGGATCGGTTACGTGCTGTTCTACAACCTGCCTTACTACGCCGATCATCCATCGCAGATATTCGAAGTGTGGCACGGCGGGATGTCGTTCCACGGCGGCATGCTCGGCGTCGTCGTGGCGATCTGGCTGTTCGGGCGGCAGCGCGGCATCCCGCTCTTCGCGTTCGCCGACGTGATCTGCGAGGCGGTGCCGATCGGGCTGTTCTTCGGACGGATCGCCAACTTCATCAACGACGAACTGTACGGCCGGGTCAGCGACGTGCCGTGGGCGATGGTTTTTCCGAACGGCGGGCCGCTGCCGCGCCACCCGAGCCAGCTTTACGAGGCGTTCTGCGAAGGCATCCTGTTGTTCCTGGTGCTGTTTGTCGCCGAGCGGCAGGGCGCGAGGCGCAACCCCGGATTTGTCTGCGGTGTGTTTCTCGCCGGCTACGCGGTGGCGCGCATGTCGGGCGAATTGTTCCGTCAGCCCGACCCGCAGCTCGGTTTCCTGATGTTCGGCCTGACGATGGGCCAGCTGTTGTCGATCCCGCTGTTGATCGCGGGAATTGTCCTGATCGTGTGGGCGCGGCGGCGGCCGGCGGTTTCCGTCACGCGGCCCCAATCGGCCCGGCAGGCCGCCGGCGGGCGTTGAGCGGCTTAATCGAGGTCATCGCCCGGCATATCCGGCGGGAAGGCCCGCTGTCCCTCGCCGCCTTCATGGCGCTGGCGCTGCACGACCCGGAGCGCGGCTATTACGCGCGGCACGCGCCGGTCGGGCGCGCCGGCGATTTCGTGACCGCCCCCGAAATCAGCCAGATTTTCGGTGAGCTGATCGGGCTGTGGTGCGCCGATCTCTGGCAGCGCATGGGCCGGCCGGCGCCACTCGTCGTGGCCGAGCTCGGCCCCGGCCGGGGCACGCTGATGGCCGATTTTCTGCGCGCGGCGGCGAGTGTTACCGGGTTCCGCGACGCGCTCATCCTTTACCTCGTCGAGGTAAGTCCGGTATTGCGCGCCGAGCAGCAGCGCTGCCTCACTGCCGCCGCGCCGATCTTTGTCGCCGGGATCGACGCGCTGCCATCGGGGCCGCTATTGCTGGTGGCGAACGAATTTCTGGATGCCCTGCCGGTGCGGCAGCTGGTGCGCGGGCGCTCCGATTGGGCCGAGCGGCTGGTCGCGCTCGACGAGAGGGGCCGCCTCGCCTTCGCCGACGGGAAGGAGAACCCGGCCCTGAGCCTCCTGGTGCCGCCCGAATGGCGCGACAGCCAGCCCGGCACCTTGTTCGAAATCTGCCCGGCGGCGGCGGCGCTCGCCGCCTCGCTCGGGGCGCGGTTGCGAGAACAGCCGGGCGCCGCCCTGTTTGTCGATTACGGTCATTCCCGAAGCCGGGCCGGGCCGACCCTCGCTGCGATCCGCCGGCACCGGCCGGAGGGCGTCCTCGAAAACCCCGGCGAGGCCGACCTCAGCGCCCATGTCGATTTCGCGGCGGTCGCAGCCTCGGCCGCCGGCGGAGGCGCCGCCGTTTACGGCCCGGTGACGCAGGGCGATTTTCTGCGGGCGCTCGGCGCCGAGGCGCGGCTCGCCGTGCTGCTGCGGCATGCCGGCGAGGAACAGCGGGCGGCGCTCGCGAGCGGCCTCGCGCGCTTGATCGATCCCGATCAGATGGGCAAGCTGTTCAAGGTCCTGGCATTGACCTCGCCGGGATTGCCGGCGCCCGCCGGCTTCGCACAGCCGACGGAACCATGATCACGCTCGACGCGCTCGACGGCGACCGCGTTCGCCACGCCTTTTTCACCCGCCAGGGCGGGGTCAGCGAGGGCCTCTACGCCTCGCTGAATTGCGGCTTCGGTTCGGGCGACGATCCGCAACGGGTTGAGCGGAACCGCGCCATCGCCGCCGGCCGGCTCGGCGTCGCGCCCGACCGCCTCGTCAGCTGCCATCAGGTGCACGGCACCCGCGTGATGACGGTCGAGCGGCCGTGGCGGCGCGAGGACAACCCGCGGGCCGACGGCATGGTGACTACCGTGCCGGGCCTCGCGCTCGGGGTGCTGGCGGCCGATTGCGCGCCGGTCCTGTTCGCCGATTCGGCGGCCGGGGTGATCGGAGCGGCGCATGGCGGCTGGCGCGGCGCGCTGGCCGGGGTCATGGAGGCGACGGTCGCCGCCATGGCGGCGCTCGGCGCCCGCCCGGAGCGCATCCGCGCCGGCATCGGTCCGTGCATCGCGCAGGCTTCCTACGAGGTCGGGCCGGAATTCGCCGCCGCCTTTGCCGGGGCCGACCGCGACAGCGGCGGCTTTTTCCGCCCGGCGCCGCGCGACGGCCATCATCTGTTCGATCTGCCCGGCTATATCGCCCACCGCCTCGGACGGCTCGGGCTCGGCGCCGTCGCGCGCACGCCGCATGACACCGCCGCCGAGGAGGCATTGTTCTTCAGCTACCGGCGCGCCTGCCACCGCGGCGAAAGCGATTACGGCCGCGGTCTCGCCGCCGTCGCGCTGACGCCGTAAGCTCGGCCGATGCCTTGCGCGATCCCGATCGACGCGTTTTGTCCGCCGGGCCGGCGCGCCGCCCGCGCGCCTTGAGCCGGCTCGCGCCGGCCGCGGCGCTGGGGCTGCTGCTGGTCGCAGCCTGCCAGCCATTGCCGCACCCGTTCGCCGATGACCGGCCGCCGGCCGCCCTGTTGCGGGTGCGCGACAGCATCAGCGTCGCAGTCGCGCCGGTCGCCGGCACCCCGCGCGCGGCCGCCACCCGGCTGCCGGCCGCGATGGCGAAGGCGCTGCTGAAGCATGAAATCCCGGCCAGCGACAAGACCGCCAGCCTGAGCAGCTATCAGCTGTTCGGCCGGATCGCGGAGCTGCGTCCGAAACAGGGGGCGCCGGCCCTGGCGGCGGTCTGGCGGCTTTACGACGCCAAGGGCCGCACGGTCGGCGAGCGGCAGGTGCGGGTGCCGCTCGCGCCGGCCAATGCCGCCGTCGAACGGCTCGCCGCTCTGAGCGCCGACCGGCTGGCGCCGCTGCTCCAGGACGACATGCCGGCATCAAGGCCGGTCGCCAATACCGCCGCCGCCGGGCCGCGGGTCGCCATCGGCAAGATCAACGGCGCACCGGGCGACGGCAACGCGGCACTGGCGCGCGCCCTCGCCGCCGTACTGCCACGCGACGGCGTCGCGATCGTCGCGGCCGGCGACAAGCCGGACCTGATGATCGACGGCACCGTCGCGCTGACCCCGGCCACCGCCGGCCAGGAGCACGTCGCGCTGGTCTGGCGGGTGCGCCGCCCCGGCGGCGGCCAGATCGGCACGGTCGGTCAGCAGAACGACGTGCCGAAGGGCCTGCTCGACGGCAAATGGGGCGATCTCGCCTACAATATCGCGATCGCCGCCAGCGACGGCATCGTCCAACTGGTCGCCCGCGGCCTGCCGCCCAAATCCTGACCGGCGCAAAGGTCAATCTAATGGGGCAGCCCGGCCGCCACCCCCAACTCGGCGGCAATCGTCTGCAACCGCCGATCGTGCGTCCACAACCTGGCGCCTGCCGTCAGCCGAACCGCCGCCAACAGATGGGCATCGACATAACCGATGCCGCGGCCGGATATCGAGCATTCATCGATCATTTCCATGACTTCCTCGTCCTCGGCAACAACGGCCTGCGGCAAATCCCGCAGGTCGGCGAGGACCGGATCGCGCCGTTGGAGGTTGCCCAGCGCGAGCTCCCCGGTCACGAACGGATGGCCGAGCACGGCGCCATCATCGAGCAGCCGGGCGAGCTGCGGGACCCCGGTTCGAAAATGGAGAACCCATACCGAGGTGTCGATCAGGATCATTCGCCGGCCATGCGCCGCCGCGGAATGTCTTCCAGCTGGGGTTCGGTGCCGCCGAGCCGGGCCAGCCGCCGCGCTGCCTCCCGTTCGACGAGGCACTTCAGGGCGAAGCGGATCAGCTCCGATTTTTCGCGGATGCCCGTGTAGGATTGCGCCTTCGCGACAAGCTCGTCATC
>DASUKH010000288.1:0-18498 GCA_036278835.1 Allostellaceae bacterium
ATCTCGTCCGTCACCTGGAACGAGAAATGGAACAGCGCGCGCGCGATGACCTCGGCCCCGATCATCGCGATGCTGACCACGAGGGCGATCTCGCAAAGGTGCTGGCAGACCCGCTCAAGCAGCGTTTCGCGCGGCGTCCACGGGTCGGCGCCGTGCGGCGGTTGCGCGCCGCCGCCTTCCGCCGGCAACCCGGCCGGTCCGGACACGGTCAGCGGCCCAGCGCGGCGCGGATTTTGCCGAGCGCCTCGACGGCGTCCTTGCCGTGCGCCTTGGCCCAGCTTTCCCAAAACGGGGCCATCGCCTTGGTGGCCTCGGCGATCTCCTCGGGTTTCGGCTGGGTCAGCACCATGCCGTTTTCCTTGACCATTTTTTCGGTCAGATCGTCGTCCTGCCGCTGCATTTGCCCCGTGAAGTTGGGCACGGTCTTGGCGACGATGTCGCGCAGCGTCTTCTGCGTCGCTGGCGACAGTTTGTCGAAGGCGTCCTTGTTGACGATGATGTAGGCGTCGAAATAGTTGAGGCCGAGTTTGTAGTTGTACTTGATCAGGTCGCGCCACGTATAACCGGCGCCCGAGGCGGCGGTAAACACGCCCTCGATGACGCCGCGATCGAGCGCCGCCGGCACCTCGGCCGGGCCGAGAGTGACCGAGATGCCGCCGAAGCGGCGCACGAACTCGCCCTGCTCGGGTGAGGTCACGCGCAATTTCTGGCCCTTGATGTCGGCGAGCGTGGCCAGCTTGCGGCGCGAGAAGGCGACCTGCGGCGGATAGGTGAATTCGCCGAGCACGAGGACGCCCTTTTTGGCAAAGGCCTTGGTGATGTAAGGCTCGGCGATCTTGAGCGCCTTGTCGAACTCGGCGCGGCTCTGGATCAACAGCGGCAGCCGCAGCAGCCCGCCAATCGGGATGTTGCCCTGAAAGAACCCGTCATCGCCGAGCTGAACCACCCCGTCGGCAACCGCCGAGGTAATGTTGGTGACATTGATCGGCAGCGAGCCGGCGAGGTGAAACTTGATCTTCAGCTCGCCGTTGGTTGCCTTCTCGATCCGCTCGATCATCGCGACCTCGCCCTTGGCGGCGATCGTCGTCGCGACGGCGTTTGTCACGTACATGTCCCAGACCGCGGCGGCGCGGGCCGGTTGCGGCCCGACCCCGCCCAGGACAAGGCAGACAACGGCGGCGAGCGCCGGCATGGCGCGGCGCGAAACGGAAAACGGCACGGCTCCCCCCTTTTTGGCCCGGCTCACAGAACGTCGCAGGCAATACACGCCCCGGTCCGGCTTTGGAAGAAGCGGCAGGCCCGCAGCATCGCGGAGCGGCCATGCTTACGCCTGCCTCTCCCGCAGTGCGCACAGCGTCGTACGCCCTTCGAGACGCGCCCCTGCGGGGCGCTCCTCAGGATAAGGTTTGTCTGTGGCATCAAAGGCGTGCCTCATCCTGAGAAGGCCGCGGAGCGGCCGTCTCGAAGGACGCCGGATACGTCGATGGCGGCTCAGACGACGAGCCACCCAGGGCCGGTCCAGCCGGTGTCCTCGCCGGGATAGCCGGGCTGCGCCGACAGGAGGGGCAGCCCGCCTATTTGCAGCCTCTGGCTCCAGTGGTGGTGGCCGTAAATCCACGCCGCCGCGCCGGCGCGGGTGGCGGCGGCGATCAGGTCGCTGCAATCGGAGCAGAAGGCCGGGGTCAACTCGCTCATTCCGTGCTGCGGGTGGGTTGCGGCGGGATGCGGCACGTGATGGGTGACGACGAGGGTCGGCCCGGCATGCCGTTCGGCGAGCCGCGCGGACAACCAGGCCCGTGACAAACGATGCTCGGCCAAGGCGTCGGCCGCCAGGAACGGCGCCGAGCCGCCATGCCGGCGGATCAGGCGATGGTCGTAAATCTCCCGCTCGGCGGCCGCCATCGCGGCGGCGCTGGCGCCGGTCACCGCGTAGTCCGTCCACAGCGTCGCGCCAAGAATTCGCAGCGGCCCGACCAGACACTCGCCGCGATCGAGGACGGTGACGCCGGGGGTTTCGGCCGTCAGCAGCGCGGTGCGGATGTCGTCGAACGAGCCGCGGTAATATTCGTGGTTGCCCGGCACCAGCACGACCCGGCAGCCAAGGAAGGCGGCCGCCTGCCCGGCATAGGCGAGCGGCGACACGTTGCGGGCCGAATGCACCCGGCCGATGTCGCCGGCGAGAATCAAGAGGTCTGTGGCGCCGGCGAACTCCGACAAGTCGGGGCCGAAACCGAGCGGCAGCAACGGCGTCCACGGCGCCGCGCCACTGCCCTCGCGGATTTCTATATGGACATCGCTGAAATAGAGAATGCGCATCAGGGCCGTCCGGCCCGGCCTGAGCCTAGTCCCGGACCAGCCGGGCGCCCTGTTTCAGAACGGCGGCGGCCTCGGCGACCGTCCCTTCGATGATCTCGGCCGCGCTCCGGATATCGTTGACCAGATCGACGCTCTCTCCAGCCCACACGACGCGGCTGCGGAAATCGTCGGCCGCGGTCGCCAGATACGCCTTTTCCTCAACCGGCTGCACCGCCTGCAATTCCTCCTCGCGGCCGTGCCATTCGGCGGAAAAATTGTTGCGCAGGGCGCGGCCGGGGTAAATCGCCGGCCACGCGGCGCCACGGATGATATCGAAGACCCGCGTCTGCTGCGTGTCGTCGCCGCCGGCAGCCAGCGCCGCCGCTTTCATCGCCGGGTCCCACAGCGACTCGCGCGAGGCCGTAAAGCGCGTGCCCATCGAGATGCCGGCGGCGCCGAGCGACAACGCCGCGGCAAGGCCGCGCCCGTCGGCGATGCCGCCGGCCGCGACCACCGGGATCGGCGCGACCGCATCGACGACGGCCGGGACGAGGCCGATGGTGCCGCGGGTCGTCCCGGAGTGGCCGCCGGCGTCGCGGCCCTGCGCGATGATCACGTCGGCGCCGGCCGCCGCCGCCTCCTTCGCCTGCGCGAGAGTCTGCACCTGGCAGATGATTTTGCAGCCGGCCTCCTTGATGCGGCCGGTAAACGGGGTCGGATCGCCGAACGACAGCATCACCGCCGCCGGCCGCGCGTCGAGCGCCACGTCGAGCGCCGCCGGGTTCCGCTCCAAAGCCCACAGGATAAAGCCGACCCCGACCCGCGTGTTGCCGGCCTCGCCCAGCTCCTTCTTGATCGCGGTGGTGCTGGCATAACCCGACCCGACCATGCCGAGGCCGCCGGCATTGGTCACGGCAGCGGCGAGCCGGCCGCCGGCTGCCGACCCCATCGGCGCCAAGAGGATCGGATGCTCGATGCCCAAAAGGCGGGTCAGCGCGGTTTCGATAACGGGCATGCTTGCCTCCTCCAATCCGGCTCGCCGAGCCTCCGGCCGTAAGCGAGCATTTTCCTGTCCGCATTCCCGGCGAAAGCCGGAATCCACTTGTCCGCGTTCGCGATGTTGTACCCGTGGGTCCCGGCTTTTGCCGGGAATGCGGGTGTTCGGAATTTTGAAAAAAGTTATGTGCTACAGGCCGAACCTAAAAACAGCCGCTCATGAGCTTCGCGGGAATGATGCGGTTGACGGTGATGCGAGATAACGGTGGGAGCGCGGCTAGAGCCCCAGATCGGTAAGGCCGGGGTGGTCGGCCGGGCGCGGGCCGAGCGGCCAGCGGAACAGCCGGTCGGCTTCGCGGATCGGCACGTCGTTGATGCTCGCTTCGCGCCGCCGCATCGACCCCTCGGCGTCGAATTCCCACTGCTCGTTGCCGTACGCGCGGTACCAATTGCCGGAATCGTCGCGCCATTCGTACTGAAAGCGGACCGCGATGCGGTTGTCGGTGACCGCCCACAATTCCTTGATCAGGCGGTACTCCAGCTCCTTCGCCCACTTGCGGCGCAGAAACTCGATGATCGCCGGCCTTCCCTGAAAGAATTCGGCGCGGTTGCGCCAGCGGCTGTCCTCGCTATAGGCGAGCGCGACCCGCTCCGGCTCGCGCGTGTTCCAGGCATCCTCCGCCATCCGCACTTTCTGCCGCGCGGTCTCGATCGTGAACGGCGGCAGCGGTGGCGGCATGGTGAGGCTCCCTTTTCAGGCGGCAGAGACTATCGGAGTAGCGCCGCCCCCTCAATGCCGGTTCCCGGCTGGCCGGCGGCGGCTGCATTATCATATAAGTGAACGGCATCTTTAGACAGGCCGATCGCGCCGGAAGAACAGAATGCGACTGACGCTTCAGACCGACTACGCGCTGCGGGTACTAATGTATGCCGCGGCCAAGGGCGAGGGCCTATCGACGATCCCCGAGATCGTCGAGCGCTTCGACGTCTCGCGCGGCCACATCATGAAGGTGGTGCACCGGCTAGGCCGCAAGGGCTATCTCGAAACGCTTCGCGGCAACAAAGGCGGGATGCGGTTGGCGCGGCCGGCGGGCCGGATCTCGGTCGGCGCCGTGGTGCGCGATATGGAGGACGAACTCGCGGTGGTCGGTTGCCTGCAGGGCCGCGCGGGATATTGCCGCATCGAGGAATGCTGCGTGCTGCGCCGCGCGCTTCGCGATGCGACCAACGCCTTTCTCGCGACCCTCGACGACTACACGATCGACGATCTGATCGAGCCGCGCCACGCCCTCGCGCGCCTGCTCCATCTCGACCGCCCCTCCCGCCCGGAGGCCGCCTCGCCGGTTCCGTAAGCCGGCAAAAACATCTATAAGAGATAAATCTTTACGCCCGCGCGGCGGCCGGTACGGGGGGTACCTCAATGGATAGCAGCAATGCAATCGCCCGCCATCGGATGGATGACGCCGCGCTCGCACGGCTGAACGAGGACCCGGTCAGCAATGTCCTGAAATGGGTGCTGTTCGCGGTCGGCGTGCTGACTTTCGCGCTACTCGCCTGGGCGACTTACGTCACCTACCAGGCCGCGCCGCCGCGCCCCGACCGGTTCACGGCACCCGACGGCACGACGGTGATGACAGCCTCGGGCATCGTCGCCGGCAAGTCCGGGTTCCAGCGCGCCGACTTGATGGATTACGGCAGCATCTACGGGATGGGGTCGTATTTCGGCGAGGATTACACCGCCGAATACGCGGTGCGGCTCGGCGAGCTGACGCGCGATAACATCGCCCGCGCCCGCTTCGGCAAATCGTTCGCCGCACTCGGCGCCGAGGACAAGGCGGCGGCAACCGCCACCATGCGGCGGGACTTGCAGGCGATCGATCTGACAAGCAGCGAGGTCCGCCTCCCCGCCGCCGTCGCCGCAGCGATCGTCACCGCCAAGAGCGAGATCGCCCGGCAATTGCAGCATCACGATTTCATCAAAGGCTGGACGCAAGCCTATGCGCTCGACGCCGAGAGCGCCGTCCAGACCGCCGAGTTCATCCTCTATTCGGCGCTGACGACGGTGGCGCGGCGGCCCGGCAGCGATGTGTCGTGGACGCAGAACTGGCCTTACGAGCCGCTCGTCGGCAACACTCCGACGACGAGCACCTTCCTGTGGACCTGGATCAGCTTCTGCTTCACGTTTTTCTGCTTCGGCGCCGTCCTTTTCATCTATCACCGCTGGATCCGGCGCGAAGACAACGGCTCGTTCGACCCGGTGCTGGTCGAATTTCACGGGCTGACGGCGAGCCAGCGCAAGGTCGGCAAATACTTCCTCGTGGTCGCGGCCGTTTTGCTGTTGCAGATCGCCGCCGGCGCCATTCTCGGCCACTACTACTCGGACCGGGTCAGCTTTTACGGGCTTCATTTCGACGGCGTGCTGCCGTTCAATTTCTGGCGCAGCATCCATGTCCAGGCGCCGATCGTGTGGATCGGGCTGGGCTGGATCGGCGCCGCGCTGTTCCTCGCGCCGGCGATCAGCGGCCGCGAGGCGGTCGGCCAGGGCGTGCTCGTCGATCTCCTGTTCTGGGCAACCGTCGTCATCGTCGCCGGCGCACTGATCGGCGATTATCTCGGCATCATGGGCTATATCGGGCGGCTGTGGTTCTGGTTCGGCAACCAGGGGCTATCCTATCTCGAACTCGGCCGCGCCTGGCAGATCGGGTTTTTTGCCGGCCTCGTGTTCTGGAGCGCGCTCGTATTGCGGGCGCTGTGGCCGGACCGCTCCAGGCTGATGCGGGCGACCCGGCAGTTCTGGACCGGCCGCATCCGCCTCGAACACCTGATCTGGGCCTCGACCACCAACATCGCGGCGCTTTACTGGTTCGGCATGATCCCGCTGACCGGGGTCAACCCGTCCTTTACGATCACCGATTTCTGGCGCTGGTGGGTCGTGCATCTGTGGGTCGAGCAATCGTTCGAGTTCTTCGCCGCCGCGATCAGCGCCTATCTGCTGATGGCGCTCGGCCTCGTATCGCGCCAGCTGGCCGAGCGCTCGGTCTATCTCGAGCTGATCCTGATTTTCTTGGGCGGCGTCATCGGCACCGGCCATCACCTTTACTGGATCGGCACGCCGGGGATGTGGGTGCCGATGGGCACGATGTTCTCGTTCATCGAGGTGCTGCCGCTGGTGCTGCTGATCCTCGACGGGATGGAGAACCACGACCTGATCAAGCGGCAGCGCCAGTTCAAGTATGGCCTTGCCTACACCTACATCCTCGGCGCGGCCTTTTGGAATTTCGTCGGGGCCGGCGTGTTCGGCGGCGGCACCTTGAACGCGCCGCTCGTCAATTATTACGAGCACGGCACCTTCCTGACCCTCAACCACGCGCATACGTCGCTGTTCGGTGCGTTCGGGCTGCTGGCGATTGGCCTCATTTATTTCTGCCTGCGCTATGCTGCGGCGGAGCAGACGCCGTTCAGCGAGAAGCTCGGGCTATGGGCGTTCTGGCTCTACAACGCCGGGCTGGTGCTGTGGATCGCGCTTAATTTCTTCCCGGTTGGCTGGGCACAGCTCGCCGCCGTGTACGAGCACGGGATGGCCTATGCCCGAAGCCTCGAATTCTACAACACGACGGTGCTGTGGCAGTGGCTGCGCTTTGTCGGCGACGTGCCGTTTGCGGTCGCCGCACTGTTGATGGCGTTCGATTTCATCGTCAAGCTCGGGCCGATGTTCCCGAACCTGACGCAGCGCCTCGTCGCGCGTTACCGGCCCGGCGCCGCGATCTAGCAGCCGACGCGCGCGACGGCGCGCCGCTTTGCCGCAATATCGAAGCGACCTATATCTTCGTCCGATTGCACTCCGGGGAGAACGGATATGGCGAACGACATCGCGGCGTTGCGTGATCGCGCTTCCGGGCGGCTCGGCCATCTCTACAACGAGGCGGAACTCGCCGCCGAACCCGGCTGGAATGACGCGCAAAAACTGGCGCTCGCCTGCCGCATCCTGGCGGCGGACGGGCACGACACGGTGGTGCCCGGTCTGGTCACGGTGCGGGCGGACGAGCCGAACACGTTTCTGACCCTGCCGATGGGGGTCGGGTTCGAGGAGGTGCGGCCGCGCGACATCCTGACGGTCGATAACAAGCTCCATGTCTTGCACGGCAACGGCCTGCCGCCCAAGGCGGCCGGTTTTCTGATCCGCATGCATCAGCTCCGCCCGGACATCCATTGCGGCATCCACACCCACGCGCCCTACACCGCCTCATTGTCGATGCTCGAGGAGCCGCTGACCGTCGCGCATATGGACGCGACGATGTTTTATGACGACTGCGCCTTTCTGCGCGAATGGCCGGGCAACCCGGTCACCGAGCTGGAAGGCGACATCATTTCCCGCGCGCTCGGGCCGAAACGGGCGGTGTTGCTGGTCAATCACGGCCTCGCCACGGTCGGCGAGACGGTCGAGGAGGCGTGCTGGATGGCGCTCTGCTTCGAACGCGCCGCCAGGATGCAGATCCGCGCCCGCGCGGTCGGGCGGCTCAGCGCGATCGACCCGGAATTCGCCCGTGACGCGCACGATTACATGACAGACCCGTCGATGGTGGCGACGCAGTTCCGCCGCTTCGCCCGCCGCGTGCTGCGCGCCGATCCCGGCTGCCTCGATTGACCGCGCCCAACCCAGGAAAGGATGCTCCGATGTATTCCGACGTCTCATTATTCATCGACGGCGCCTGGACCAAGGCGGCCGCCGGCCGCACCCTGCCGGTCGTCAACCCGGCGACGGGCGAGCCGATCGGCACCGTCGCGCATGCCGATAAGGGTGATCTCGACCGCGCGCTCGACGCCGCAGACAAGGGCTTTCGCGCGTGGCGCAAGGTGTCCGCCTACAATCGCTCGAAGATCATGCGCAAGGCCGCCGATCTGCTGCGCGAGCGGGCCGATGCCATCGCGCCCCTGATGACGATGGAGCAGGGCAAGCCGCTCGCCGAAGCGAGGGGCGAGACGCTGGCCGGCGCCGATGTCATCGACTGGTTCGCCGAGGAGGCGCGGCGTGCCTACGGGCGGGTGATCCCGGCGCGCGCCGAGGGCGTCTATCAGCTGGTCGTCAAGGAGCCGGTCGGCCCGGTCGCCGCCTTCACCCCGTGGAACTTCCCGATCAACCAGGTCGTGCGCAAATTGTCGGCGGCGCTGGCCGCCGGCTGCTCGATCATCGTCAAGGCGCCGGAGGAGACCCCGGCGTCGCCCGCCGAACTGATCCGCTGCTTCGCCGATGCTGGCGTGCCGGCCGGGGTCATCAACCTCGTGTACGGCGTGCCGGCGGAAATTTCCGAGTACCTGATCCCCCACCCGGTAATCCGCAAGGTGTCGTTCACCGGCTCGACTGCGGTCGGCAAGCAGCTGGCGGCGTTGGCCGGCGCGCATATGAAGCGGGTGACGATGGAATTGGGCGGGCATGCGCCGTCGATCGTGTTCGACGATGCCGATGTCGATCTCGCCGGCAAGCTGCTCGCCGCCAACAAATTGCGCAACGCCGGCCAGGTCTGCATCGCGCCGACCCGCTTCCTGGTCCAGGAAAAGGTCTATGACACCTTCGTCGACAAGCTGACCGCCTATGCCAAGGGCATAAAGGTCGGCGACGGCCTCGACAAGGACACGCGGATGGGGCCGATGGCGAACCCGCGCCGCATCGCCGCGATGGAAACATTTATCGCCGATGCGGTGCAGCACGGCGCCAATCTCAAGACCGGCGGGCACCGGATTGGCAACAAGGGCAATTTCTTCGAGCCGACGGTGCTGACCGACGTGCCGAAGGATGCGCGGGTAATGAACGAGGAGCCGTTCGGCCCGCTCGCCGTTGTCGCGCCGTTTTCGAGTTTCGATGAGGTCGTCACCGAGGCGAACCGCCTGCCCTACGGCCTCGCCGCTTACGCCTTCACCCGCTCGGCCAAGACCGCGGCGGCGATCGCCGATGCCGTCGAGACCGGCATGATCTCGATCAACCACCATGGTCTCGCGCTGCCCGAGGTGCCGTTCGGCGGGGTCAAGGATTCCGGCTATGGCTCGGAAGGCGGCTCGGAGGCGATCGAGGCCTATCTGAACACGAAATTCATCAGCCAGGCCGGGATCTGAGCGGCGGGGCCCCGCGTGCGATCACCGGCCAGACGTGAGGGGGCACGGGGCGCCCCCGCCCTCACCCACCACCACCCAACGGCATTCCGATGACCATCCGCGCGATCCTTACCGCGGTCAGCGGCGGTCCGGCGAGCGGCGGAGCGATCGAGCTCGGCTGCCGGCTGGCCCGCCGCTTCGCGGCACATCTCGAGGGGTTTCACGTGCTCTCCGACCCGCGCGCGGTGCTCGCCGCCGGCGGCGAGGACATCATCGTGCCGCCATCGGCCGGGCTGATCGCCGGCGCGGTCCAGCAGAGCGCGGTCCGTGCCGGCCGCGCCCGCAGGCTTTTTCATCGGACGGTCGAGCATCACGGCATTGCGCTGTCCGAAGCGGCGGCGCCCGGCGTGAGCCTTCCATCGGCATGCTGGCGCGAGGACACCGGCCTTGCCGCCGCGTTGGTCGCCGAGCGCGGGCGGTTTTTCGACCTGATCGTGCTCGGCCGCTCCGAGCGCGTTGTCGGCGCGCCGCACACCCAGACGATCGAGCAGACACTGCGCCAATCCGGCCGCCCGGTGCTGCTGGCGCCGATTGATCCGCCTCCGGAGATCGGCGCGGCAGTCGCGATTGCCTGGAACGCCTCGCCGGAATCGGTACGAGCCTTAAGCGCCGCCCTGCCGTTCATCGAACAGGCGCGGGCGGTAACGGTGATCACGTCCGGCGACGATGACGATGCCGCACTCGGCGAAAGCATTCGCCGGGTCCGGGATTACCTGGCGTGGCATGGGATCGCCGCCGAGGCGCGGCTGGTGGCCGGGTCGTCCGGGCGGCAGGCAGGGCGGGTGCTGATCGAGGCGGCGCAGGAAGCGGGGGCCGATCTCTTGGTGATGGGCGCCTATGGACAGGCGCCGTGGCGCGAGCAGCTGTTTGGCGGCGCGACAAGCGGCGCCGTCGCCCGGATGGCGCCGCCGCTGTTGCTGATGCATTGAGGCGGGCGACCGAAACAACCCCGGAGCGGCGGCGGCTGCGCCGCGCGCGCGCGCTGGCGACCGGGCTTCTCGCACTGGCCGCCGCCGTCTTTGCCGCGACCCTGGCGTTTCCCGAGCCAGCAAGGTGGGCGCCGATCGGCTGGCCGCTGCTGCGGGCGGTGGCGGAAGCCGCGCTGGTCGGCGGCTTCGCCGACTGGTTCGCGGTCACCGCGCTGTTCCGCCGGCCGCTCGGCCTGCCGATTCCGCACACAGCGATCCTGCCGGCCAACAAGGAG
The DNA here is from genome assembly GCA_036278835.1 of Allostellaceae bacterium. Taxonomy (GTDB): domain Bacteria; phylum Pseudomonadota; class Alphaproteobacteria; order ATCC43930; family CGMCC-115725; genus DATARH01. Next base: position 10,643 of record DASUKH010000288.1, read on the forward strand.
CGGATCGGCGAGGGTCTGGCGCGGTTTCTCGACCGGCATTTTCTGACCCCCGAGGTGCTGATCCCGGAAATCCGCTCGCTGAACCTGTCGGAGCGAATCGCCCTGTGGCTGGCGCGGCGCGACAATGCCGGGCGGATCGCCAACGAGATCGCGCGGGCCCTGCCGCCCTTTCTGCACGCCGTCGATGACCGGCAGATCCGCGCCTTTCTTGGCCGCGCCCTCGGCGGCCAGCTGCGCGGCGCGTCGTTGATGCCGTTGCTTGGGCAGCTGATCCGGGCGTTGACCGCGACCGGCTATCACGAGGCGGTGCTCGACGCTGCGCTCGACTATGCCGGCGGCTTTCTTGCGCGCAACCACGAGCAGCTGCTCGAAGCGGTCGCCGAGCGGCGGCGGCGCTGGATCCCGCGCGCCGTCAACCGGCAGATCGCGCGGGCGATGCTGCGCGCCGGCCGCGAATTGATCGACGATCTGCGCCGGCCGGACGGTACGGCGCGACAAGCGTTGCTCGTGCGCATCGACGGCTTCGCCGGCGAACTGACCGACGCGGCGGCGCCGGCGGCATTCGGCGCCTCGCCGCGGGCGGTCCTCAACCGGCCGGAGGTGCGCGCCTGGATCGCCGGGTCGTGGGATAAGCTGCGCGGCGCCGTCGAGCGCGATCTCGAGGCAACCGACGGCACCGGCCGCCGCGCCCTGACCCTGATGATCGCCTCGCTCGGCGAGTCGCTGAAGAGCGACCCCGCGATGCGCGAGCGTCTCGATGCGGCGTTCGAGGCGCTCGCCATCGAGGCGCTGCCGTGGCGCGCCGAACTGGTGCGCTTTGTCAGCGAGGTCGTGCGCCGCTGGGAGCCGCGCGGCTTTTCCGACCGCATCGAAATGGCGGTGGGTGCCGACCTGCAATTCATCCGGATCAACGGCACGATCGTCGGTGGCCTCGTCGGCGGCGTGCTTTACCTGCTGTCGCTGCTGGCGGGCTGACCACGGAAAAGGCGGCCACCCGGAGGTGACCGCCTGCCCGCGACGATCGAAGGGTTACCTCGAGAGTTATACCGGCGGGGTCGTCCAGTACTCGTCAACCCGCGCCCGATAGCTGCGATCGGTCCAGTCCGGCATATTGCTCGCCGTATAGCGCGGCGCACGTTCCAACCGCGACCGGTCGACATCGCAGACATAGCCGCCCATCCGCTCGTCATAGGTCAGCGACCGCCACGGCAGCGGATGATAGCTTTCGCCGATCCCGAGAAAGCCGCCGAACGACATAACGGAATACTCGACCCGCCCGGTGTACTTGTCGAGCATCAGGTGATGCACCGTGCCGAGCCGGTCGCCGTCCCGGTTGTACACCGCCGTGCCATCGACTTTCTCGGACGAAATCAGGCGATTTGTCTCGTCCGTTTCGAGCGGGGCGGTTTCAGTTCGGGTCGTAGTGTCGGTTTGCATTTGCAACCTCCTGCGATTTATTTGCCCTTGGTAACAAAAACAGGAGGGCAAAAGCGCCGTTCCGATCTAGCGCGGCGGCTGCATTGCGGCGGTTGCAGGCGCGTTCAAGCGGAGAGAATGCGCAGCACCGGCCTCAGGGCGGCGGGATCGAGCTCGACGAGGGCGCCGTCCGGCACGCAAACGGTGATGTCTTCGGCAAAGCCGCTCATCAAGGTGAGACCGGCGAAGGCGGCGCCCTGCACCATGATCGGGTTAACGGTGTTGAGCACCAGCGCCGCCGGCATGACGCCGCGCGCCCGCATCTCGTGCAGCATCCAGGCCGTCGCGACGCCGCCCTTGGCGCGGTCGAGCACCAGAATGCGGCCGATATAGCAGCGGCCGAACAATTTGTGCTCCGGACGCGAGAAGGTGCCGGCGTGGCGATCGAGGTCGTAGCGGGCGGAGAACCCGTCGGCGGCGACGAGAGCCTGGCCACGCACCCGCTCGCCGAATGCCGCCGCCGCGGCGAACTCGCGCGGCCCAGTCACGTGAGGCGCCCGGTGCAGGCCGCCTCGACGCATGCCTCCATCGACAGCAGCACCGGACGGTAGCCGTAGCCGCCGAGAATGTTGGTCAGCTTGGCGGAATTGGTGGCGAGGCGATGCCACCCGTTGGCTTCGGCGAGTTCGCGCGCATAGCTCTGGTAGAAGCACATGCCCTGCAGCAGCATGCCGCCGGCCGCCTCGATGCGCGCCGTCAGCCCGAGCCGGTCGGCGTCGGGCTTGACCTGCGGGCTGGTCACCGCCAGGAGCGGCACCAACACCCGCCGCCCGTCGAGCAGGCCGGCCAGGTGTTGCAGCTCGAACAAGGAAAGCTGCGGCGCCGAGAAGACGACGACATCGACCGCGTCGCCGCCCTCGGCGTAGGCGGCGAGAAGCCGTTCCACGTCGGCGCGGCCGATCCGCTGCAACGCCGGCGGCGGGCCATCGAACGCGTCGGCAAGGGTGGGCGCCTCGGCGGTGATGCCGGGAATGTGGAACATCGCGACCGAGCCGAAGCTCGCCATCGCCGCGCCGAAATGCTTCAGCTCGTCCGACCCCGGCACCCGGTCGAGGCCGACCAGCACCGGCACCCGCCAGTAGTCGCCGGCGAGCCGCCCGACCACACCGCCGAGCGCGCCCCATTCGTGCAGCGCCGTGGGGGCCCAGTCGGTCTCGACCAGCAGCGAGCCGCGCCGCTGGCCGTCGAGATGGAAGCCGTAGCGCGGCGTCAGCGCGGTCAGCCCGGCAGCGAGCGCCGACGGCCCGCCCTCGAAATTGGACCGCGCACCGAGCACCGAGTTGCAATAGATGACGACCCCGGTGTCGCCATAGGCGACATGCTCGCCGCGCACCGGCGGCATGATCGTCTGGTAATTGACGCAGGTGTTGGTCAACAGGATGCCGAGCGCTTCGAAGGCGGCGACCGTGCGCCGTTCGAGCGCCACCATCCAATCCTGCTGCTTCAGCCGCGCCGCCGCCGCGAAATCGCTGCCGCGCGGATCGGTGATTGTCGGGATGCGCACCCGCCGCTCATGCGCGGGCAGCGCCGCCAGCCCTTCGAGAAAGGCGACCCCGGCCTCGCCCAGCGACTCGGTGTCCGCCATGATGTGTGCCTGCCCGACCGGCACCAGATCGCGCGCCGCGAAAAACCGGCCGACCTCCAGCTGATGGCGCAGCGCCCATTGCCGCGCCGGCCCCAGATCGCCGCGCAGCATCGCCTCGGCCGCCTCGTTCAGCAGCATCGGGCGGCTCGCGCCTTCTCAGCTGCGCGGCGCGTGCTTCGACAGGATGCGCTGCAAGGTGCGGCGGTGCATCTTCAGCCGCCGCGCGGTCTCCGAGACGTTGCGGTCGCACAATTCGAAAATCCGCTGGATGTGCTCCCAGCGCACCCGGTCGGCCGACATCGGGTCTTCCGGCGGCTCCGGCGTCTCGCCCTCGCGGGCCAGGAGCGCGCGCTCGACCGCGTCGGCGTCGGCCGGCTTCGGCAGGTAGTCGAGGGCGCCAGCCTTCACCGCGGCAACCGCGGTCGCGATATTGCCGTAGCCGGTCAGGACGACGATGCGCGCCGCCGGCCGCGCAACGCGCAACGCGCTGACGACGTCGAGACCACTGCCGTCGCCGAGCCGCAGATCGACCACCGCAAAGGCAGGCGGCTGCGCGGTGGCGGTGGCCACCCCGGAGGCGACCCCCTCGGCGGTCGACACGATAAAGCCGCGCCGCTCCATCGCCCGCGCCAGGCGCTGGCACAGCGGCGCGTCGTCATCGACAATCAGCAGCGTGCGCTCGGATTCGGGCAGCCCGCGCAGCGGCGCCGCCTCCCCCTCCGTCCCGACGGCGCGAGGCTGAATACGATCGATCATGGTCATGCCGGTTCTCTCTGATTGCCTGGCGGCTCCCCGCCGGTTCCCGCGTTCTCCGCGGCATCGGGTCGCGCTCCTGCTTCCAGATTGGCACGGCGCCAGGAAATGACAACATGAGCGCCGCCTTCCGCCAGATTATCGAAAGTCAAATCGGCGCCGCTGCGTTCGAGCAGGCTCTGCGCGATGAAGATGCCGAGACCCATATGGCTCGACGCGCCGGCCCGCGTCGACAGATAGGGTTCGCCGAGCCGGCCCAGCAGGTGCGCCGGAAAGCCCGGTCCGTCATCGGCCACCTCGACCGTCACGGTCTCCCGGTCCCAGTAAATCGTCACGCTGACCTCGTGGCGGGCGAACTGCACCGCGTTCTGGATCAGGTTGTTGAGGCCGTGCATGATTTCCGGGCTGCGGCGGACCAGCGGCTCCTCGCGGTCGGTCACGCCGGTGGTGGCGAAGATCAGCCGGACCCGCGGATCGCGCGACATCGCGCCTGCCGCCTCAACCAGCGCCGAGATCGGCAGGCGGGTATAGGGCGAGGCGCTTTCGTCATCCGGGCGCTGCGCCAGGCGCGCCAGGATCTGGCGGCAGCGTTCGGTCTGGCTCAGCAGCAGCTGGGCGTCCTCGGTGTGCGGCGAGTCGGCCGGCAAATCGTGCGCCAGTTCCTTGGCGACGACGGCGATCGTCGCGAGCGGGCTGCCGAGCTCGTGCGCCGCTGCCGCCGCCAGCGCGCCGACCGCCGATACCCGCTGCTCGCGGGCCAATGCCATCTGGGTCGCGGTAACGGCGTCGCGCAGCTGCCGCGCCTCGGCGGCGATCGTCCACACATAACCGCCGATGAACAGGGTGGCGATGACCAGCGCCGTCCAGGTACCGAGCGCCAGCTCCGGGGGAAACGCCGGCGGCGCGATCCCCGAGCGCCACGGCAACGGCAACTGCCAGAATGCCAGCACGGTGATGACCGCCACCGTCAGCACCGCGAGCGCGCTGACCGGCCGCCACGACAGCGCGTTCGCCGCCACCGTGGCGGGCGCCAGGATCAGGATCACGAACGGGTTTTCAAGGCCGCCAGTCAGATAAAGCAGGAGGCCGAGCTGGGCCAGATCGTAGGCGAGAAAGATCGCCGTCTCGCCCTCGCCGAGCCGGGTCGCGGCGCGGCGGTAAACGATCATAAACAGGTTGAGGAGCACCGAGCAGCCGACCACCGCCAAGGCCGGCAGCAACGGCAGGCGGAAGCCCATCGCGTAATGCACGATCAGCAGGGTCGCGAACTGGCCGGCGATCGCCACCCAGCGGATCAGCACCAGCCGCCGCAGGCTGACCCGATCAAAGGCGACCCGCCTTTCCGGGCGGGCGGCGGCGATGTTGGCGACGTTCACCGGGCAGTTCCTCGCTTCTCGCCGGGCCGGCGCGGCCCTGCCATGCACGGCCGCGGCCGACTGGCTGATCCCCCCGAAACGAGCCATATAGGGGCGATGCCCGAACCCGTCATCCTGGTCGACCGGCTTGTCAAGCGGTACGGCGATACGCTTGCCGTGGACCATATCGGCTTCACGGTCGAGCGCGGCATCACCGCGGCGCTGCTCGGCGGCAACGGCGCCGGCAAGACGACAACCCTGTCGATCCTGCTCGGCCTGTTATTGCCGAGTTCCGGCACCGTGCGGGTGCTCGGCGAGGACGTGCTGCGCCACCGTTACCGGGTGCTGCCGCGGATGAATTTCTCCTCGCCCTATGTGGACCTGCCGCACCGGCTGACGGTGCGGCAGAACCTCGAAATCTACGCCCGCCTCTACGAATTGCCGCGGCGCGGCGAGCGCATCGCCCGGCTCGCCCGCGACCTGCAATTCGATAATCTGCTTGACCGCCCGGCCGGGCGGCTGTCATCCGGGCAGAAAACCCGTGTCGCGCTCGCCAAGGCACTGCTCAACGAACCCGAACTATTGCTGCTCGACGAGCCGACCGCCTCGCTCGATCCCGATACCGGCGACTGGGTGCGCAGCTATCTCGAAACCTATCGCGAAGCGGTTGGCGCGACGATCCTTCTCGCCTCGCACAACATGGCCGAGGTCGAGCGGCTGTGCTCCGACGTCATGATGATGAAGTGGGGCCGCATCGTCGATCGCGGCAGCCCGGACGAACTGGTCGGCCGCTACGGCCGCACCAATCTCGAAGAGGTGTTTCTGCACATCGCGCGCGGCACCGAGGACGCCCTGGAGCCGGTATCGTGAGTGCCCGCACGGCGCGGCGGGCGGGCGAGGCGCGGTTTTCGCCGGGCCGGGTATGGGCGATGCTGCTGCGCTATCTCTACATCCTGCGCAGCTCATGGCCGCGCACCCTCGAACTGCTTTATTGGCCGACCCTCCAGATGTTGATCTGGGGGTTCATGAGCCAGTTTCTGCGCGGCAACAGCAGTTATATCGCGCATGCCTTCGGCGTTTTGCTCGCCGGGGTCCTGCTGTGGGATTTGTTGTTCCGCAGCCAGCTCGGGCTGTCGATCTCATTCCTCGAGGAGATGTGGGCGCGCAATCTCGGGCATCTGTTCGTGACCCCGCTGCGCCCCTACGAATGGCTGCTGTCGCTGCTCGCGATGAGCGTCATCCGGGTGGTCATCGGGGTGGTGCCGGCGATGCTGCTGGCGATCCCGCTTTATCATTATTCGATTTTTTCGATGGGGCTGCCGCTCGTCGCGTTTCTGGCCGTGCTGATGGCGATGGGCTGGGCATTGGGGCTGGCGATCTGCGGCGGCATCCTGCGCCACGGCATGGGCGCCGAGAGCCTCGCCTGGACCGTCATCTTCGCCCTGGCACCCTTGTCCTGCGTCTATTACCCGATCACCACCCTGCCGTGGTGGCTGCGCCCGGTCGCCTGGGCGTTGCCCTCGACGCATGTCTTCGAAGGCATGCGGGCGGTGATGTTCGAGCACGTCTTCCGGGTCGATTACTTTCTCAGCGCGGTCGGGCTAGACCTCATCTATCTGGCGGCCGGGGCGGCGGTGTTCTTCATCGCCTTCCGCGACGCGCGGCAGCGCGGCGCGCTGTTGCAAATGGGGGAATAGAAAAGCCGCCCCGGCCGGCCTTTGCAAAGTCGGCTTGAAGAATCGCGCATGTTCTCGCGGGAACCGCGACCTGACGCGCCCCGTTTTCCCGATGACGATCCTCGAGAAGGAGTCCCGCGACTATGACGAGCAAGAGTATAACCACCCTGGCTTTTGCAGCCGGATGCCTTCTTGCGTTGGGGGCGATGCCGTCGGCGAATGCGCAGGCTCTTGACCAGTCCGCCTTGGTCACCAACGGGCCGCAGGCGTCGGCCGGCGATTTTGGCGACTGGTCGGCGCGGCAGAACCGGATCGAAAGCCGCCGCTACGACCGGCTGCTCGAAACCAACATGGCGTTCCGGACGCATCGGGCACGCACCGAATGCGGCCCGATCACCCTACCGGAATTGCGCGAGCGCTGCCTCGCGAGCTTCCGTCAATACGAGCCGTCGACGCCAATGTACGGTTCGACCATGCCGCGCGAGCGGCGGATGTACGGGAGCTACGGCACGACCGGCTATGGCGGCGGCTACGCCACCACGCCGTACAGCAGCACGCTCGGCGCCGGCGGCAGCGAGGCCTACCATACGCCGACCCCCGGCGTCGGCTATCCGCCGAACCCGGCTCCCAACGGCGTCGGCATGACGCCGGGCGCCAGCGGCGTGCCGCATACCCAGATATACGGCTATCGTTGATCCGGACAAGCCGTTGTTGAACTCGTCATGCCCGGCCTTGGGCCGGGCATCCACGAGCTACCGGGAAAGCTGCGCTGGGATGCGTGGATGGCCGGGACAAGCCCGGCCATGACGGAGGCGGATGCGCCGCGAACCCGAAGGCGCCGGCTCCCGCAAGGGCCGGCGCCTTTGGATCATTCATTAAAGACGTAGCGCCCGATCGCTGCGGCGAAGCCGTCCTCGTCATTCGACAGAGTGGTCGCGCGGGCGGCGCGCTTGACCTTGTCGTCGGCGTTGCCCATCGCCACCGGGAACCCGGCCCGGTCGAACATGCGCA
>DASUKH010000289.1:0-14846 GCA_036278835.1 Allostellaceae bacterium
GCGGTCAGCGCCGGCCCGATTGCGGCAGTCGCCCTGCCCGACGCACTCTCGCAACCGGTGCACTGGTCGCCCGCCCTGATCGCGATCCTCGCCTACAACTGGATCGTTACCACCGCGCTCGGCTATTTCCTGTGGAACCGCATCCTTGCGGTGATGCCGGCCGGCATCGCCGGGCAGGTCATGGCGTTGACGCCGATCGGCGGGTTTCTGCTGTCCGTGGCGATGTTCGGCGGAACGGTCAGCGCCGATGTGGTCGCCGCGATCGTGCTGATCGTCGGCGGCATCATCCTGACGCTGCGTTCGGGATGAGCAAAATCACGAGGCGAAGCGCACCGCCGCGACCGGCGGCAGCCGCGCATCCAGAGCTGCCCATGTTTCGCCGGCATCCTGCGAGGTCCACAACCCGCCGGTCGTCGAGCCAAACGCCAGCCGCTCCCCGCTCGCATCGACATCGAGCGCGTGGCGCCAAACGAGATCGTAGGCATGGCGCTGCGGTAAACCGTTCGAGAGCACCTCGAAGCTCTCGCCGCCGTCGCGGGTGCGCGCGACCGCCACCTTGGCATCGACCGCGATGCGGCGCTCGTCCTTGGCCGCCGGCACGAACCATGCGGTGAGCGGGTCCCGCGGATGCGCGGCGACTGCAAAGCCGAATTTCGACGGACGGATCGCCGTCAGTTCGCGCCAATTGGCGCCGCCATTCTCGGAGCGGAAGACGGCGTTGTGGTGCTGGCACCAGACGATACCGGGATGCGCGGCGCAGCGCGCGAGGCGGTGGATGTCCTGCCAGATCGGATCGCCCCGTTGCTCAGGCGGCATATATTCGTTGTACATGCCCTGGTTGATGATCCGCCACGAGGCGCCGCCGTCGCGGCTCGCCCACATCCCGGCCGTTGAGACGCCGACCCGGATATCGGCGGGGTCGCGCGGATCGACCAGCACCGAGTTGATGCCGGGCTGCTCGCCGCCGGCCACCCCCATCCATTGCCGGCGTTCGGGCATGTGCCACAGCGCCTCGTTCAACGACCACGAATCGCCCGCATCGTCGGAGCGGAAGAGGCCGCCCGGCATCGTGCCGGCCCACAACCGGCCCGGCACGCCGCCCGGCTCGATGGTCCAGATTTGGCCGAGCGACCAGGGATGCGGGTCGTCGGCGGCCTCTTGCGGTTTGGTCGGGAAAGCCGGCGCCGGCAGCTCGCGCCAAGCCGCGCGAGCTTCGCGGCGCCACAGCTTGGCGCCGAAATGCCCAAGGTCGAGCGCCGCCCAGACGGTATCGCCGTCAGCCAGCACCGCGCTGACCGGATCGCCGAGAAAATGCACCGCTGCGATGTCCCAGCCGCCGCCGCGCCCCTGCGGCTGCGGCGCCAGTTCGAACAGCCCCTTGCGGGTGCCGACGTAAAGCCGATCCGCCATCCCCTTCCCTTTTCCTGCTGGTTCAGCCGCCGGTCAGCGCCTGAATGACGTGAATCTCGTCGTGCGCGCCGACCGGATCGCCGAGCCCGTTGCGATCGGTTATCCGGTCGCCGTTGACAAAGACGTTGACGTGCCGGCGCACCGCCCCCTGGTCGTCGAGCACATAACCGCGCAAGGCCGGGTGCTCGGCGAACACCGCGGCGAGCGCGGCCCCGACGGTCGCGCCCTCGACCCGCATTTCCGGCACCGAGATGAAGCGCCGCAGCGCCGAGGTGAACGATACGGTCGGCATTGGCGGCCGCGGCTCAATGTTCGACCAACACCATCCACGACACGCCGAAGCGGTCGGCGACCATGCCAAAGCGCGGCGAGAAGAACGTCTTGCCGAGCGGCATCTGCACCTGCCCGCCCTCCGCCAGCGCGTTGAAGGCGCGCTCGGCCTCGGCTTCGTTGGCAGCCGCCAGCGTCAAGGCGAAGCCGTCAAATTTGGGCTGGCCCCGACAGCGCCCGTCCGAGGCAAGGACGGCGGTGTCTCCGATCTGCAATCGCGCGTGCATGATCTTTTCCGGGTCGCCCGGCGGCGGCGCGGCCGGTTCGGGCATGTCCTTCCAGCGCATCAGCATGACGACCTCGGCGCCCAGCGCCTCGCGATAAAAGGCGATCGCTTCTTCGCATCGTCCGTCGAAGAACAGGTAGGGTTGCACTGACATCAGGTCTCCCTTGTCCAAAGAAGTTGTCGCTTGCGAAAGCGGGTTGATATCAACATATTTCCCTCATGTCAAACACCGGAGCACCTTCCTTCGCGACGACGATCCGGGTGCGCGATGCCTGCCTCAGCCTGCACCTGCAGCGGGCCGCGCGCGCGCTCGCCCGGCATTTCGACGATGCCTTCCGGCCGCTCGGCCTGACCAGCGGCCAGTTTTCGCTGATGATGTCGCTGAACCGCCCGGCGCCGCCGACGATCGGATCGGTCGCATCGCTCCTGGCGATGGACCGGACGACCCTGACCGCGGCGCTGAAGCCGCTGCGGCGGCGCGGGCTGGTGCGGGTGACGGTCGATACCGCCGACCGGCGCAGCCGCCGCCTTGCACTGACCGAAGCCGGGCGCGGCCTGTTGGGTCGCGCGGTGCCGGTCTGGGAACGCACCCACGCGGCGATCGAGGGCCGGCTCGGCGGAACGGATGCAGACCGGCTGCGCGCCGGATTGCTGGCGCTGTCCGAGCCGCACGCCGCGATCGCCGCCCCGGGCGGTGGATTGATCCAGAGTTGTTCGGCTCCCATGTAGTGGATCGGCGTCGGGTGGTCGCGCAAGGGGCGGGCCGCGGAGCGGCGCTTTCCGCGCCTTTTCAGGGCGGAACAACGAACGGAGTGCCAATTTATGGACTTCGCGAACCTGACCGAGCGTGCGCGCGCCATTCTGCAGGCGGCGCAGATGGAAGCCTTGGCCGGGCGCCATCAGACCCTCCTTCCCGAACATCTGCTGAAAGCGTTGATCGACGACCCTGAGGGGCTGGCGAGCCATCTCGTGCGCGACGCCGGCGGCGATCCGGGGCTGTTGAAAGTGGCCGCCGAGGAGCGGCTGGAGCGCTTGCCGAAAGCGACCGGCGACGGTCCCCACAACATCTATATGTCGCCGGAATTGGCTGGCGTCCTGCAAAACGCAAGCGAGGCGGCCCGTGCCGCCGGCGATCGTTTCATCACCGCCGAGCGCCTGCTCGCGGGCCTTGCCGCGCAAGGACCGTTGCAGGCCCTGTTCACGCGCGCCGGCGTCAACCCGGCCGGTCTCGCCGAGGCCGTCGAGCGGCTGCGCCAGGGCCGCAAGGCCGACGCGCCGTCGGCCGAGCAGAACTGGGAGGCGCTTGCCAAATACGCCCGCGACCTGACGGAAGAGGCCCGGCAGGGCAAGCTCGACCCGGTGATCGGCCGGGACGAGGAAATCCGCCGCACGATCCAGGTCTTGTCGCGGCGCACCAAGAACAATCCCGTGCTGATCGGCGAACCCGGCGTCGGCAAGACCGCGATCGTCGAGGGCCTGGCGCAGCGCCTCGCCGCCGGCGACGTGCCCGAGGGTCTGAAGGACCGCCGGGTGCTGGCGCTCGACCTGACGCAGCTGCTGGCGGGCGCCAAGTTCCGCGGCGAATTCGAGGAGCGGCTGAAGGCGGTGCTCGCCGAGATTCAGGCCGCCTCCGGCCGGCTGATCGTCTTTATTGACGAACTCCACATGCTGGTCGGCGCCGGCCGCGTCGAAGGCGGTATCGACGCCTCCAACATGCTGAAGCCGGCGCTGGCTCGTGGCCAATTGCGCTGCATCGGCGCGACGACGCCCGACGAATACCGCCGCTACATCGAGAAGGATGGGGCATTGGCGCGGCGCTTCCAGCCGGTCACGGTGGACGAGCCGTCGGCCGAGGACGCGGTATCGATCCTGCGCGGCCTCAAGAGCCGCTACGAGATGCATCATGGCGTGCGCATCGCCGACGCGGCGATCGTCGCGGCGGTGCAGCTCGGCGCCCGCTACATCGGCGACCGCCGGCTGCCCGACAAGGCGATCGACCTGGTGGACGAGGCCGCCTCGCGGGTGCGCATCGCGATCGACAGCAAGCCCGAGGCGCTCGATGCGGTCAGCCGCCGCGTCGTGCAGCTCAAGATCGAGCGCGAGGCGCTGAAAGCCGAACCCGACCGCGCCTCGCAGGAGCGGCTGGTGAAGCTCGAGTCCGAACTGGCCGAGGCGGAACAGGACGAGGCCGATAAGGAGGCGGCGTGGCGCGCCTCGCAATCGCGCCGCACCACGAGCCGGCATCTCAAAGAAGAGCTCGATCAGGCACGCATCCGGCTCGACCGCGCCCAGCGCGAGGGCGATTGGAGCAGCGCCGGCGAATTGACCTATTCGGTCGTTCCCGACCTCGAAAAGCGCCTCGCCGAAGCCGAGGAGCGCGCCGCCAACGAGCGCGAGGAGGTCGGCGTGCGCGACATCGCCGCGGTGGTGACAAGGTGGACCGGCATTCCGGTCGAACGCATGCTCGAAGCCGAGCGCCAGCGCCTCAAAGACATGGAGGCGAAGCTCGGGGAGCGCGTGGTCGGCCAGAAGGAAGCGGTGCGCGCCGTCTCGAAGGCGGTCCGGCGCGCCCGTGCCGGCCTCAAGGATCCGGCGCGCCCGACCGGCTCGTTCCTGTTCCTCGGCCCTACTGGGGTCGGCAAGACCGAGCTGGCGAAGGCATTGGCAGCGTTCCTGTTCGACGACGAGACCGCGATCACCCGCCTCGACATGTCGGAGTACATGGAGAAGCACACGGTCTCGCGCATGATCGGCTCGCCGCCCGGCTATGTCGGCTATGACGACGGCGGCACGCTGACCGAGAAGATCCGCAGGAAGCCGTACCAGGTCGTGCTGCTCGACGAGGTCGAGAAGGCCCACCCCGACGTGCTGAACGTGCTCTTGCAGGCGATGGAGGACGGCCGGCTGACCGACGGGCAGGGACGCACCGCGGATTTCCGCCACGCGATCCTGATCATGACCTCGAACCTCGGGGCCGAGGCGCTGATCGGGCTGGGGGCCGAAGAGCCGATCGCGCAGGTCCGCGGCGAGGTCATGGACGCGGTCCGCCGCGCCTTCCGGCCGGAATTCCTCAACCGGCTCGACGACGTGCTGATCTTCGGCCGGCTCGGGCGCGAGGAGATGGCGCGGATCGTCGATATCCAGCTGGCGCGGGTCAACGAGCGCCTCGCCGAACGCGCCCTGATCCTGACCGCGGACGATGCGGCGCGCCGCCACCTCGCCGAACTCGGCTGGGACCCCGCCTTCGGCGCACGGCCCTTGAAGCGGGCGATCCAGAACTATGTCGAGGACCCGATCGCCGAGCACCTGCTCGACCGCGACGGCGGCGAGGGCGAAACCGGCATCCTGCACCTGTCGGTGACGGCGGACGGCCGGCTGGCGCTCGACGGGGTGGTCGTCGAGGATGAGCGCCCGCAGGGCTTCAAGGCCCCCGAGCGCCCGCCGCTCGGCTTCGACATCGCGCCGGTGCCGGCGGCCAGCGCCGTGGTGCACTGACCCCAGCCCAACCACCTCTCCCGTAGTACGGGAGAGGTGGTTGCCCGCGAGGTCCGGTGGCACACTGAGGTAATCCGCGCCACCGTCGATTGATTCATATGCAATGGCTGACCGAACCGAACTGCCGGGGCTGACCCCGCTTCGTGGTATCGCAGCATTGGCCGTCGTGTTTTTCCATGTCGACAACCTGGCCGCGCATTGGGCAGGGGGAAGCATGGGCATCTGGACGCGGGGTTATCTCGCGGTCGATCTGTTTTTTATGCTGAGCGGATTTGTCCTGAGCCATGTGTACGGTGAGCGCCTCCACAACCGAAACTGGCGTGAGCTGAGGCAGTTTTTCTGGGCACGAGCCTGCCGCCTTTATCCTGCCGGCGTGTTTACGACAACCATACTGCTGCTTGTCTACGCTGAAACGCAGCTTAATGCCAGAACCAAGACAGAGCTGATTGCAGCTTTTTTTCAAGTTCAAATTCCATGGTTCAGCGAGCTGCATATCAACCCGCCATCTTGGTCCGTGTCCGCGGAGGTCTATGCGTACTTGCTGTTTCCATTTATTCTATGGTGCATGCCGCGGCTGAGACGCTCTGGCATGATCGTACTAGTGTTGATGCTTCTAGCGGAAATTGCCTTCACAGCGGCGGACAGGCGTACCGGCTGGGAGGGTGGCTGGAGAGCTTTGGTCCGCGCGCTACCCGAGTTCGTTGTTGGAATTTTTGCCTATCGGGCTTACAGGAACGCGACCTTCGAAAGGTTTTGGCGACATGATATCACGCTCATATCAACATTGGGAGCGATCATCCTCGCCCTAATGATAGGCTTGCCAGATGGTCCGATTGTGATTCTGCTGCTGGCGCTGTTGCTATCCACGGTCAGCAACTCCGGCATATTGGCGGCACCGATCAACGCCCGACCACTACGTTGGATGGGTGATATATCCTACTCCGTATACATATTCCAAATAGTCCCGGAGGTGCTTGCGGTAAGGGTATCAGGAGTATTCGTTCGCCACGGGCTCGGGGGCATGTGGTTTGAGAGTTTCGCCATACTCCTTGTTTTGGCTAGTGGCATATTAGTGCACCGCTGCGTCGATGTTCCTATTCGGCATATCCTGCGCGCCATACCGGGAATGATCGCGACGAAAAAGGCAGCCACCAGTGCGCCCTAGGCGAAGCTTATCGGAGAGCATGCAATGAACTCGCGCGGCATTCGTTCGCGGTATAGGGCCGGCGGTGATCGCCGCCGGCCGCAATCGCAGCCAGAAGCGGGGTTTATATGGGCACGTTGATCAGGTCCGCCTTGATTGCCGGGGCGGTTGCCTTGGCACCGGCGATGGCCTTCGCACAATCGCCGAGCACCGCTGGCTCGGGCAGCGCCGCCGCACGGAGCCAACGGCAGTTCGCGCCGCCGCCTCCGGCCGCGTTCTCCGCCTCGTCCTTTGCGTCGAGCATCATCCCGAGCGGACGCGGCTGGCCAACCAGCAACGCGGCGTATCATTGGGCCCGGCCGCTCAACGCCCGGCAGGTCCGGGCAATCCTGAGGGCCGATGGCTATTCCAATATTCGCGGTCTCCGCTTCCGGGGCGACCACTACACCGTGGCGGCCGCCCGGCTGCATGGAAGGCCGGTCACCGACGTGATCGTCGGGGCCATCAACGGCCGCATCTACCGGGGCCACTGAACGATCGGACCGCCGGCATGCCGGCCGGAGATCCGATGTGTTTACCGAGCCTCGGTCCAGCTTTCCGAGAAGGCCAATGCCGAAGTGCTGAACGGCCGGCCCTCGCGCTGCAACGGCCACGGCTTGCCGGCAGCGGCGACGCCATTACGGGTCAGCCGGGCGCCAAGCGCCGGGATCAAGAGGGTGCAGACGCCGTATTTGCGGCCCTCGCCGGGGTTGGTGTGAATCAGCAGCGGCTCGCCGATGTCGTACCAGGTCAGCCCCAACTCCTCGCCGTGGGCGTAGATCTGCTCGGTCCAGAAATAGCGCGGATCGCCCGATTTGCTGAAATCCGCCTCGGTGACCGGTATCGAGGTGTCGGCCGTCTCGTCGTTCAGCATGCCCTGCACGGTCTTCTGCAGCCAGCGCGCCATCGCGATATTGTCGGAATAGATGCGCCAGCGGTTGTCGGTCAGTTCGCTCTTCACGTAGAGCACATGCCCCGGCCCGCCGGGGCAGCTGATGATCCGCCAGAAGCTGGCATTCGTCGTCAGCGCCCCGCCGTCGGTGGCGCTGAGGCGGATGAACGGGTTCTCGCCGGTCAGGATCACATGATTGGGGTCGGCGGCCATCTCGCATCTCCTCGCTACGAATCGACCGGACGATCCTAGCGCGTCTCGCCGCGCGAGGGGAACGGGTTGCGGCCGGCCGTCATCGGGATAATGCTGCGCGCCTTCGCCACGCGCGCCCCGGAGGCTTGCCGATGAGCATCGAATTGTGGACCTGGAACACCCCGAACGGACGCAAGATCAGCGTCGCGCTTGAAGAGATGGGCCTCCCCTATCGCGTGAAGACCGTAAACATCTCGAAGGGCGAGCAGTTCGGCGCCGAATTCCTGAAAATCAGCCCGAACAACAAAATCCCGGCGATCGTCGATCCCGACGGGCCGGGCGGCGCGCCGATCAGCATCTTCGAATCCGGCGCGATCCTGATTTATCTCGGCGAGAAGACCGGCAAATTCTGGCCGAAAGGCGATTTGCGCGGGCAGGTGCCGGTGCTCGAGTGGCTGATGTGGCAGATGGGCGGCTTCGGGCCGATGCCCGGCCAAGTCCATCACTTCCTGCAGGTCGAGAAGGCGGAGGACCGCCGCTACGGCCTGGAGCGCTATATGAAGGAGACGCGCCGGCTGTACGGCGTGTTTGACAAGCGCCTGGGCGATGTCTCCTACGCCGCGGGCAGCGAGGTCTCGATCGCCGATTTCGCGATCCTCGGCTGGGCGTGGCGGCATGAGCGGCACCAGGTCGATCTCGCCGATTTCCCCAACGTCAAGCGCTGGTACGAAACGATGATGGCGCGTCCCGGCACCAAACGCGGCTTCGAGGCGGCGCTGAGCTGACATGGCAAGGACCGCTGCCACCGCGGATGGCGCACGCGTTGACACTGCCGGGGCCGCGGTCTAAGTCAAAAGCCCGCTTTGGGAGCCGTACCTTGCCGGAACGATCCGCATGACCCCGCCGACCCGGCCGCTGTCGCCGCACCTCCAGGTCTATCGCTGGCAGATCACCTCGGTGCTGTCGATCCTGCACCGGATCAGCGGCATCGCCTTGACCGCCGGCACCATCCTCTTGGTGTGGTGGCTGGTCGCCGCCGCCGAGGGGCCGGCGGCCTATGAAGGGGTGCGCGATTTCCTCGGCTCGGGCATCGGCCTCGCCATGCTGTTCGGCTGGACCGTGGCGCTCTTCTATCACCTGTGCAACGGGCTGCGGCATTTGTGGTGGGACACCGGCCACGGGTTTGAATTGCCGAGCGTTTATGCCGGCGGCTGGGTGGTCATCGCCGCCACCGGCATCCTGACCGCGGTGACGTGGGGCGTCGCGATGGCGACCTGGGCCTTTCGGTAGCGGGAAGCGGCGGATGAACGACACGCGCATGCGCTCGCCGCTCGGCCGGGCGATCGGCCTCGGTTCGGCCAAGGAAGGGGTGCAGCACTGGTGGGTGCAGCGCCTGACCGCGGTGGCGCTGGTGCCGCTCGCGGTGTGGTTTGTCATCGTCATTCTCGAACTCGCCGCGACCGGCGCCGACCGCGCCGAGCTCGTCGCCTGGGTGCGCCACCCGGTGCCGGCGGCCGTATGGATTCTGCTGCTGATCGCGGTCTTCTACCACGCCGCCCTCGGCCTGCAGGTCATCGTCGAGGACTATGTCGGGAACCGCGCGGCGCGCTACACGCTCTTGATCCTGATCCGGCTCGGTGCGGTGCTGCTTGGCGTTCTAGGCATCGTCGCGGTCGTCAAACTGCTGCTCGGCGGCTGAGGCGCGGCCCGGCCGGGGCGGAAAGGAAGAAAGGCAATGCCCGCCTATCCGATTACCGATCACGAATACGATGTCGTCGTTGTCGGCGCCGGCGGCGCCGGTCTTCGCGCGACCCTGGGAACCACTCTCGCCGGCCTCAAGACGGCCTGCATCAGCAAGGTGTTCCCGACCCGCAGCCATACCGTCTCGGCGCAGGGCGGGATCGCCGCCGCGCTCGGCAATATGAGCGACGATGATTGGCGCTGGCATATGTACGATACCGTCAAGGGGTCGGACTGGCTCGGCGACCAGGACGCGATCGAATACATGTGCCGGCAGGCGATCCCGGCGGTGATTGAGCTTGAGCATTTCGGGGTGCCGTTCTCGCGCACCGAACTCGGGCAGATCTATCAACGCCCGTTTGGCGGCCATATGAAGGAGTTCGGCGACGGCGCCCCGGCCAACCGCGCCTGTGCCGCCGCCGACCGCACCGGCCACGCGATCATCCACACGCTCTACCAGCAATCCTTGCGCCACAACGCCGAGTTCTTTGTCGAGTATTTCGCGCTCGATCTGATCAAGGACGATGAGGGCGCCTGCCGCGGCGTCATGGCGTGGTGCCTCGATGACGGCTCGATCCATCGCTTCCGCGCCCATCTGGTGATTCTGGCGACCGGCGGCTACGGCCGCACCTATCTGACCTGCACCTCGGCCCATACCTGCACCGGCGACGGCAACGCGATGGTATTGCGCGCCGGGCTGCCGTTGCAGGACATGGAATTCATCCAGTTCCACCCGACCGGCATCTACGGCGCCGGCTGCCTGATTACCGAGGGGGCGCGCGGCGAGGGCGGCTATCTGACCAACAGCGAGGGCGAGCGCTTCATGGAGCGGTATGCCCCGCACGCCAAGGACCTCGCCTCGCGCGACGTGGTGAGCCGGGCGATGACGGTCGAGATCATCGAGGGGCGCGGCTGCGGCCCGCAGCACGACCACATCCTCCTCCATCTCGAGCATCTCGACCCGCAAATCCTGCACCAGCGGCTGCCGGGAATTTCCGAGACGGCGCGCATCTTCTCGGCGGTCGATGTCACGCGCGAGCCGATCCCGGTATTGCCGACCGTCCATTACGACATGGGGGGCATCCCGACCAATTATCACGGCGAGGTGATCCGCCCGACCGCCGACGATCCCGACGCGACCGTTCCGGGGCTGATGGCGGTGGGCGAAGCGGCCTGCGTCTCGGTGCACGGCGCCAACCGGCTGGGCTGCAACTCGCTGTTGGACATCGTCGTCTTCGGCCGCGCCGCAGCGCATCGCGCCGCCGAGCTGGTGCAGCCGGGGTCGGCGCACGTGCCGCTCACCAACGGCGCCGGCGAAGAGGCGGTGGCGCGACTCGATGCGGTGCGCCACGCCAAGGGGCCGCGCAAGACGGCCGAAATCCGGGTCGATATGCAGCGCACGATGCAGAACAACTGCGCCGTGTTCCGCACCGCCGAGGTGCTGCGCGATGGGGTCGACAAGATCGACCGGGTGGCCAGGAGCTTCGCCGATCTCGGCATCGCCGACCGCTCGATGATCTGGAACAGCGACCTGATGGAGGCGCTGGAATTGCAGAACCTGCTGCATCAGGCGGTGGTGGCGCTGCACTCCGCCGAGAACCGCACCGAGAGCCGCGGCGCGCACGCGCGCGACGACTTCCCGGAGCGCGACGACGAGACCTGGATGAAGCACACGGTCGGCTGGCTCGACGGCGATGCCGAGGTCAGGATCGCCTACCGCCCGGTGCACCAATATACGTTGTCCAACGAAATCCAGGCCTTTCCGCCCAAGGCGCGGGTGTATTAGGAAAAAAGTGGAATTTTATACCGCAGTCCCGGCGGAAGCCGGGACCCATGGTTCAGCAGTCGAGTGCGCTGACAGATGGACCCCGGCTTTCGCCGGGGATGCGATCCCTGAAGTCGGAACGAGCCACATAGAGCTGTAAATGGCCGAATTCACCCTGCCCGCCAATTCCAAGATCGGCACCGGCCAGACCTGGGGCGCGTCCTCGGGGATGCAGCGGCCGCGCCGGTTTCGCATTTATCGCTGGAACCCGGATGACGGCCGCAACCCGGTCCTCGACGATTACTGGATTGATGAGGCGCAATGCGGGCCGATGGTCCTCGACGCGCTGATCAAGATCAAGAACGAGGTCGATACGACCCTGACCTTCCGGCGCTCTTGCCGCGAGGGGGTGTGCGGCTCGTGCTCGATGAACATCGACGGCGCCAACACGCTCGCCTGCATCAAGGCGATCGACGACATCAAGGGCGACGTGCGCATCTATCCCTTACCGCACATGCCGGTCGTCAAGGACCTCGTCCCCGACCTGACGCATGTCTATGCGCAATACCGCTCGATCCAGCCGTGGCTGCAGAGCGAGGAGGCGCCGCCGCCCGACCGCGAGCGGCCGCAGTCGATCGAGGAGCGGGCGCAGCTCGACGGGCTGTGGGAATGCATCCTGTGCTTCTGCTGCACGACCGCGTGCCCATCCTGGTGGTGGAGCGGCGAGCGCTATCTCGGACCGGCGGTGCTGTTGCAGGCCTATCGCTGGCTCGCCGACAGCCGCGACGAGAAGACCGGCGAGCGGCTCGACGAACTCGAAGACCCGTTCCGCCTCTACCGCTGCCACACGATCATGAACTGCACCCGCACCTGCCCGAAAAACCTGAACCCGGGCAAAGCGATCGCCGAGATCAAAAAGCTCATCGTGCTGCGGCGGTAGGGCGGCGTCGCCGCCTAGTGCGGTGTCCGCATGGGTACGGTCGCCTAGCGGATAAATTCCGAGGCCGGTATCGCCGTCATACCGGCGCAGGCCGGTATCCACAGCTCCACCACACAGGCGGCTGACCGATGGGTCCCGGCCTTCGCCGGGACGACGGGTATGGGTGTCATGGCCGGCCTTGTCCCGGCCATGACGGGGTGACGCCCTATCCCTCAATCCCGAGCAGGCGGGCGGCGGTGCCGCCGAGGATTGCAATTTTCTCGGCGTCGCTGAGGCCCGGCACCGCAAGGATGTGATCGACCGGCGCGGTGTTCCACGGGAACGGGTAGTCGGTCCCCATCAGCACCTGCCCGACCCCGGCCTCGGCGATCAGGTGGCGCATGCCTTCGCCCGTAAACATGATCGTGTCGAAATAAAGCTGGCCGCCATTGATGTATTCGGTCGGCTGCTTTTTCGGCAGCGTCCCGACCCGATCGGGGAAGGTGCGGATCACCGCGTCCGAGCGGTGGATGTAGGACGGCAGGAAGCCGCCGCCATGCGCCGCACAGATTTTGAGGCCGGGAAAGCGGTCGAGCGTGCCCTCGAAAATCAGGTGCGACAGCGCGATCGTCGTTTCGAGCGGATTGCCGATCGTGTTGGTCAGGAGGCCGCTGCCGGCGAGACGTCCGCTCGGCTCGAGCTCGCGGCTGCCGAGCGGGTGCATAAAGACCAGCACCCCCAACTCCTCGCATTTCGCCCAGAACGGGTGAAATTTCGGGTCGGCCAAGTCCTGGCCGGCGACGCTGCCGGCGACCCCGACCCCGCGGAACCCGAGATTTTTGACCGCGTGCTCGACCTGCTGCGCCGCCAGATCGGGGTATTGCAGGGCGGCCGTTGCGAAGGCGACGAAACGGTCGGGGTTGCCGGCGCAGAACTGCGCCAAAGTTTCGTTTTGTACCCGGATCAACTCGGCGGCAGCGTCGCGCTCGGCGCGATACCAGTAGGGGTTGATGCTGAGCGCCTCGTAATCGACCCCGGAAGCGTCCATCTGCGCCAGCCGGTCGCCGACATTCGACCATAAAAGGCCCGGCGCCTCGAGCGGATGATCGATCAGCCGCGCCGCCTCCGGCACGATGCAGTGCGCGTGAATATCGACGGTGGTGACCCGCCTGCCGGCGATCGCCACCTCCCAGCGGCGGCGCGCATGCGCATGCCCGTGCCCGCCGCCGCCCGCGGCGGCACTGGCGCCGGCGGTAATCTCGCAGCCGGTAAAGACCAGCCCCGCCCCGGCCGTGTCCGTCGAATGATGATCCCCGCCCATCTCGGCCCACTCCTCGCCTGATTGCAGCCCGTATGCCGGGCGGGCGGCAGCCTACACCGGAGCGCGGCCGGCCGTCAGCGGCGGAAATCGCAGAAGACGGCGGCGGGGTTCAACGCGTCTCGGACAATGCCCGCAGCGAGCGCCCGCCGATCAGCGCGCCGGCGGCCACCCCGATGACGCCGACCCCGAGCGCCGCCGCCAGCCAGCCATGCCGGCTCAGCCAAAATTCGCTGCTGTCGGCGCGCGAGCGGCGGTCGAAGCGGCCATGCGCGCCGTGATTGCCCGGTACCGCGGCGAACAGATTATCGGGCTGCCGGGGGTCGGTGGGTTCGTCGGTGAGCTGGCCTGAATAGCCGCTTCTGGCGAGCAGATGATCGAGCACGCCCGGCGCAACCTTGTTGGCAAGGATCACCTTCCAGTTCGACCAGCTGACGTAAAGCTCGCGTCGCCGTGCATGGGCGGCGAAAACGATCGCCTCGGCCGCCACCTCCGGCTGAAAGATCGGCGCCACCGGTTGCGCCCGCTTCCCCATCTTGTTGCGCGCCCAGTCGAACTGCGGCGTATTGAGAGCCGGCATCTGCACCATCGTCAGGTGTATCCTGCTGTTTTCGTGCAGCAGTTCCGAGCGCAGGCTCTCGGTGAAGCCGCGGATCGCGAATTTCGACCCGCAATAGGCCGATTGCAGCGGAATCGCCCGGTAGGCGAGAGCCGAGCCGACCTGCACGATCGTGCCGTGATTGCGTGGCCGCATCCGCCGCAATGCCGCCATCGTGCCATAGACGAACCCGAGATAGCTCACCTCGGTGGCGCGACGGAATTCCTCCGGTGCGATCTGCCAGACCTGCGCGAAGATCGTCGCCATCGCGCAATTGATCCAGATGTCGATCGGTCCGAACTGGCGCTCGACCGCCGCCGCCGCCGCCTCGACCGCGTCCGGATCGGCGACATCGGTCGGCAGGACGAGGGCTTTGCCGCCGGCAGCCTCGATCTCGGCTGCGGCGGCGTTGAGGTCGTCGACGCCGCGTGCCAGCAGCCCGACCCGCGCGCCGCGCTTGCCAAAAGCGCGTGCTGTAGCGCGCCCGACCCCGGCGGCGGCGCCGGTGATGACGACGGTCTCGTTCTCCATCAGGAATCTTCCAGCGCGATCAGCGCCAGCCCGCTTTCCGGGTCTTTGCGCTTTTTAAGATATGCCGGCGGCTCGATCAGCACGGCTTCGAGAGTCGGGCGGACATGCCCTTCGAGCAAATGCCCGCCGACGACGCTGCCGTCGCGGCGCCCGAGCACGGCATGGACATGCAGGGCCGGCCCGTCGTCGCCATGCGCGACATCGCCGAGCAACGACAGCACCTCGACCTGCTCGTTGACCGGGATCT
>DASUKH010000290.1:0-9388 GCA_036278835.1 Allostellaceae bacterium
AAATGGCTGCGCATCATCAGCCAGATGAACGGGACGTAATCCACCGGCGCGATCAGGTGGACATTTGGCAGGCCACCGAGGATGCGCCGCACCGGCGTTTGAACCTCCGGGTTGAGGTGCACCGGATAGACGATCTCGACATCGCCGCGCCCGGCGACCAGGGCGACCCCGGCGCAGATGCGCTCGAAGCCCGGGCCGAAGCTTTCGCGGCGGTGCCCGGTCACCAGCACCAGCCGCTTTGACGGGTCGAGAAACGCGAACTGCGCGGCGAGGCATTGCCGTAACGCCGGGTCGGTATCGAGCGCGGCGCGGACTGCAAGCAGCGCGTCGATCACCGTATTACCGGTTACGACGATCCGCTCGGGAGCGATGTTCTCTTTGAGCAGGTTGTCGCGGGCGCCGGCAGTCGGCGCGAACAGCAGGTCGGCGAAGCGGTCGACGACAGCCCGGTTCATCTCCTCCGGCCACGGCCGGCGCAGATCGCCGGTGCGCAGCCCGGCCTCGACATGGCCGACCTGGCAGCCGGCGTAAAACCCCGCGAGGGCGGCCGCCAGCGCCGTCGTCGTGTCGCCCTGCACCAGCAGCCAATCCGGCCGCTCGGCCGCGATGACTCGCTGGACGCCTTCGAGGACGGCCGATGTGACATAGGCGAGGTCCTGCCGCGGCCGCATGACCGCGAGATCGTGCGTGGCCTCAAGCCCAAAAAAATCGAGAATGCCGTGCAGCATCTCGCGGTGCTGCCCGGTTACGCAGAGCACCGGCCGGACCCCGGCAGCCTCGCCGAGCGCCCGCGCCACCGGCGCCATCTTGATCGCCTCCGGGCGGGTGCCGAGCACCAGCAGGATTTTCATCCTGTGTGCGTCTGCCGGTCGATCTTAACAGACCGGCCTGCCGGACCTGACCGGCTGCCCGTCATTCGACGCGGCAGGCTTCGCCGATCAGCGCGTCGATGCGGTCGGGGCCGTATTGCGCGGCGATCAGGGCCTTGCCGGCGGCGGCGATGCGGCGGTGCGCATTGTCGTCGTGGCACAGCATGGCGATGCGACGGGCCAGGGTCTCGGGGTCGTCGGCGACCAGCATTCGCAATTCGTCGGTGAGCTCGATGCCCTCGGCGGCGATCGAGGTCATCACGCACGGCACGCCGGCGGCGAGGCTGTCGAGCACCTTGCCCTTGAGGCCGGCGCCGTAGCGCAGGGGCGCCACGGTCAGCCGCACCCGCTCGTATACGCTGTCGAGCGCCGGCACATGGCCGAGCGGGATTACGTCCCGGGCGGCCAACGCGCTGATCTCGGTCGGCATATAGCTGCCGACCAGCAAGAACTCGATGTTCGGAACTTGCGGCCGCAACAGCGGCATCAGCTGCTGGACGGCCCATTTCGCCGCATCGACATTGGGCGTGTGGCGATAGCCGCCGATAAAAGCGACGGTGGTACCGCCGGCCACCGACCGGGCGATGTCGCGCGGCGCGACCGTCCACGGGACGACCTGCAGCCTGACGCGTGGCGCCTGCTGGCGCAGCAAGTCGGCCTCCGCCGCCGAATGAACGATGACGCAGTCGACAAACGACATCGCGCCAAGCTCAAGGCGGCGCAGTTGCTCGGCCTTGTCGCGCAAGGCCGGGTCGTTCTGCACCTCGGCCTCGCGCTGTAGCCGCAGAAAATGCAAATCGGCGACGTTATAGAGAATGCGCGCCTTCGGGAAATGCTGACGGATCATGCCGGCGTATTTCGAGGCGTTCGAATAACGGTGCAGATAGACGAGCTCGAACGGGACAGGCCGTTTGCGGAACACGTCCTCGACCGAGAAGTAGTAGGGGTGGTAAAGGCATTCGATGCCGCGGCGCTGCAAATCGGCCGTGTACGGGTCGATCTTCGCCATGTTGTCGCCGGGGATGAACGTCACTTTATAGCCCAGGCGCTGCAGCGACAGCATGTGTTGAAAGGCGGCGTTCGAGCCGGCATCCTTGTCGGGTTCCGGCACCGAATCGTCGATGAACAACGCGCGCTGGCGTACCGCGCGTTCGGCCTCCAATTCCGGCAGCTCGCCGTTGAAACGATGCGTGGCCAGCACGTCTTTCCAGCGCTCCAGGAACTTGCGGTGATTGACCGCCTGGAAGCGCTTCATGCCGGTGCCGGTCACGCTGGTGCCGGCGCTCGCGCCCTCAAAATGGACGATCTCCGAAGCCGGCTGTACGACGGTCCGATAACCCGCCTGACGCACCCGAAAGCACAGATCGGTGTCTTCATAATAAGCCGGAGCGAAATGCTCGTCGAATTTGCCGAGACGGGCAAACAGGCTCGACCGCATCATCAGCGCGGCGCCCGACACGTAATCGCTGTCGCGCATATAGTTGAAGCGCGGATCGGCGGCGTCCTGGCCGCGGCCCCAGTTCCAGCCGTCGCCAAGCCGCCAGATGATGCCGCCGCATTCCTGCAGGCTGCCGTCCGGGAACAGCAGCTTCGATCCGGCAATGCCGATCTTCGGATCGCGCTCAAGCGTCTCATACAATTCGTCGAGCCAGCGCGGCTTGACTGTCGTATCGTTGTTCAGAAACACCACATAGGTGCCGCGCGCGGCGTCGAACCCGCTATTGCACGACAGGATAAACCCTGAATTCTCCTTGTTGCGGACGAGGCGTATGCCTTTTCCGAACGCCAGGCTGGCCAATATCGTTTCATCGCGCGAGCAATCGTCGACGATGATAATCTCCAACGGTACCTGGGCGCCGTGCTCGATTACGGATTTGACGCAGTTGTAGGTCAGGTCGAATTTGTTGAATACGGGGATGACGATGGAAATGACCGGGTCGTGATCGTCCTCCAGGGCGATCGGCGGATAGGCGCGCTGCAGCGAGCGCAGAAGCGTGCCGAGTTGCGGCGCGAGTTCTGTTGGATTGAGCATGTCCGCCGGGCTTTCGCCAGCCGTATCGGCAAGCAAAAACTGCCGCGACACGGCGGTATCGAGGAATTCCACCAGCATCGTGATCAGCGGCGCCAGATCGTCCGGCCGATCCGCGCGATCGACCTCGGCCGCGACGCTGTTGAACAGAAACCGGGCGACGCTGGGGTCCATCCCCAGATGGTCGCGCATCAGCACCAGCGGGAAGGAGGGCAGCTCGCTGTCGTCATCGGCGGTCCGCAGGTGCAGTATATGCCGGGCGTGCGGCAACACCGTTTCGCTGAGGGGGATCGAGAACCCGTGCCGCCCGTCGCCGATGCCGGCGCGCTCGAGGTCCGGCCGGTACGCGTCCGCGGTGATCGTCGCCAGCACGGTTTCGCCGTCGAGCAATCTGAGGCGGATCCGTTCTCGCGGGCGCTCCGGATCCCAGATCCAGCCGCGAATGCCGGTCCAGTCGGCATAATCGAGAAAGGATTCCAACGCGTCCGATAGCGCCCCACCGTGGCCGGGGTCCGGTTCCGACAGGGCGTCATGGCCGTTCCGCGCCGGCACCGGGCTGCCGGCGCCGGGTTCGTCGCCAGCCGCAAGGCCTTCGTCGGTTTCCGGCATCAGGGGTTCGAACTGCTCTGCCGGGTCCGGCAGATATGCCGCCGAAGTCGCCTCCAGATTGGGCTCGGCCGCGGCGACGGCCGGGGCCGCTGGATTGGTCGGCGCGTCCGCGCGCATCCAGCCGGCGGCGTGTCCCGCTTTGCGCGGCCCGTTCTTTGCCGCAGCCTGCGCGACGCCGCGCGCCTGCATCCCCCTCGAACTCTTTGCCATCTACGTTCAGGCCCCCATACCATTACGCCCGCTCTACCGCCGACCCAGCGGGAACGCTGCAACCTAGCGAATTCCTGGCGATCTCCGTGTGGCACGGCCCCATCCGAGGCGCGCTCAGCAACGCCGGCAACACTCCCCCATACCCGATCGCGCGCAGAACCGGCGGAGGTTCTTTCCATCGAGCGACATCACTGATCCAGGCGGTTCTGGCGCGGTCGGCGCACCGTACACCATGCCGTCGCATACCGACAACCGCCGCCGAGACCGGAGCGATTAACCTGTGTTAGACGGATCGATGTGGCCGCCGCGCAGCCGCTGGTGCAATACTAGGCGGCCGATTACCGGCGCTGCCCGCGCCAACCGCCCATATCGGAGGTTACAAATGCAGTCCCGTTCGCGAAGCAACTATGAAATTGCCGGGCGCGAACTTGTTGCCGAAGGCGCCGATCTGCGCGTCCAGGTGCTGACGCTCGCGAAGGGGCAGTGCGTGCCCTGGCATTATCACAACGAGGTCGCTGACAGCTTCGTCTGCCTCGAAGGGCCGATGGTTGTCGAGACGCGGGCGCCGCGCCACGAATACCGCCTCGCCGCGGGACAGCGCTGCGCGGTGCCGCCGAAGACGGCGCATTACGTGCACGGCGAAGGAGACGGCCCTTGCCAGTTCCTGATCGTGCAGGGGGTCGGGGTGTACGATTTCGTGCCGGTCGGCTGACCGCCGCCTAGAACCACTGGCGCAGCTCGATGCGGTAGCCGTTTGGGTCGCAGATTTCGGCGCGCGCGTAGGTGTCGCGCACCATCGGCCCCCAGACGACCGGCACCCCGTTTTTCGCCAGATGCGCGGTCGCCTTGTCCATATCCTCGACTTCGAGCGCGATCAGGCGATAGCCGAGATGCTCGAGCTTCGGCGCCGGATCGACCGGCAAGCCTTCGAAGGAAATCAACTCGACGGTGGTGCCGCCGAGGTCGAGATAGGCGAGGTTCAGCGCCGACCCGCCCGGGCGCTCCACCCGGTCGCGCTCCCTGACCCGAAAACCGAGCAGGCTGGTGTAGAACCGTTCCGTCTCTTCCGGCCGGTCGGTCACGATCTCGACATGGTCGATGCGCTTGAACATTGCTCGCCTCCCTCGCCACAATCCGCGTCGAAACGGCGCGCGCCGCAGGCACGCACTATACTGATGTCGCAGCAGCCCGTCCGCCTCTTCGAAAAGGTCCGCCCATGCCCGGTCCCCTGCACGGTTTCCGCGTCGTCGATCTGACCTCGAACGTGTCGGGGCCGCTGGCGACGATGATCCTCGGCGACGAGGGGGCGGACATCATCAAGGTCGAGGCGCCCGACGGCGACCACACCCGCGCGGGCGCCAACCGGCGGGGCGGGTTTTCTGCCGGTTTCCTCAACAGCAACCGCAACAAGCGCTCGATCGTGCTCAACCTGAAGCAGCCGGCGGCACTGACCGCGCTGAAGCGGCTTGCCGCCACCGCCGATGTGTTCGTGCAGAACTACCGGCCCGGCGTCGCCGAACGGATCGGGGTCGGCGAAGCGGCGATCCGGGAAGCAGCGCCGAAGATCGTCTATGTCTCGATCAGCGGCTTCGGCGAGAAGGGCCCCTATGCGCAGCGCCCGGTTTACGATCCGCTGATCCAGGGGTTCACCGGGCTGGCCAGCGTGCAGGGCGGCTCCGACGCGGCGCGCCCGCGCATGCTGCGCACAATCCTCCCGGACAAATTGACCGCGATCACCGCTTCGCAGGCGATCACCGCAGCCTTGCTGGCGCGCGAGCGCACCGGCGAGGGCCAGCACGTGCACCTGTCGATGCTGGAAGCGGTTATGCAATTCCTATGGCCCTCGGACATGGCGAACCAAACCTTTGTCGATGACGAATTGCCACCGCAGGAACCCGCCAGTTCGACCGACCTCGTTTATGAAACCGCCGACGGCTACATCACCGTTGCAGTGCAGACCGACCGGCAATGGCGGGGCCTGACCGAGGCGCTGGAGCGGCCGGACTGGCTCGACGATCCTCGCTTCGCGACGCCGGCGCGCCGGGCCGAGAATGTCGAGGCGCGCTTGCGGCTGACGCAGGACGCGTTACGCGGCCGCAATTCGGCCGAGTGGCTCGACCGGCTGACCCGCGCCGACGTGCCATGCGCGCCGGTCTTGACCCGCAACGCGGTAATCAGCCATCCGCATGTCGCGGCTATGGAGATCGTCGAAGAGGTCAAGCATCCCCAGGCAGGGCGGCTGCGCCAGGCCCGCCCGGCGGCGCGGTTCTCGGCCACTCCGTCATCGATCCGCCTGCCTGCGCCGGTTCTGGGCGAGCATACCAACCAGATTCTTGCCGAGATCGGCTATTCGGTCGAGGAGATCGCGATCCTGCGGGCCGAAGGCGCGTTGGGGCGGCCGGCAAGTTGACGCAGGCCCGTCATCCCGCCATTTGCCGGGCATGGAAAACGGGCTGAACGTCCTCGGCATTGAGACGAGTTGCGATGAAACCGCGGTCGCGGTGGTCGGCGACCGGCCGTGCCCGACGATCCGCGCCAATTTCGTGCATTCGCAATTATCGGAGCACCGGCCCTATGGCGGGGTGGTGCCGGAGATCGCGGCGCGCGCCCATCTCGACCGGCTCGACGGGCTGATCGCCCGCGCCCTTGATGAGGCCGGGACCAACCTCGACCGGCTCGACGGCATCGCGGCCGCCGCCGGGCCGGGCCTGATCGGCGGGCTGATCGTCGGCGCGACCGCCGCCAAGGGCCTCGCCTGGGCGGCGGGAAAACCGTTTGTCGCGGTCAACCATCTCGAAGCGCATGCGTTGACCGCGCGGCTCGCGCCGGGGGTCGAATTTCCCTATCTGCTGCTGCTGGTCTCCGGCGGCCATTCCGAACTGATCGTTTGCGCCGGGGTCGGCGACCACCACCGACTCGGCAGCAGCCGCGACGATGCCGCGGGCGAAGCCTTCGACAAGGCGGCGAAGCTGTTGGGGCTCGGGTATCCCGGCGGCCCGGCCTTGGAATGCGCGGCCGCCGACGGGAACCCGCGCGCCTTTGCCCTGCCGCGGCCGATGAAGGGACGGCCCGGTTGCGACTTCTCGTTCTCCGGGCTGAAGACCGCGGTGCGCCAGATCGTCGCGCAATCGGGACCGCTCGGCCCGCAGGCGGTCGCCGATCTCGCCGCCTCGGTCGAGCTGGCGATCTGCGACACGCTGGTCGAGCGCACCGGCAATGCGCTCGCCTGGTTCCGCCGGAATTATCCCGAGGGCCGCACCCTGGTGGCGGCTGGCGGGGTTGCGGCCAACCGGCGGCTGCGGGAGCGGCTGGCGATGCTGGCCGAAGGCACCGGGCTGGCCTTCGTCGCGCCGCCGCCGGCACTGTGCACCGATAACGGCGCGATGATCGCCTGGGCCGGTTTGGAGCGGCTGCGGCTGGGAATGATCGATGGCCTCGACGCGCCGGTGCACCCGCGCTGGCCGCTCGATCCGGCGCCTTCTACCTAGGACAGCGGCAGGCGCACCGTGGCGACCGCCTGGGCAGCGATGCCTTCGCCGCGGCCGGTGAAGCCGAGCCGGTCGGTCGTCGTCGCCTTGATGCTGACCCGATCCGGGGCGAGGCCGAGGATCGCGGCGACCCGTTCGACCATGCGCGCGCGATGCGGTGAGAGCTTCGGCCGTTCGCAGATCATCGTCACATCGACCGACGCGATGAGGCCGCCGCGCGCCCGCACCAGCTCGGCGGCATGCTCGAGGAAGATGTCCGAGGCGGCGCCGCGCCAGCGCGGCTCGCTCGGCGGGAAATGCTCGCCGATATCGCCGGCCCCGATCGCGCCGAGCAGCGCATCGGTCAGCGCGTGCAGCCCGACATCGGCGTCGGAATGGCCGACGAGGCTCATCGTGTGCGGCACCGCGACCCCGCACACCATGATATGGTCGCCCGGCCCGAAGCCGTGCACGTCAAAACCCTGGCCGACCCGCACATCGCCGAGACGGGAAGCATAGAGCCGCTCGGCGGCGGCGAGGTCGCGCTCGGTCGTCACTTTCAGATTGTCCTCGCTGCCGATCACCGCCAGCGGCACCACGCCGGCTGCTTCGGCAACCGCCGCATCGTCGGTCAGGGTCTTGCCGGCGGCAGCCCGATGCGCCTCAAGGATGGCTGGAAACTGAAACCCCTGCGGGGTTTGCGCCCGCCACAGCAGCGAGCGGTCGATGGTGGCGCGGACCCGGCCCTCCTCGACCCGCTTGATCGTATCGCCGAGCGGCAGGCCGGGGATCGAGGCGGCGGCGTGGTCGAGCCCGTCGATCACCCGGTCGATCAGCGCTGCATCCGGAAATGGCCGCGCCCCGTCATGGATCAAGACGCGGGCGGGAGCGTGCGGGATGAGCGCCTCAAGGCCGAGCCGCACCGAGTCCTGCCGCTCGGCTCCGCCCGGCACCGACGGCAGCACGTCGAGGCCGGCCAACGCCGCCGAACAGCGGGCGCGATCCTCCTCACGGATCACCACCTGGACCGCGGCGATGCGCGGGTGCCGGGCGAACGCCGTTACCGCATGGCGCAACACCGTGGCGCCGCCGAGCGGCAGGTACTGCTTCGGCACGGCGCCGCCAAACCGGCTGCCACGCCCGGCCGCCACAATGACAGCGTAAATCGCGTTCATTGCCGTAAACTATAGGGCCGGCCGGCATCTCGCCAGCCGCGTGCCGGCGGGCCGCCGCGCCTGCCAGGAGAGAGGGACGGGAATGCCGGAGGTATGCCGCAACCGGGCGGCAACCGAATGAACAGCGCGCCGGCCGCCGGCGTGCCCAATCGCGGCATGATCACGCTGTCGATCATGCTCGCGGTCATTATGCGCGGCCTCGACAACACGATCGCCAACGTCGCGCTGGCGCACATCCAGGGCAGCCTGTCGGTGAGCCAGGAGCAGGTCGCCTGGGTGCTGACCTCCTATATCGTCTCGACCGCGATCGCGATGCCATTGACTGGCTGGCTCGCCGGCCGGTTCGGCATCAAGGAGATCTTTCTCGGCTCGGTGATCATCTTCGCCGGCGCCTCGGCATTGTGCGGCGCCGCGGCGAACCTGCCGCAACTGGTGCTGTACCGCATTCTGCAAGGGTTCGGCAGCGCCGCGCTGGTGCCGCTGTCGCAGGCGACGCTGCTGCAGATCAACCCGCCCGAGCGGCACGGCCAGGCGATGGCGGTGTTCGGTCTCGGCACGATTTTGGGGCCGATCGCAGGCCCGGCGCTGGGCGGCTGGCTGACCGACAGCTTCGGCTGGCGCTGGGTGTTCTACGTCAACGTGCCGGTCGGGATCGTCTCGGCGCTCGGCATCGCGATCTTCATGCACGAGTCGCGCCCGACCCACCGCGAGCCGTTCGACATGTTCGGCTTTGTGGCGTTGAGCGTCGCGGTCGGCGCCTTGCAGTTGCTGCTCGACCGCGGCGAGGTCAAGGACTGGTTCAGCTCGACCGAAATCCGGGTCGAGGCGACGGTCGGGCTGCTCGCACTTTACCTGCTGGTGGTGCACACCGCGACCGCGACCGACCGCTCGTTCCTCAACCGCGAGCTGCTGAAAAACACCCCGTTCGTCGCCGGCACGGTGCTCATCTTCCTGATCGGCATCACCATGAACGGCACGCTCGCGCTGCTGCCGCTGATGATGCAGAACCTGATGAACTACCCGGTGCTG
>DASUKH010000291.1:0-8850 GCA_036278835.1 Allostellaceae bacterium
GGCATAGGCCCGCAACGCCGCCGCCGCGCGCGCCGCGGCCTGCGGACCGGCCACGGTGGCTGGCTGCCCCGCGGCGCCGCCGGCCAGCACGATCTCGCCGCGACCGCGCCGGCGCATGCCGCCGCTGACCGCCGCGACGGCGTCCATTGCGCCGAAGAGGTCGCGTGCCGCCTGCGAAATTGCCGGCGAGAGGGCGCCCCCGTCACCCGCCGCGATCAGCACGTCGATCCCGCAACCCTCTTGAATCGCGCTCAACAGCGGGGCGAGCTCCGCGCCGCGTCGCAGCTGGTGCGTCTCGACAACCGCGCCGCGATAGCGGCAATCCTCGGCGATGCGCGAGAGCGCCGCCGCGGACGCATCGATCAGGTGCAGCTTGACCCCCGGCATCGCGCGTGCTCGCGCCAGCGCCGCCCCGAGCGTGCCCGATACCCCGAGCACCGCCACGGTGCGCGCAACCGGGCGCGGCTGCCGCGCCGCCAGTTCGGCCGCACCCGGCGGCGGCAGCGGGAAGGGCCGAGGTTCCAGCCGGTCGACAAATCCGGCCACCGCGCAGGCCAGCGAGCTGCGCTCATAATACCCGCCCTTGACCTGCGTCGTGCCGACCAGCGCCCGCACGAAATCGCGCAACAGGGCGGGATCGGGCGCCGGCGGATCTTGCCAGAACATATCGAGCGGCGCCTGGCAGGTCAGCCCGTCGACGTCGTAGATCGCGTTGCCGAGCGCCTTGACCGGTACGCCGTGATAGAGCGCGGCGGTCCCGACCGTGCTGTTGATCGTGATCACCCCGGCAGCGTTGCGCAGGATCTCGGCCGGGGTGCCGCCGAGCAAGCCCTCAACCAGATCGCCGACCCGGTATTCGCGGGCAAGCCGGGCGATGATGCGCGGCCAGTCGATCAGGCCGTTGTCGAGCGGGTGAACGAAAAAAGCGAGCCGCCGCCGGCTGCCGCTGCGGGCGAACGAGGCGATGATGTCGCGCACCGCGTCGCGCTGATCGGTGTACCGGGAATGCGCGCGGAGCTGAAAATCGGTCGCGATCTGCAGCGGCACGACGAAATAACTCTTCGCCTCCCTGGGCAGCGGCGATGTGGCTCTGGCCGAGGCATCGCCGGCGAGAAACCGCCTGGTCCGGGAATTGATCCAGCCGGCGTATTCGGCAAACGGGTGGCAGATGCTGTGATAGCGGTAATGCGGGTAGAGCGGCCGCCCGAAGACGAGGCCGAGATTGTAGGCGATGTCGAACGCCGCGATGAGCGCGAACGGCGTGTGAAAGCGCGGCTCCAGATCGGGCTCCGGAAAGCGTGCGGCGAGCGCGCGGATCGCCGCCGGATCGCGCGGGAAGCGCGAATAGGTCGTCAGCCCGTCATATTCGAGAGTCAGCCAGTCGGGACGGACATAGCCGAGATCGGTGGCGAGCACGGCGATGCCGCGCGCGCGCGCCTCTTCGGCGGCGATGATGTGATAGGGCCGGCGGTCGCCGTGGATGACGAGATCGGTAATCCCTTCGCGATCGAGATAGGCGCCGACAAAAGCGCGCCAGTTTTCAAGACGGCCGCGGTACTGCACCGAAGGCAATCGCCAGAACAGCCGGTCGCCGAGATGCAGGTTGATGCGGCGAACCCGATGGCCGCGCGCGACCAGGGCGCGGCCGAGCCGGTCGAAAAAGGGCGAGATCGGGCCTTGCAGAAACAGAAAGGCACGCGGCTCGGCATCGTCGGGCCGCGTCGCCGCGCCGCCGGCGTAGGGGCTGAGCCGGTCCATCCGCCTGCCGCTCATGCTGGGTCGAAGGCCGAGAGCAGGCCGCGGGGCCGCCACCGCTGATGGCCGAGGCCCAGCCGTTGCAGAAGATCGACCGAGTGCCAGTAAAGCGCCGGCTTGCGCGGCCCGAGCGCGGCGAGCGACCACGGGTCAAGCCCCGTCCATGGCAGGAAGGGGTTGCGTCGGCCGAATGCCCAAATCTCGACCCGGGTGGTCGGCCGCGCGCTTGGCCCGCGCGCGTGAAACCCGAACGTGTCGGCGACGACCAGCGTGTTGGCCGGGGCGGCGATCGCGTGCGGCTGCGGCAGGCCGAGTTCCGGCAACTCCTCGGGGGCGATCGCGCGCACCAGCCGGTGCGGGTCGGCCGGCGGCCCCTCGCTCGCCCGCAGGCTCATCCGCCGCTCCCAGGCGCGGCGCTCGCGGCTCAGCCGATGCGACCCCGGGACGTAGACGAACGGCATCCGGTCCGGCTCGACATCGGTCAGGAACAGCCAGGCCTTGACTGTCGGGTGAAAGGTGTCGGTGTGCAGATCGGTTTGCGGGTCGTGACGGCCGGGAGCCGCGCCGCTGATGACCGTCTGGAGATAGATCATCGGCGCCGCCGCCGATGACCCGGCGTAGCTGATCAGGTTGCGGTAGCGCGGGTCGGCGAGCAGCATCCGCGCCGCCGGCACGCGCCGCAGCGCCGCCGGGTCGAGCGCGATGTGGCGGGTGATCGTGTCGCCTTCCACCATTTCGCGCGCCGGTGCCCGCAATGCGCGCGCCTGGGCGACGAGCTCGGCGAATCGCGACGGCGGCAGGAAATCGCGCTTGACGAGAAACCCGTCGCGGTCGAACTGGCGGTGCTCCTCCGGCGTTATCAGCGCCGCCAGCCGGCGCCGCCTCGCCTCCGCCAGCCGGCAGGCGACGGCCACCCGCGCGCTATGCAACCCGTGCTCGTTAAGCCAGCGATTGCCGATGACCGGGTTGCGGGCGAAGAACTTGTCCTGGGAAAAGACCTGTGCGGCCCAGAACGGTATCAGCAAGGCTTGCCGCATGCGCGAACGCATTGCCTGTCTGCCCCCCAATCCCCATTCTGCAAAACGTGCGGACGATTCGGGCGGTACGGCCGCGTGAGACGCGGACTGCTGGCGCCCGGAACCGGAAAGGCCCTGCTCCGGTGCCTGCCTTCAGACTACAGACAGAACGGGTTCCCCAAAGACACGCGGATCGCGGGTTGCCGCAATAACCGCTTCCCTCCACCGGCAATGTCAGCCCGATCGGCCCGGTTGTCCACGGTTTTCTGCGCCGGTCGGCCCGGTTCCCGCGCCCGGCCCCGATGCTGCTCGAGCTGCCGTTTCCCCTGACCATTGCTCCCCTGGCCATTGCGAGCCGCCGGGAGCAGTGCCATCCTGCCGCGATCTTGCCGCAGAACGGAGCGGATCATGCCGGACTACATGCTTGTCAGCTTCAAGACCTGCCCGTGGGTACAGCGCTCGGCCATCGTGCTGCGCGAAAAAGGGACCGCGTTCGAATTCCGCCATATCGAACCCGATAACCGCCCCGATTGGTTTCTAGCGATCTCGCCGCACAAGAAGGTGCCGGTCCTGCGCATCGACGACAGCATCTCGCTGTTCGAATCGAGCGCGATCAACGAGTACCTCGACGAAACGATCGCGCCGCGCCTGCACCCGTCCGACCCGATCAAACGGGCGATCAACCGCGCCTGGACCGATTACGTCCCGAGCTTCGCCACAGCAACAACCGGCTGCGCCTACGCCGCCACCGAGGACGCCTACAAAAAGGCGCTGGAGCAGACGCCGGTGGCTTTCGAGCGGTTGGAAAAGGCACTCGAGACGCAAGGGTCCGGGCCGTTTTTCAACGGCGCCGATTATTCGCTGGTCGATGCCGCCTACGCGCCGTTCCTGCAGCGTTATTTCTTCCTGGACCGCATCCGCCGAATCGGGCTGATCGAGAAATACCCGCGGCTCAAGGCATGGGCCGAGGCCCTGGTGGCGCGGTCCTCGACGCACTCGTTCCCGTCGGCCGAGTTCGAGGCGATGTATCGCGCGAACGTGCGGCGTCGGAAAAGCTGGGTATCGCAATTTATCGAGGAGCCGAGGGCCGCCGCCGAGTAAGCCGGCCGTCCGGCTGCCTCACGCCGTTGGGCGCGGGGTGAAGCCTTCGCTGCCGTCGTCGGTCGCTTCGGTAACCGCGACGTCGGCCACCCGCGCTGCGAACGGCCCGTCGCGGCAAGCCTCAACCATTACCGCGACCGAGGCCTCGTCGCCGGTAACCAGCGCCTCGACGCTGCCGTCGGCGCGGTTGCGCACCCACCCGCGCAGGCCGAGCCGGGCGGCGGTCGCGATCGCCCAGGCGCGGTATCCAACCCCCTGCACCCGCCCGGTAATGCGCAGCCGGACGCTGCGGATACCGGGCATCATGGCTCAATCAATCGAGCTTTTCCGTATCTCCGCATTCCCGGCGAAAGCCGGGACCCACCGGCCAGCGTCGCGATCACTGAACCGTGGGTCCCGGCTTGCGCCGGGAATGCGGCTTCTGCGTCGTGCAATTTCATGCGTAATTCTACCGGTCACTCCAGTTCGAGGATGACCTGGTCGACGGCGAGGCTGTCGCCGGGCTGCGCGCAGAGGCGCGCGACCCTGCCGTCGCGGCCGGCGCGCAGCACGTTTTCCATTTTCATCGCCTCGACGATCGCCAGCGCCTCACCGGCCTTGACCTCCTGGCCCTCGCCGACCGCGAGCCGGGTCAACAGCCCCGGCATCGGCGACAATAAGAGCCGCGAGGTGTCGGCCGGCTCCTTCTTCGGCATCATCGCCAAAAGTTCGGCGGCGCGCGGCGACAGGGCCCGGGCCTGCCGCTCGACCCCGGCATGGATGAGGCGGAAGGCCCGCCCCGGCAGAAGCTCGATCTGTACCGTGACCAACCGCTCCTCGATGCGCAGGTGCATCAAGGGGCGTCCCGGCCGCCAGTCGGTGGCGGCCAGAATGCTTTCGCCGCGGCTTTCGACGATATAAGCGGCATCCTTGCGGCGCACCGTCACGGCCGATGCCTCGCCGTCGAGCATCACCATGAGCGGGCGCGCCGCGGTTTCGGCGAGGCCGTCGATCGCCCGCTCGCCCTCGGAGAGGCGGGTTTCCGCGAGTGCCGCCGCGATCCGCAGCACGCAATCGGTGGGCACCGGCTCTGCCGGCGGGCCGAACCCGCCGGGGAATTCCTCGGCGATAAAATCGGTCGAGAGCTGACCGGCATGGAACCGCTCGCTGCCGGCGATCGCCGCCAGGAAGGCGAGGTTGTGCCGCACCCCGGAGATGTAGAAGCCGTCGAGCGCCGTCCGCAATCGCCTTGTCGCCTCGTCGCGGTCGCCGCCGTAGGCGCACAATTTGGCGATCATCGGGTCGTAATAAAGCGTGATCTCGGCGCCCTCGAAGACGCCGGTATCGATCCTGATCCCGTCGCCCTCAGGCGGCTGATAACGGACCAGCCGGCCGATTGACGGCAGGAAATTTCTGAGCGGGTCCTCGGCATAGACCCGCGCCTCGATCGCCCAGCCGGTCTGCCGCACATCGTCCTGGCATAGCGGCAGTTTCTCGCCGGCGGCGATGCGGATCATCAACTCGACGAGATCGAGCCCGGTCACCAGCTCGGTGACCGGGTGCTCGACCTGCAGCCTTGTATTCATTTCGAGAAAATAAAAATTGCGCCGGCGATCGACGATGAACTCGACCGTGCCGGCCGAGCGGTAGCCGACGGCACGCGCCAAAGCCACCGCCTGCGCCCCCATCGCGGCGCGCGTCTCGGGGTCGAGAAACGGGCTCGGCGATTCCTCGAAGACCTTCTGATGCCGGCGCTGGATCGAGCATTCGCGCTCGCCCAGATGCACAATGTTGCCGTGCGCATCGCTTAGCACCTGGATTTCGATGTGACGCGGCTCCTCAACGTATTTTTCGAGAAACACCCGGTCATCGCCGAACGACGAGCGCGCCTCGCTTTGCGCGCTGCGAAACCCCTCACGCAATTCGGCGTCGTCATGGGCGATGCGCATGCCCTTGCCGCCGCCGCCGGCCGATGCCTTGACCATCACCGGGTAGCCGATCTCATGGGCGATCGGGATCGCATGCTCGGCGTCGGGTATGACGTCCAGATAACCGGGCACGGTCGAGACGCCGGCCTCATGCGCCAGCCGCTTCGAGGCGATCTTGTCGCCCATCGCCGCGATCGCCTCCGGGCCGGGGCCGATAAAGGCGATTCCGGCCTCCTCCAAAACGCGGGCGAATTCGGCGCGCTCGGACAGAAAACCGTAACCGGGATGCACCGCCTCGGCGCCGGTTTTGCGGCAGGCATCGAGGATGCGGTCGATGCGGAGATAACTGTCGGCGGCCGGCGGCGGCCCGATCGCCACCGCCTCATCGGCCTTGCGCACGTGCAACGCCTCGGCATCGGCCTCGGAGTAGACCGCCACCGTCGCGATCCCCATGGCCCGCGCCGTCCGGATGACCCGACAGGCGATCTCGCCGCGGTTGGCGATCAGGATTTTGGAGAACATGACCGGCCGTCGCGCCGTCGCCCCCTCCGGCTCACTGCGCTCGCCACCTCCCCCGCTCCGCGGGGGAGGATCACGGTTGGTTCCTCCCCCGCGGAGCGGGGGAGGGGGACCATGCGAAGCATGGTGGAGGGGGCTGTTCCCCGGTTCTCCCGGCCGAACCTCACAGCGGGATGTTGTCGTGCTTCTTCCACGGGTTCTGCAGTTGCTTGCCGCGCAGCATGCGGAGCGCGCGGGCGAGGCGGGGGCGGGTGGTGGCGGGCTGGATCACGTCGTCGATAAAGCCGCGGCTCGCGGCGACAAAGGGGTTCGCGAATTTCTCGCGGTATTCCTGGGCGCGCGCCTCGATCGCTGCGGCATCGCCCATATCGGCGCGGAAGATGATCTCGACTGCCCCCTTAGGTCCCATCACCGCGATCTCGGCCGAGGGCCAAGCGAAATTGACGTCGCCTCGCAAATGCTTCGAGCTCATCACGTCGTAGGCGCCGCCATAGGCCTTTCTCGTGATCAAAGTGACCTTCGGCACGGTTGCCTCGGCAAAGGCGAACAGCAGTTTCGCGCCGTGCTTGATGATGCCGCCGTATTCCTGGGCGGTGCCGGGCAGGAAACCGGGGACATCGACAAAGGTCACGATCGGGATGTTGAAGCAGTCGCAGAAGCGCACAAACCGCCCGGCCTTGCGGGCGCTGTCGATGTCGAGACATCCGGCCAAGACCATCGGCTGATTGGCGACGACCCCGATCGTCGCGCCCTCCATGCGCGCAAAGCCGATGACGATGTTGGCGGCATAACCCGGCTGAATCTCGAAAAAATCGCCGTCGTCGACGACCTTTCCGATCAATTCCTTCATATCGTAGGGCTTGTTCGGATTGGCCGGCACCAGCGTGTCGAGCGATGGCTCGCGCCGGTCGTGCGGATCGCCGCCGGCCGGCCGCATCGGCGCCGGCCCGCGGTTCGAGCCGGGCAGGAAATCGACAAACCGGCGCAGTTCGATCAGCGCCTCGACATCGTTCTCGAAGGCGAGGTCGGCAACCCCGGAGCGCGTCGTGTGGGTGACGGCGCCGCCCAATTCCTCCTGGGTGACGGTTTCGTGGGTGACCGTCTTCACGACGTCGGGGCCGGTCACGAACATGTAGGAGCTGTCCTTGACCATGAAAATGAAGTCCGTCATCGCCGGCGAATAGACCGCCCCGCCGGCGCAGGGTCCCATGACCAGCGAAATCTGCGGGATGACGCCGGAGGCCAGCACGTTGCGCTCGAACACGTTGGCATAGCCGGCGAGCGAGGCCACCCCTTCCTGGATGCGGGCGCCGCCCGAATCGTTGAGGCCGATGACCGGCGCCCCGACATTCAGTGCCTGGTCCATGATCTTGCAGATTTTCTCGGCGTGCGCCTCCGACAGCGAGCCGCCGAACACCGTGAAATCCTGGCTGAAGACGAAGACGAGGCGGCCGTTGATCGTGCCGTAGCCGGTGACGACGCCGTCGCCCGGCACCTTCTGTTCGGCCATCCCGAAATCGCTGCTGCGGTGCTCGACAAACATGTCCCACTCCTCGAAGGAGCCGGGGTCGAGCAGGATTTCGAGCCGCTCGCGGGCGGTCAGTTTGCCCTTCTTGTGCTGCGTCGCGATGCGCCGTTTGCCGCCGCCGAGGCGGGCGGCATCGCGCTTCTCCTCCAGTCGGTCCAGAATATTCGACATGCCGCCTCGTCAGCGATATGCTGGCGGGATAGCATCAAAAACCGGGCGAGGCCAAGCCCCGCCGCCGGTTACGGCGCGTAGAGCGGTCCCTTGCGCGGGTCGAGGATCGGTACTCGCAGAAAGAAGCTGACGTCCTGGTGGTTGTCGATGCCGCGCTCGCAAAACAGGATTTGGGTGAATTCGGGGTTGCCGAAAACGATATCGGCGTACCATCGCGGATCGACGATGCTGACGCCGTAATCCTGCTGCCCAGGGTAATTGACATAGCCGTACCCGGTTTCCGAATACCCCGCCAGCAGGCGATCGACCTGATCATCCGGCAGGTTATACCGGACCCAGCTCGGCCCACGCTCGGATGCCGTCCGGTCTTGCTTGACCGTCTCGGCCGAGAACCGGCCCTGCGAGGTGAAGCCGATCAGGCCGCCGGCCCGCACGAGCGACAACAGCTGCATCAGCAGTGCACGGGCCTCGCGCTGCGGCAGATGCGTGAAGACGGAACCGAGCCAGACCAGGTCGAATATCGGTTCCGCCAATCTCTCGGGGGCCGGCAGGCAGCCGAGCCGGTTGACGCACCATTCGACGCCGGCGCGGTCGCGATCGGTGACATAAACCCGCGCCGCGGGAAACCCGGCGCGCAGATGCCGGGCAATGCGGCCGTGACCGCAGCCGAAATCGAGCAGATCGGCGAGCGGCCTGTCGCCGCCCGGAAAACCGGCGCGCACGGTCAGCGCGCCCATCAGCATCAGCAGGACGGTCTGACCGACATAAACGTAATGGGCCAGAAAGCCCTCGGCGTACATCGTATCCGAAGGAGAGATCTGGAGATCGACATCGAGGTTTCTGATGCGCTCCA
>DASUKH010000292.1:0-41607 GCA_036278835.1 Allostellaceae bacterium
CATGCCGTTGCGCAGCAAGGTCGTCAT
Organism: Allostellaceae bacterium; assembly: GCA_036278835.1. Lineage (GTDB taxonomy): Bacteria > Pseudomonadota > Alphaproteobacteria > ATCC43930 > CGMCC-115725 > DATARH01. The sequence goes on from DASUKH010000292.1 coordinate 28, forward strand.
CACCTGTGCGGTGACCGGGTCGATCCACACCCCGACGATGAGCCCCTATTTGCCGCTGACCCCGGACGAGGTGGCGAAAGACGCGATCGCCGCCGCCGAAGCGGGCGCCGCGATACTCCACCTGCATGCGCGCGACCCGAAGGACGGGCGGCCGACCCCGAACCCCGACGTGTTCATGCAGTTTCTGCCGCGCATCAAGCAGGCGACCGACGCCGTCGTCAACATCACCACCGGCGGCGGCCACGGCATGACCATCGAAGAGCGGCTGGCGGCGCCGCTGCGCGCCAAGCCTGAGATGTGCTCGATGAACATGGGGTCGATGAATTTCGGGCTTTATCCGATGCTCGACCGCTACAAGGAGTGGAAATACGAATGGGAGCCGCGGCAGCTTGAAATGACGCGGGATTTCATCTTTCGCAACACATTCAAGGACATCGAGCATATCCTGAAGGAGTTGGGCGAGGGCTGCGGCACCCGCTTCGAGTTCGAGTGCTACGATGTCGGGCACCTCTACAACCTCGCACATTTCCTCGATCGCGGCCTCGTCAAGCCGCCGCTTTTCGTGCAGACGATTTTCGGCATTTTGGGCGGGATCGGCGCCGACCCGGAAAACCTGGCGCACATGAAACGGATCGCCGACAAATTGTTCGGCGACGCCTATGCATGGTCGATCCTGGCGGCCGGGCGACACCAATTGCCGCTGATCTCGATGGGCGCAATCATGGGCGGCAACGTGCGGGTCGGGCTCGAGGATTCCCTGTGGCTCGGCCGCGGGCAACTGGCGAAGAGCAACGCCGACCAGGTCAGCCGCATCCGCACGATCCTCGAAAACCTGTCGCTCGAAATCGCCACCCCGACCGAAGCGCGCGCGCTGTTGCAGCTCAAAGGCGGCGACGCGGTGGCGTTCTGAGCTTCCCATAAAGCAATTTCCGCTGTCCCGGCTTTCGCCGGGAATGCGGTATTTGGCTATTTTTGGTTGTTTTTATAGCGGCCGACCTCGACGATTTCCGAGATCGTGCCGTCGGGGGCGCGGTATTTGATCGCGTCGCCGGGCTCGTTTTCGAGGATCGTGCCGCCATTGGCCTCGATCCGCGCGATAAAGGCGGTAATGTCGTCGACCTCGATGCCGAAATGGTGGATCGCCGAACCGGGGCCGACGAGCTTCGCCTCGGGGTCGTCCTCGCTGTCATAAACCATCAGCGCGAGGTCGATCGTGCCGTCGGTCATGTGCCGCGAGACGTGGCCGCGAGACCGCCCGGTCTTGACCTGCCGGAAACCGAACACGTTTTCGTAGAACCGGGTCGCCGTTTCGAGATCGGCGACCTTCAGGGCGATGTGGTTGATGCGCGCCATTTTCAGCCTCCCTTGCTACGCGGCTTTGCGCAGGAATCTATCGATGTCGTCATCGCCGCGTTCGCGGACCAGTTCGCCCTTGCCGACAAGGTAGTGCAGATGGGCGAGCGTCTCGCCGAGCGCGAAACCGGTCTGGTGGCGATCGAGGCGGCGCCGGAACAGGAGCGGCATCACCTCGGCGGCACTCAGCGGCCGGGCGCAGGCCGCCATGACCTCGGTGCATCGCGCCGCGTGGTGGTCGGCCAATTCGGCGATCCGCGCATGCACGCCGCGGAACGGCAGATTGTGCGATGGCAACACCAACGTGTCGGCCGGCAACGCCCCGCGCAGTTTCTCGAGGGAGCGCAGATAGCGGGCGAGCGGGTCGCCGTCCGGCTCGTGCGGCTGGACGCTGATATTGGGCGAGATGCGCGGCAGGATCTGGTCGCCGGCGATCAAGACGCCGGTCTCGGGGCAATAGAGGCAGGCGAGTTCCGGCGCGTGCCCCTCGCCGATAATGACCCGCCAGTCGCGCCCGCCGATCGTCAGGCTCATGCCGTCCGAAAGCCGGCGGTAGGCCGGCGGCACCGACGGCACGCCGCGACGATAGCCGGCATGGCGCTCGGCGAACATCGCGCTCGCCGCCTCGTCGAGGCCGGCATGGCGGGCAAAATCGCGGGCCGAGCGCGCGTAATCGGCGGCGCCGGCGCCCGCCATCAGCCGTGCGTGCAGCCATTCCTTTTCGGCGATCCATAAGGGCGCCTCCCAGCGCTCGGCGAGCCAGCCGGCCAGCCCGATATGGTCGGGGTGGTAATGGGTGACGACGACCCGCCCGACCGGGCGCCCCGCCAGCCGCTCGGCGAAAATCCGCTCCCAGAGGCCGCGCGTCTCGTCGCCGGCATAGCCGCAGTCGACAATCGCCCAGTGCGGCCCGTCTTCGAGCAGCCACAGATTGATGTGGTCGAGCGCGAACGGCAGCGGCATGCGCAGCCAGTGGATTCCTGGCGCGACCGGCACGGTCTCGCCGGGCGGCGGCGCGGCTTCCGCGGCCGGAACGATGCTGGAAAGGTTCATGAATTCTCCCGAGAGTCGCGGCGCCGGCGGATTACAGATCGAGTTCCAGGACCTCGCTCAGCGCCCGCGAACAGCAGATCAGCAGGTGGGTCCGGCGTGCCGCCTCGCCGAGGATCGGGTCGCGGTGGTCCACCTCGCCGGCGGTATAGCGGGTGAGGCACGTCCCGCAATAGCCGAGTTCGCACGAGGTGCGGGTCTCGATCCCGTTGCGCCGCAACACCTCGATGATCGTCTCGCCGGGCAGCACCTCGTATTCGCCGCCGCTCCGGGCGAGGCGCACCCGGAACGGCCGGTCCTCGGCGAGGCGCGCCGGCGGCGCCGCCTCCGGCCCGGTGAAGTATTCGCAATGCACGGTACCGGCCGGCCAGTGCGCCGAGGCGGCGGCGGCGGCCCGCATCATCCCGGCCGGGCCGCAGTAATAGAGATGCGTGCCGGGCTGCGGCTCACGCAGCAGGGCGGCGATATCGAGCCCCTTTGCCGGGTCGCCGCCGTCGTAATGGAAGACGACCTTGCCCATCGCCGCCAGGAGGTCGAGCTCCTCGCGGAAGGCGGCGCGCTCCGGCGAGCGGGTGCAGTAATGAAGGCTGAACTCTGCCCCGCGGCGCTTCAGCTCGGCGATCATCGCCATGATCGGGGTGATGCCGATGCCGCCGGCCAGCAGGAGGTGCCGTTCGGCGTCCTCCGCCAACGGGAAATTGTTGCGCGGCAGCGAGACCTCGACCATGTCGCCGACCCGGACCGCATCATGCAAATGGCGCGAGCCTTCGCCGAGCTTGTCGCGCAATACCGCGATGCAGTAGCGCCGCCGCTCAGCCGGGTCGTTCCACAGCGAATAGTCGCGCCACACCGCGTCGCCGAGCCTGACCCCGACATGGGCGCCGGCGGTAAAGCGCGGCAGATCGTGGCCGTTCGGATCGACCAGCTCGTAGCCGTTAATATCTTCGGCAAGCCAGGTGATCGAGCGGACGCGCAGGCGCATAGGGCCGTTATCGGCCCGAAAACCGTCGGATGCAAATGCGAAACCGGGTCACCGCGGGCGGCGCTCGCGCCAGCACCGGACGAGACCCCACAGGCTGATCGCCGCCCAGAAGACCTCGATCACCACCGACGGGAAGTTCCACTCATAGAACAGCGACACCAGGATCAACAATGCCGCGGCGAGGTTGGCGAGCGGATAGCGCCAATCATAGGCGTGCAGCCAGCGCTGCTGCGTGGCGAAATAGGCGCCGACCGCCAGCGCGGTGCCGACAAGGCCGGCGACGTCGTAATATTCGATGACCATCCGGCGCAACCTGCCGCTCAGCTTCCTTTCAGGTCGCGGGATGCGGGCAGAAAAAAATCCCGCCAGGAGTGGGGCTGGCGCTTCAGCCGGCCCGTGCGGTGCATCAAATCCGCCAACCGCATGACCCCGCGCGGCGCCGCGTCGTAAGAGAGATCGGGACCGCCAATCACGTCGGTCAGGTCCTCGACCGGCATCGCGCCGCCGCTCAGCCCGGCCAGATACTCCGCCGCCTCGCCGCGGTTCTTGTGGATAAAGTCGTCGGCCGCCTGCACCGCGGCAAGCACCGCCTTCGACAATTCCGGGCTGGCGGCCGGCGAGCGGTTGGCGGCGGCCAGCACCGCCACCGTGTGCGGACCGGCGATGTCGAACGAGTCCATCACGCGGTGGATTTTGCCGTCGGCGAGTTCGTCGTCGGCAAACGGCATCGGCGCGAAATGCGCGTCGATATCGCCCTTGCCCGAAAGGAGCGCCTCGTCCGCCGCCTGGTCGGGGCGCGCCACCATGAGCGGATCGAGCCGGTTCCAATGTTCCGGCCCCCATTCCTGCGAGGCTGCCATTTCCAGCATCAGCGCCGGCTGCGACAGCGGCACCGCCGGCACCCCGATGCGGTCCTTGGCGGTGAAATCGAGGATCGTGCGGATCGCCGGGTTGCGGGTCACCAGCACGTAGGGGCGCGCCGCGACCGCTGCCAGCCCGACAACCGGCGGCTTGCCGTTGCCGGCCTGTTCCGCCACGAGGAGCGGCACGAGATCGACCATCGCCAGATCGGCCGAACCGCTCTCGAGCGCCTTCAGCGGCCCCGCCTCGCCGGGGGTGCTCCAGGTCACATGCACCGCGCCCAGCCCCATCGACTCGGCTGTGCGCTCGATCAGGTGCTCGTGCTGCATGACGACGAGCGGCAGGGCCAGCACATCAACCGGCCGCACGATGCGCAATTCCGCCTGTTGTGCCAATGCCGGCCGCGCCGCGAGCAGCAGCAGAGCGAGCATTGCGGTCTTCACGGCGAAGCGGCGGCGCACGGCTCCTCCCCGGAACAGACAAACTCGTAATAGGCGGCAGCAAACCCCGCCTTGTCGCGGGCGTCCCGGTTGAACGGCGGCTTGAGCAGGCCGATGAAATGGCGCTTCACCCGGTCGCGAAAGGTCTGCCGCGGATCGAGGCCGCGGGCGGCGCAGAAATGCTCGAACCAGCGCACCCCGGTCGCCACGTGGCCGATCTCGTCCTGGTAGATGCGGGCGAGGATCGCGGCGCTGTCGGGGTCGCCGGCGCGCTCCAGGCGGGCAATCATCTCGGGGGTCACGTCGAGACCGCGCGCCTCCAATACCAATGGCACGATCGCGAGGCGGGCGAGCAGGTCATGTGCGGTTGCCGCGGCGGCCTCCCACAACCCGTCATGCGCCGGCAGGTCGCCGTAAGCGGCGCCGAGCGCGCCGAGCCGCTCCGCCAGCAGCGCGAAATGCCCGGCCTCCTCGGCCGCCACGTGCTGCCAATCGTCGAAAAAGGCGCACGGCAGGTCCTCGCCGCAGAACCGCGCGACAATGTCCCAGGCGAGGTCGATGGCGTTGAGCTCGATATGCGCCAGCGCGTGCAGCAGCGCGATCCGGCCCGATTTGCTGCCGAAATTGCGCCGCCGCCGCATCTCGCGCGGCGGGCGCAGCAGGGGGCGCGCCGGCCGGGCGGGCCGGGCCGGCGGGACGGTCCGCCCGACCGGCATTCCGCCTTCCGACCATGCCGCCGTCAATTCCCGGCTCAACGCCACCTTGTCAGCCGGGTCGGCGGCAGCGAGCACCGTCGCCGCTCCTTCCGCCAGGGTGCGGCCGGGACGGGGGGCTTCGGCCTCAATAACGGATTCCACCACCAGGCCCACTCCGTCGTCCCGGCGGAGGCCGGGACCCACCGGTCAGCCGCCGATGCGGCTGCGCTGTGGATACCGGCCCGCGCCGGTATGACGGCAATGCGGGTGACGCAACTCCCTCACCGCAGCTCGGGCACGATCCAGAACGGCTTCTGGCCGCGCGCCACGCGCTCGCAATTGTCGTAGGCGTTGCGCCAGCGCTTCCAGTGGTTGTCCCAGGTGGGGCCGGCGGCGTGCGGCGTGTAGATCGCGTTCTTCAGGGTGAACAGCTCGTGATCGGGCTGCGGCGGCTCCTCGCGCATCACATCGATGCCGGCGCCGAGGATCTTTTCGTCGCGCAGGGCCTGATAGAGCGCCTTCTCCTCGACCACCGGGCCGCGGCAGGTGTTGACCAGGATCGCGGTCGGTTTCATCAGCGACAATTCGCGCTCGCCAATCAGATTGTGCGTCGATTTGTCGAGCGGCACGTGCAGCGTCACCACATCCGAGGTTTTCAACAACTCGGGGAACAGCGCGAAGCGGACGCCAAGCGCGTCCTCCTGGTCGACCGTCATCCGGTTGATGTCATAATACTGGATGTGCATGTCGAACGCCTTGGCGCGGCGCGCGACCTTCCTGCCGATGTTACCAAGGCCGATGATGCCGAGCGTCTTGTCTTCGAGTTCGTAGAGCTTGGTCGAGTTGAAATCGTTGCCGCGCCAGCGCCCGGAGACCACCCCGTCGTGCTGCCACGTCAGCTTGCGCGCGACCGCCAGCATCAGCATGACGGCGTGCTCGGCAACCGCCGTCGCGTTGGCGCCGCCGTTGTTGCAGATCGGCACATTGGCGGCGCGCGCCGCGTCGAGGTCGTAGGTGTTGTAGCCCGCGCTCAAGGTCTGCACGAGCCGCAGCTTCGGGGCCTCTTTGTAGAATTCCGGGCCGTGCTTGAACTGGCCGGCGCCGATGTAGAATTCGGCCTCCTTGAGCAGGTTCCAGAATTCGGGGGTGCCGTGCGGCGCGGTGACGAGGTCGTAGCCGTCGGGGATCAGGTCGCGGGCGATCGCGAGGGTTTCCTCGGAATGGCCGGTCGGGGTCAGGATGCGGTGAGGCATCGGAGCGCGTCTCCTCTGTGCGGTATCGCGGCCGTATCGTAGCGGCCCGCGACACGCGCGCCAAAGCGCAAAACGGTTGTCCCTGATCTGCCCGCCATCCGGCCCGCCCGCTATGGCGAGTTACCCGGCTTAGCCGGGGTCCACCTGCCCTGCATGCTACATGCTAGGCAGCCGGTGCCTGGCGGCGCTAGGCTGAGGCGAATGCGAACCGAGCGAGGGCAGCGCGATGAAGTACGACGTGATTTCGGCCGATTGCCATGTCGATCTGATCTGGCTGCCGCCCGACTTGTTCACAGCGAATGCCTCGGCCGCCTTCAAGGACCGCATGCCCTATGTCAGCGAGGGTCCGCGCGGGCCGGAATGGGTCACGAAGAACGGCGCCTCGTTCGGTCTCGATGCCGGCATGGGGTCGGCCGGCCGGCCCTACGAGCCGGGCAAGATCCACCGCTCGGACCGGATGGCCGCGACCGGCCTCTACGCCGACGAGCAGAAGAAGATCCGCCGGCTGACCAACGCCGACCTGCGTCTCAAGGACCAGGAGCGCGACGGGGTGCAGGCCGAGGTCTTGTACGGCGTGCTCGGCGCGACAATGCGATTGAACGACGACGAGGCGGCGGGCGAAGTCTGCCGCATCTACAACGACTGGCTCGGCGATTTCTGCTCGAAGCATCCCGACCGCTATGCCGGCCTCGCCAACGTCCCGAACCACGGCATCGAGGCGGCGGTCGGCGAGATCGAGCGGGTGGCGCGGCGCGGCGCGGTGCGCGGCCTCGAAATCGCCCGCAAGCACGACATGACCCCGCTATGGGACCCCTGGTGGAACCCGATGTGGGAGGCCGCCGCGGCGAGCGGTCTGCCCGTGCATTTCCACACGATCGGCGGCGCCGGCCGCGATTATTCGAAGCTGTCCGGCAAGACGCTCCTGGCGGCGCGCGCCGCCGGCATCACCAGCTTCCAGATGCACATGGCCGATGTGCTGATGTCGATCGTGTTCGCGGGCGTGCTGGAGCGCCACCCCAATCTGAAGATCGTGATCGGCGAGGCGGGCACCGGCTGGATCCCCTATATCCTCGACCGCATGGACGCCGAATGGGAGGACCAGTTCAAGGGTCTCGACTTGACGATGAAGCCGAGCGAATACTGGCGCCGCCAGTGCTACGCCACCTACCAAAGCGACCCGGTCGGGGTGAAGCTGCTCGACGAACTCGGCGAAGACAACATCATGTGGGGGTCGGACTTCCCGCACCCCGATGGCGTCTGGCCGGATTCGCAGGAATACATCGAGCGCGAACTCGGCCACCTGCCGGCGGCGACCCGCAAAAAGATCGTCTGCGACAACGCGGCGAAGCTCTACCGGTTCGTGAACTGACGGGCGTTCCGATACGAAGCCGCATGCCCACCCCTGTCATCCGGGCGAAGGCCGGGACCCATGTTTCGGCCGTCCGTGCGATGGAACTGTGGATACCGGCCTGCGCCGGTATGACGGCGAGGGTGCGAATTGATCCATTGTGTGGCGCGCCGGCGGCGGCCTCATGCACCGGGCTGCGCCGGCTCGATCGTGACGATCTCGCCGTTCTTCGTGCATTCCGGGACGGCGAGTTCGACGAAGGCGCCGGCGACACTCTCCGGCAACGGCAGCGGGGCCGGGTCTTCGCCAGGGAAAATCCGCTCGCGCAGGCGGGTGCGCACCACCCCCGGATCGATCAGGTTGGCGCGCACCCGGGTCAGCCGGCCGATCTCGCCGGCCCACATCCGCACCATCGTTTCGAGCCCGGCCTTCGCCACCGCGTAGGGGCCGTAATAGGGCAAGGCGTCGCGCGCCAGCCGGCTCGTGACAAAGATCGCGCGGCCGGCCGGCGCGAGGCGCAACAGCGGGTCCACCACCCGAATGAGTCGCCAGTTGGCGGTCAGGTCGAGATCGAGAATTTGGCCCCACATCGCCGGATCGATATGGCCGAGCGGTGAGAACACGCCGAATTCGGCCGCGTTGCCGACCAGGATGTCGAGCCGGCCGAAGCGCTGATAAAGCGCGGCGGCGAGGTCATCGATTTTGCCGAAATCGCGCAGGTCGAGCGGCACCAGGGTAGCCTTGCCGCCAGCGGCGCGGATGCGGTCGTCCACCTCTTCGAGGCCGCCGACGGTGCGCGCCACCAGCACCGGATGCGCGCCCTCTCGCGCGAAACGCTCGGCGACCGCGGCGCCGATGCCGCGCGAGGCGCCGGTGACGAGCGCCACCTTGCCGGCAAGACGGCCGGTGGCGGGTTGGGCTTCTTGCGGTTCAGGCGTCATGCTGCTGCATTTCCCGGGCCGAAGCGCCCGGCGATCGCGGGCGCGGCGGGCGGCTCGGCGAGGAGCGCGCGCGCCAGCCCGTCGAGCATGGCGCGGATTTCGGCATGCTGCTCCGGCGCCCAGCGGGCCAGCAGCTCCGCCAGCCGCGCCCGTCGCCCCGCGATGATCCTGCGATAGCTGTCCCGCCCGGCCGTTGAAACGATCAGCGTTCCGTCCGGGCAGCGCGCCACCATCGCCTTGGCGGCGAGCCGGGCGAAAATATCGGCGAAGCGGTCAGGCGCCAACCGCAGCTCCTCGGCAAGCCGCTCCGGCGACAGCGGCGCCGGCGCGCGGCACAGCCGCACCAACAGCCAAATTTCGTCGGGCAGCAGCGCGATCCCGTTCTCCTCGGCAATGCGGCGATAAACCTCCCAGCGGTTCTCGCGCCGTTCGAGCCGGGTGACGATGCGCTCCAATTCCTCAAGCGAGGTGGCATCGCGCGGCATCGCGAAGCTCTCGCCGATCGTCTCGGCGCGCACTGGCCCGCGCAGCGGCACCTCTTTCAGAAGCCACGAGAGAGCGAAGCCGAATGCCGCCACCGCCGCCGCCGACAGGAAGACGGGTTGGAGGGCGGCGGTGAAGGCGTCGAGATAGGCGGTGCGTACCGGCGGCGGCAGGGCCTGGATCGCGGCCGGCTCGGTCGCCGACGGGATATGGGCGCCGGGCGGCAGCGACGCAGCCAACTGCGCCGTCAGGCCGGCGGTGAAGATCGCGCCGAACACCGAGACACCGATCGACCCGCCGATCGAGCGGAACAGGGTCGTTCCCGAGGTGGCGACACCGAGCTGTCGGTAATCGACCGCGTTCTGCACCGCCAATACCAGCACCTGCATGACCATGCCGAGGCCCAACCCCAGCACCAGCATATAGCCCGAAGCCGCCCACGTGCTGCTCGCGGTGCCGAGCGTGCCCAGCAGGGCGAGGCCGGCGGTCATTAACGCGGTACCGGCGATCGGGAACATCCGGTAGCGGCCGATGCGGCTGATGATCTGGCCGCTGGCGATCGAAGTGACGAGGACGCCGCCCATCATCGGGGTCAGTTGCAGCCCGGCCGTCGACGGGTCCACCCCCTTCACGACTTGCAGATAGACCGGCATGTAGGTCACCGACCCGAACATCGCGAGGCCGACGATAAAGCCGACCGCGCAGGACACGACAAAAATCCGGTTGCGAAAGAGCGGCAACGGCAGGATCGGCTCGGCCGCGAAATATTCGACGGCGACAAACCCGACAAGCCCGGCGGCGGCGATGACGATCATCGCGATCGTCTCGGGCGAATCCCAGGCGAAGGTGTGACCGCCGAGGCTGGTGAACAGAATGAGAGCGGTCAAGGTCACCGCCAGCAACGCCGCGCCGGCGAGGTCGATCCGCGGGTGCGCGCGCCGGGCCGGCGCGGCGAAGGAGAAGCCGATGACCGCCACCGCGATCAGGCCGAGCGGCAGGTTGACGTAGAAAATCCAGCGCCAGCTCAGCTGGTCGACAAAAAATCCGCCGATCAGCGGCCCCAGCACCGTGGCGAGGCCGAACACGGCGCCGAAATATCCCTGATAGCGCCCGCGATCGCGCGGCGAGATGATGTCGCCGATCGCTGCCATCGTCGTCACCATCAGCCCGCCGCCGCCCAACCCCTGCAACGCGCGGAACAGGATCAGTTGGCCCATCGAGCGGCTGAGACCGCACAGGGCCGAGCCGATCAGGAACAAGACGATCGCCGATTGCAGCACGATTTTGCGGCCGAACAGGTCGCCGAGCTTGCCGTAGAGCGGCGTCACCACCGTCGTCGCCAGGAGGTAGGCGGTGATAATCCACGACAGATGCGCCAGCCCGCCAAGATCGCCGACGATCGTCGGCAACGCCGTCGAGACGATCGTCTGGTCGAGCGAGGCGAGCAGCATGACCAGCATCAGCGCGCCGAACACCACCCGCACGGATCGTGTCATCACGGGCGGACCGGCGGAAGCGGCCGGAGCGGGTCCGTCTGCCATCGGCTCCTCGGAAAGCGGGAATGCCGGCAGGGTGATAACGCCTGCCGGCGGCGCGGCGGTCAGGCCGGTTCGGCGAGCAGCGACAATTGCGCCGAGACCTTGCCGTCGTCGGCGTCGGCCGGGCGGATCGGGTAGTCGCCGGTGAAGCAGGCGTCGCAGAAGCGCGGCCGCCGCACATCGCGAGCCTCCTCGCCCATCGCGCGGTAGAGACCGTCGATCGAGATGAAGGCGAGGCTGTCCACCCCGATAAACCGGGCGATCTCATCGGTATCGAGCTGGGCGGCGAGCAGCTGGTCGCGCGACGGGGTGGCGATCCCGTAAAAGCACGGGAACCTCGTTGGCGGGCTGGAGACGCGCATATGTACTTCGCGCGCCCCCGCGTTTCGCACCATCTCGACGATCTTGGTCGAGGTGGTGCCGCGCACGATCGAATCGTCAACCAGGATCACCCGCTTGCCGCGGAGATCAGCGCGGTTGGCATTGTGCTTAAGACGCACCCCCAAATGGCGGATCTGGTCGGTCGGCTCGATGAAGGTGCGCCCGACATAGTGATTGCGGATGATGCCGAGCTCGAACGGCAGCCCCGATTCGGCGGCGTAGCCGAGCGCCGCCGGCACCCCGGAATCGGGCACCGGCACGACGATGTCGGCGGCGACCGGCGCTTCCCGCGCCAGCTCGCGGCCGATGCGCTTCCTCGCCTCATAGACGCTGCGGCCCTCAAGGACGCTATCGGGTCGCGCGAAGTAGATGTATTCGAAGACGCAAAGCCGTTTCGGCGCCGGGCCGAACGGCTTTTCGCTGTGCAATCCGGCGGCGTCGATGATGACGACCTCGCCCGGCTCGACATCGCGCACGAACTCGGCGTCGATGATGTCGAGGGCGCAGGTCTCCGAGGCGAGAATCCACGCATCGCCCAGCCGCCCCAGCACCAGCGGGCGCACCCCGAGCGGGTCGCGCACCCCGATCAGCGCCTCCTGCGACAGCGCGACCAAGGAATAGGCGCCCTCGACCTGGTGCAGCGCATCGCTCAGCCGCTCGACGACGCTGTCCTTGAGGCTGGTCGCGATCAGGTGGACGATGACCTCGGTGTCGCTGGTCGATTGGAAGAGGCTGCCGCGGCGCACCAGCTGGCGGCGCAGCCGGTAGGAATTGGTCAGGTTGCCGTTGTGGCAGATCGCCAGCCCGCCAAACTCGAAATCGGCGAACAGCGGCTGGATGTTGCGCAACGCCACCTCGCCGGTCGTCGCATAGCGCACATGGCCGATCGCGGTGGCGCCGCGCAATTTGGCCATAACCTCCTTCGAGGAGAAATTGTCGCCGACGTGGCCGGGGCCGCGATGCGCGCTGAACTGCTCGCCGTCATAGGCGACGATGCCGGCCGCCTCCTGGCCGCGGTGCTGCAAGGCATGCAGCCCCAAGGCCGCCAGCGCCGCCGCGTCGGGATGGCCGAACACCCCGAAGACGCCGCACTCCTCGCGAAAACGGTCGCTGTCCGCGTCGCCGGAAACCTGCATCCGCCACCCTCGCTCCGGCTGCCTTCGGAGAGGGTTTTAGGCCAGCGTTGGATCGACTTCCATGGCCGTCATGGCCGGGCCTGTCCCGGCCATCCACGTGGATGGCCGGGACAGGCCGGGCATGACGATCAAGAGCGGTGCAACCTGACCATAAAGCCCTCAAGCCTGTGCCGAATATATGAATTTGGCCGATCGCTTGCGAGGGGCGTCCCGAGATGGCTTGCTACCGCTGCGTACCGATCACCCGGTCGATGCGGTTGAGGGCGCGGCGGTCGCCGGCAGGGTAGCTGGGCGCCGCGCCGGCGGCCGGCTTGGCGCCGTCCGGCGGCGCCGGATCGGCCAGGGCCCGGATCGCCTCCTTCGTCTGCTCCACCGCGCTCTTCTTTCGATCGGGGCGGAGCAGCTGATCGTAGGCATCGGCGCTCTTCGCCCGCCATGCGGTCGGCACGAACCCGTTCAGCACGTTGGCGCCTTCGTTGAGGTAGGGGGTGCTGCGGGCGTCGCGGATCCAGGCCGGCCACTCGCTCTGCTGCGGCACGCTGAGGGTCAGCAGCAGAAAGGCGAGGCAGACGAGAAACGCGCCGCGCGCCAGGCCGAAGATGAAACCGAGAGTGCGGTCGATCGGGACCAGCGCCGTGAACCGGATGCGGCGGGCAAACAGGCTGGTGATGATCGTCAGCACCACGAGGCTGCCGACGAACAGCCCGCACAGGGTGATGATCTGCGCCAAGAGGCGCTCGTGCACCCGCGCCTCGATCATCGCATAGGCCGGATTATAGAAGACAAACGTGATGTAGGCGGCGCCGGCCCAGGCGACGATCGACAGCGCCTCGCGGGCAAAGCCGCGGGCGAACGCGAAGATCGCCGACAGCACGACGATGCCGAAAACCGCCAGATCGAGCCAGTTCATTGCGCCACCATGATCCCCCGCGGCGCCGGCCGGCGCCGCCCGCGGCCGGGCGGCACCAGCCGCGCGACCAGATCGCTCAAATGCGCGATCGGCACCGTCGCCAGCCCCTCGCCGTCGCGCTCGCGCCGCGCGGCATCGCGTCGGCCGGAACGCGGCGGCGCCCAGGAGGCGGCGAAGCCGAGTTTCGCCGCCTCCTTGAGGCGGGCCTCGGCATGCGCCACCGGGCGCACCCGGCCGGACAGGCCGATTTCGCCGAACACCACGGTATCGGCCGGAACCGGGCATTCGGTCAACGCCGAGACGAGCGCCGCCGCGACCGCCAGATCGGCCGCCGGCTCGACGATCCTGAGGCCACCGGCGATGTTGAGGTAGATGTCGTTGGCACCGACCGATAACCCGCAACGCGCGTCGAGCACGGCGGCGATCATCGCGAGCCGGGTCGCGTCCCAGCCGACGACGGCGCGTCGCGGCGTGCCGAGCGGCGACGGCGCGACCAGCGCCTGCACCTCGACAAGGAGCGGCCGCGTGCCCTCGATGCCGGCGAACACCGCGGTTCCGGTTACCGGCGCCGCCTCGTCGCCGGCCGTCCGCTCGGCGAGGAACAGGGAGGACGGGTTCGGCACCTCTACGAGGCCACGGTCGCTCATCTCGAAGACGCCGATCTCGTCGGTGGCGCCATAGCGGTTCTTGACGGCGCGCAGGATGCGGAACTGGTGGCCACGCTCGCCTTCGAAATAGAGCACGGTATCGACCATGTGCTCGAGGACGCGCGGGCCGGCGATCAGCCCTTCCTTGGTGACATGGCCGACCAGCACGACAATAAGGCCGGTGCGCTTGGCGAGGCCGATCAATTCCTGCGCCGCCCCGCGCACCTGGCTGACCGTGCCGGGGGCGCTGTCGAGCGTGTCGAGATACATCGTCTGGATCGAATCGATGACCGCTACCCCCGGCCCGCCGCCGCCCTCGTCGAGCGCGGCGATGATGTCGCGCACGCTGCCGGCGGCGGCGAGCCGCACCGGCCGCTCGGCCACCCCGAGGCGCTCGGCGCGCAGCCGCACCTGATCGATCGCCTCCTCGCCGGTGACGAACGACGCGGCGATCCCGCCGCCGGCCAGCGCCGCCGCCGCCTGCAGCAAGAGGGTCGATTTGCCGATGCCGGGGTCGCCGCCGACCAGGATCGTCGAGCCGGGGACGAGACCGCCGCCGCACACCCGGTCGAGTTCGGCGATGCCGGTCTTAAGGCGCGGCGGGCCGGCGGCATCGCCGCGCAGCCCGACAAAGTCGAGCGCCGCGCCGCCGCGCCGCCGCGCCCGCACCCCCGGCCCCGAGGCGGCGAGACTCTTCGGCGGCGCCGGGCGCGGCAATTCCTCGACAAGGCTGTTCCATGCCCCGCACGCTTCGCAGCGGCCCACCCATTTCGGCGCCACCGCGCCGCATTCCTGGCAGGCGTAGCGCGATTGCGGTTTCGGCATCGCCCTCCCCTACTCCCGCATTCCCGGCGAAAGCCGGGAATGCGGTTGAGAGGATTGCGCAGCTGACGGAACGAAGCTCATCCCGCCCGCACCTCCATCTGGATCGGGCCCTCGGCGCGGCCGTGGACGAACTGGTCGACGAACGGGTTACCGGAATCCTCGATCCGGGCGGCGGGACCCTGCCAGACGATGCGGCCGCGGTGCAGCATGGCGATGCGGTCGCCGATCTTGCGGGCGCTCGTCATGTCGTGGGTGATCGACACCGCCGTCGCGCCGAGGCCGCGCACGCACTCGACGATCAGGTGGTTGATGACGTCGGCCATGATCGGATCGAGGCCGGTGGTCGGCTCGTCGAAAAACAGCATTTCGGGTTCGGCGGCGATGGCCCGCGCCAGCGCCACCCGCTTCTGCATGCCGCCCGACAACTCGGCCGGGCTCAGCCCCGCCACTTCCGGGCCGAGCCCGACCGAGGCGAGCTTGTCGATCGCGATCTCGCGGGCAAGCTGCCGCGCCATGCCGCGCCCCTCGATCAGCCCGAAGGCGACATTCTCCCACACCGTCAGCGAATCGAACAGGGCGCCCCCCTGGAACAGCATGCCGACACGGCGCATCAACTCGGCGCGCCAGGCGGCGCCGAGCCCGACCGTCTCCTCTCCGTCGATCCGTACCGAGCCGGCATCCGGGCGCAGGATGCCAAGGATGCACTTGATCAGCACCGATTTACCGGTGCCCGAGCCGCCGATGATGACGAGGCTCTCGCCGGGCATGACCGAGATGTCGATCCCGGCAAGGACGCGCTTTGCGCCGAACGATTTGACGAGGCCGGCGGCGGCGATTTTTGGGGTCGCGGCTTCGCTCATGACGCGAAGAACGCCTGGGTCATGAAATAATCGGTCAGCAGGATCAGAATCGAGGCCGAGACCACGGCATAGGTCGTCGCCTGCCCGACCCCCTGGGCGCCGCCACGCGACTGATAGCCCATATAGCAGCCCATCAGCGCGACGATGAAGCCGAACACCGCCGCCTTGATGAGGCCGGAGACGACGTCCATCGTCGCGAGATAGCGCTCGGTCTGGGTCAAGTAGGCGACCGGATCGAAATTCAGCTTGTAGGTGGCGACGATAAACCCGCCGAACACGCCGATGATGTCGGCCACGAGGACGAGACACGGCAGGGTCAGGATGCCCGCGATCAGCCGCGGCAGTACCAGATAGCGCAGCGGGTTGGTCGACAACGTCGTCAGCGCGTCGATCTGCTCGGTGACCCGCATGGTGCCGATCTCGGCCGCCATCGCGGCACCGACCCGGCCCGCCACCATCAGCCCGGCGATGACCGGCCCCAACTCGCGGGTCACCGACAGCACAACGACCGTGGCGACCGCGCCCTCCGCGTTGAAACGCGCAAAACCGGTATGCGACTGCAACGCCAGCACCATGCCGGTGAACAGCGCGGTCAGTCCCACGACCGGCAGCGAGAAATAGCCGATCTGCACAAACTGGCGCAGGATCAGCCCCGGGTAATAAGGCGGGGTGAGCCCCGAGAGGAAGGCGCGCGCGGCGAACAGGAAGAGGCCGCCGACCGCCGCGAGAAACGCGAGAAAGCTGCGCCCGACCGAGGCGATAAAGGCGTGGAGGGCGGCGCCGGGGGCCGCGGCAATATCCCTCATCCGCCGGCGGCGCCGTCGCGATAAATCCGGTGGTAGCGCGCGCCGAGCGCGGTCAGGATTTCGTAGCCGATCGTGCCGGCATCGGCCGCCACCTGGTCCACCCCGCAATCGCCGTTGATGAGTTCGATTAAACCGCCCGGCCGCGCCGCCTCATCGGGCACGGCCGACACGTCGAAGGTCGCGAGGTCCATCGAAACCCGGCCTATCAGCGGGACGCGCCGGCCCCCGATATGGCCGCAGCCGCGACCGCCGAGCGCGCGCAGCCAGCCATCGGCATAGCCGAGCGCTACCGTCGCCACCCGGCCCGGCGCCGCCATCCTGTGCGCGGCACCGTAGCCAACCGATTCACCCCTGTCAATTTGCCGGACCTGAAGGATTCTGCCGGCAAGGCGCACGACCGGGCGCATCGGGTTGGCGCCGCCGGGGCACGGGCTGACCCCGTACAGCGCTGCGCCGGGGCGCACCAGATCGAACCGATATTGCGGGCCGAGAAAGAGGCCGGAAGAGGCGGCGAGGCTCGCCGGCACGCCGGGCAGCCGGGCGGCGGCGGCGGCGAACATCGCCTGCTGCCGCTCGTTGAGCGGATGTTCGGGGGTGTCGGCGCAGGCGAGATGGCTGATCACGGCGCGCCAGGCGATCGCCGGCGGATCATCGATCAGCCCGGCAAACTCCCGCCCGCTCAGCCCGAGCCGCGCCATTCCGGTATCGAGATGCAGCATCGCCATCAATCGTCGTCGGACCGCGGGCGTCTCGCCCGCCATTGCGGCCGGGACCGAAGCGGTCCGGAACTCCTGCCACTTGTCGATCTGCCCCGGTTCGTTGAGCACGGGGATGAGTGCGTGCTCGATGAACTCCGCCTCGGTGCCGGGGAACGGGCCGTTGAGGACGGCGATCTCGGAGGCCGGCCCGAGCGCCCGCCGCAAGGCGATCCCCTCGTCGAGCGTCGCGACGAAGAACAGCCGGCAGCCGGCGGCGGCGAGCGCCCGCGCCACCGGGGCGACGCCGAGACCGTAGGCATCGGCCTTGACCACCGCCGCGCAATGGGCCGGCGCGGCGCGGTCGGCAAGCGAGCGCCAGTTGGCGGCGATCGCGCCCAGATCGATCTCAAGGATGGCGCCGGCGCGCGCGGCGGAGCCGGAGTTCATCCGCCACCCCTAGGGGAAAACCGCGGCGCGGAAAAGGCCCGATCGCAGCTTTCAGGCCGGCGGCGCGACAGTGTAGGTTCGCCGGGGCTTCACGACAGGGGCGCGCCATGGACGAGCTGCCGGGCCTGCCGGAAGGTGCTTTCGCCAGGATCGACGACGGCGACGATTCGCTGTTCTACGCCGAGCCGCGGCTGGTCTATCACATCGATCCGCGCGCCGTCGCGGCGCTGACCGCGTTCTACCGCGAGGCGCTGCCGGAAGGCGGCGTCCTGCTCGACCTGATGAGCAGCTGGGTCAGCCA
The DNA here is from genome assembly GCA_036278835.1 of Allostellaceae bacterium. Lineage (GTDB taxonomy): Bacteria > Pseudomonadota > Alphaproteobacteria > ATCC43930 > CGMCC-115725 > DATARH01. The sequence goes on from DASUKH010000292.1 coordinate 17,983, forward strand.
CCTGCCGCCCGAGATTTCCTATGCCGAGGTGATCGGCCACGGCATGAACGCCGCGGAGCTCGCCGCCAACAAGCGGCTCGACCGCCGGTTCGTCCAGGACCTCAACCAGGACCCCGCGCTGCCGCTCGCGTCGGCAAGCGTCGATGCCGCGATGATCTGCGTCTCGGTGCAATATCTGCGGCGCCCCGTCTCGGTGTTGCGCGAGGCGGCGCGGGTGCTGCGCTCCGGCGCGCCGATCGTGATCAGCTTTTCCAACCGCTGCTTCCCGACGAAGGCGGTGGCATTGTGGCGCAGCCTCGACGATGCCGGCCACGCGCAGCTCGTCGAATCGTACCTCCGCCACGCCGGCTTCGCCCCGATCGAAATCCGGCGCCTGTCGCACTGGATCGAGGATTTCAGCGATCCGCTGATCGCGGTGGTGGGCCGCGCTGGGTCCTGATGCCGCCGGGAACGCATCCGTCGGTCGCCTCGCGATCGTCGTTTGCGGTCGCCCCCGTATTGTGATTTGTGCTGCCGATAGCGTCGGCACGGAGGAGTGCATGAGCCGGAAACAGCTGAAGACCGAGACCGTGGCGGAGGCCTATCTGGCGCTGCTCGCCGAGCGCGGCGTCGAGTACCTGTTCGCCAATGCCGGGACCGATTTCGCGCCGATCGTCGAAGCCTATGCCCACGCCGCGCATAGCGGGCTGCCGGCGCCGAAGCCGCTGATCGCGACGCACGAGAACCTCGCGATGTCGATGGCGCACGGCTATGCCGCGGCCTCCGGCAAGGTGCCGGCGGTCATGGTGCATGTCAGCGTCGGCACGGCCAACGCGCTGTGCGGTGTCTTCAACGCGGCGCGCGAGAACGTGCCGATCCTGTTCACCGCCGGCCGCTCGCCGTTGACCGAAGAGGGGCTGGAGGGCGCGCGCGACACCTACATCCACTGGGCGCAGGAGATGTTCGACCAGGCCGGCATGCTGCGCGAAATGGTCAAATGGGATTACGAATTGCGCAACGGCGCGCAGCTCGAAACCGTGATCGACCGGGCCTTGACGGTGGCGGCCAGCCCGCCGGCCGGGCCGGTCTATCTGTCATTGCCGCGCGAGGTATTGGCCGAGAAGCTTGCCGGTTTCGCCTACGACCAGCCGACGCGCCGGGTCGCGGCATCACCACCCGCCCCCGACGAGGCCGCGATCGCCGCCGCCGCCGCGATGCTCGCCAAGGCGAAGCACCCGCTGATCGTCACCGCCGACGCCGGCCGCGACCCGGCGGCGGTGCCGCTCCTCGCGGGGTTGGCCGAGCGCTTCGCGATCCCGGTGGTCGAGCACCGCCAGCGCTATCTCAACCTTCCGGCCGACCATCCCTGCCATCTCGGCTACAACCCGGCCGCGCTGCTCGACTATGCCGACGCGATCCTCGTCATTGAATGCGACGTGCCGTGGACGCCGGTGCGCAAGGCGCCGCGGCCCGACTGCACGGTTATCCATATCGGCGTCGATCCGCTGTTCAGCCGCTATCCGATCCGCGGCTTTGCCGCCGATCTCGCGATTACCGGCACGACAAGGCTGGTCCTGCCGCGGCTCGAAGCCGCCCTGGCGCCGCTGGTCACGGGGTCGGCGATTGCCGAACGGCGCGACCGGCTCGCCGCGCGGCGCGAGGCGATGCAGGCGGGCTGGGCGAAACAGCGCGAGGAGACCCGCGATCTAAAGCCGCTCAGCCCAATCCGGGTCAGCGCCTGCCTCGCCGAGGCCCGCGATCCCGGCTCGATCCTCGTCAACGAATACACGCTATTGCCCGAGCATTGCCCCTCCACCCGGCCGGGCGGGTTTTTCGGGTCGAGCCCGGCGGCGGGACTTGGCTGGGGCGCCGGCGCGGCGCTCGGCGTCAAAATCGCCGAGCCGGAGCGGCAGGTCATCGCGGTGCTCGGCGATGGCTCCTACATCTTCTCAAACCCGGTCGCGGTACACCATGCCGCCGCGGCGCACCGCCTTCCGGTCTTGTTCATCGTCGTCAACAACGCGATGTGGGGCGCGGTGCGGCGCGCCACCCTCGGCATGTACCCCAAAGGCGAGGCGGCGCGCAGCAACCGCCCGCCGTTTATCGACCTTGAGGACCTGCCGGCCTTCGAACAGGTCTGCGCCGCCGCCGGCGGTTACGGCGAGCGGGTCCAGGACCCGGCCGACCTGCCGGCGGCCCTGAAACGCGCTTTGCACGCCGTCAACGTCGAGAAACGGCAGGCCCTCCTCAACGTCATCTGCCAGGGCGGCGGCGGAGGGTGACGCGCGGCGCAACCCGAGGGATCGCGCGGGCCGCGCCGCCCGTTTTCCTTAGCGGAGACGGAGGGATCATGCCCGAATTGCGCATCAGCGCCGAAAAGGTTTGCGATCTGATCGAGACCGCCCGCGAGCTGGCCGGCAAGGTGATGCCGACCACCGGCGACCGCACCACGACCGGCGACGACAGCAAGCTGGTGACGATCGAGGATTATCCCGGCCAGGATTCGCGGCGGCAGCAGGCCGCCGAGTTCATCGCCGGACTCAACGTCGACGAGCAGACCGACCTCTTGGCGCTGATCTGGCTCGGCCGCGGCGATTACGATATCGCGGACTGGGATGCCGCGGTCGCCGAGGCCGAGGCGCGCATCGTCGCCCGCGACCCCGATTTCATGCTGGGCGACCCTGCCTTGCCTGACGAGCTCGGCGCCGGCCTTGAGGCCTTCGGCCGCGCCTGCGGGTAGGTCCGTCCGGCGGCGATTAAAATCGCCATCGCGCAGAGTGCACGCGATGCTGCGGCAATCGCCGCCGATGCGCTATGGTCCCGACCGCAACACAATGACGGTTCGGGCCGATGCCGGTCGAGATTCCTTATCGCCGCGAATTCGCCTTCGAGTACGGCCGGCTTGAGCCGGTCGCGCCTGGAGTCCGCCGCGTCGTCGCGAATAACCCGGGCCCCTTCACGTTCCGCGGCACCGGCACCTATGTGATCGGCGAGGGCGAGGTCGCGGTCATCGACCCCGGCCCCGATCTGCCCGAGCATGTCGCCGCCCTGCTTGCCGGGCTGGGCGACGAGCGTGTGACCCACATCCTCGTCACCCATACCCACCGCGACCATTCGCCGGCCGCCCGCCCGCTGAAAGAGGCGACCGGCGCGCCGACCTACGGTTTCGGCCCGCATGCCGGCGGCCGCCGCGGCGAGCCGGGCAGCGAAGAGGGCGGCGACTGGGATTTCGTCCCGGATATCGCCATTGCCGACGGCGCGGAAATCGCCGGCCGAAATTGGCGGTTCGAGGCGGTGCATACACCGGGGCACACCTCGAACCATCTGTGCTTCGGACTCGCCGATTCGGGCATCCTGTTCAGCGGCGACCACGTTATGGGGTGGTCGACCAGCGTCATCGCCCCGCCCGATGGCGATATGGCGGCCTACATGGCCTCGCTCGACAAGTTGCAGCAACGTCACGACAGGGTCTATTGGCCGACGCACGGCCCCGCGATCACCGAACCGGAGCGGCATGTCCGCGCCTTTATCGCGCATCGCCGCGAGCGTGAGGCCGGCATCATCGATTGCCTCAAAACCGGCAGCGAAACCCCGGCACAGATTGTCGATCGGCTTTATGCCGGCCTCAATCCTGCGTTACGGGGCGCCGCCGGGCGCTCGGTGCTGGCGCACCTCATCGATCTGATCGGCCGCGGCATCGTAATTGCCGACGGACCCGCAACGACCGCGGCGCATTACCGGCTGCGGCACCTGCCGCCGCGCAGCTGACGAAGGTCCGGCCTGGCTGATGCGCCCGGGCCGCTCTGCCGCGTTGCGGAAAAGACGCGCCTGTCAATCAACCGTAGCTACTCGCATATCACCGCTTTAGTCGCATGAACGGAAGTGCTATGTGCACGTTCTTTATTACGATGCCGTTCAGCTCAGGAGAGATCCGTGTTCAAGCTAGCAAAACCGTTGGTCGTAGTCGGCGCCTTGGCGCTGCTCGCCGCCTGCGCGCCGGAGGCGCCCCCGCCACCGCCCCCGGCCCCGCCGCCGATCGCGGCCCCGGCGCCGCCGCCGCCTGTCGTCGCGCCGCCGCCGCCCGTCGCCGAGGTCCCGGTGGTGCCGCGTCACCATGTCGTTCGCCACCATCGACATCATGTCCATCACGTCCATCATGTGATTCATCACCGTCATCATCGTCATCACGTAGTCCGCCACCGCGTCCGCCACGCCGCGCCGCCGATGGGGCCGGCCGCGGCACCGCCGCCGCCAGCCGCCGCGCCGCCGCCGCCGGCAGAGCCGATGCCGCCGCCAGCCGCGCCCGCTCCGGGTACGCGCTAAAGCGGTTCGCTTGTATGACGGCAACGGGCGCGGCCATGCCGCGCCCGTTTGCTTTCCGGCCCAAGTGACGGAAGAGCCGCCCGATCCGTCGCTTTTTGCCGGTTAAATTGCTCTGACACCTTCGGTCGGCATGCGGGGAGCGGGCGGCTCCAGATGGGGCGGCGAAATCAGCACGCCCCGTTGCAGCAGCCATTCCAGGATCGACAGGGCCGGACGCAGGTCGACACGCCCGGACCAGGACGCGACCAGCGCGCCGGCCATCATTACCGTCCTGCCCGGCATCATTTGGGCGAGCAGCGGGACGAGGTCGTGACCGGCGACGAAGGCGACCGGTTCGGCGAGCCGGGGGTGATGCAATGCCAGCCGCATCGCGACGAAATCGCCGACAATGCACGGTGTCGGGGCAAACCGCGCTTCCCCGGCCAGTGCGATGGGCAGGTCGGGTCGAGGGACCGCGACCGCGCCGGGGGCCGGCTCCGCTGCGTCATCCTTTTCGCCGCCGGAAGCGCGGTCGCGCCAGAAGCCCGACTGCCGCTCGGCGGCGCCATAGAAGGCTGCGGTCCAGCCGCGATGCCGGTCGGCGGCGGCCGCCAGATGATGCCGATAAAAGGCGAGCGCGATCTCCGCATCGGACGGTCTTTTCAACAGCGTATTGATGACGACGCCGGCGGCGAGCGCCCCCTGAACCGCGCGCTGGACCCCGCTCGAAGACAGCGGATCGAGCGCCAGGGCCGCCTCGCCGATCTTGATCATGTGCCGCTCCGCCGGCGTCACATCGAGATACGGGGTGGCGTCGGCAGCATGCACCCCTCCGACAAGCGGGGCGCCAACGCATCGGCCGAAGAGGCGCGAGCGCGCGACCAGCCGCGCGAAAGCCGCCGGCAACGGCTCGGCGGGACCCCGAAAATGCCGGGGATCGACAAATACCGTCAGGCCGTAACGGCGATCGGGCAGCGGCATTCCCCAGTACCATTCCGAGATGCCGGCTTCGATGCCCGGCTCGGTTGGAAGCGCCGTACCCTGCCAGACCCCGGAGACCGCGAGGGTGCGCGGACCGGTCGCCCGCCGGCCGCGCGCGGCAGTCGCGGCGCGCCCGCCGGCGAGCGCCAGCACCGCGGCCTCGACCCCAGTTTCGCTGCCTGCGTCCCCGATCCGCAGATGCCAGCTTCTCGCTTCATATCGGCTCTCACGGATCGTCGCCGGCTCCAAGACCCGTACGCCGCACGCCCGCGCGACATCGCGCAGGACCGCGGCAAACCGGGCGCGCTCGACCAGCAGCCCCGCCTCTCCATCAAACTCGCGCCACGCCGCGGTGCCATCCTGCCATGCCGTGCGGAGGCATCGGAATTCGGCGAACCCGGCACGCCCGATCGTATCGCGCGCACCGAGCAGATCGAGCTGGGTCAAAACCCCGGCGCTCAGCGACTCGCCAAGGTGACCCGGCCGCGCCCGGCCGCGATCGACCAGCACGACCCGGTGGCCAAGCCGGGCGAGGCGGATGGCGAGCGCGGTGCCGGCCGGTCCGCCGCCGGCGATGCACACCCCGGCCGCCGGCGCAACGCTCACGCCGCCCCTGGCGAGAACCAGTCCGGCCGGCTCGCCGACAGCCGCAGATAGGCTTCAAGACAGTAATGCAGCCAGCCGCGAATGTAATCGCAGGCCGGCCGGCCGCGCCGCAGCGCCTCGTGATGGCAGCCGCCGCCGCACAGATAACGGGCCCAGCAGGAGCGGCAAGGCTCCTGGCGGTGCACGTGCCGCGCATCGAGCCAGCCGGCCCGCCGGACCTCGTCGATGCCGGCCTCGAGCGATCCCATCGCGCCGTCTTCGTCTCCGACGAACCGGTGGCAGGCGGCGAACCCGCCATCCGCCGACACGCCGAGATAGCCGGCCCCGGCGCCGCACGGATAGGGCCGGTGCGTACCGCGATGAATTTCCTGCAGCGCGTTGACCATGTTGGCGAACGGGTAGCGCTCGCCGGCGACCAGCCGACGCTCGAACGCGCGGCCGCACGCGATCATCTGGCCGAGCATCGCTTCGAGGTGCCCAGCCTGCAACTCGCCCCGCCCGCCCGGCGCGCTGAGCATCGGCGAGAACCCGACGCTGTGAAACCCCGCGGCGATCAGCCCGTCGAGGGTGTCGCGCAAAGCCAGGTTGTCCGGGGTCACCGTGACGCGAGCCGAGACCTGCATCCGCCGTTGCCGCTCCAGCAGCGGGCGGACGTTGCGCATGACCGTCGCGAAGCTGCCGCGGCCGCCCTTGAACGGGCGCAATCGGTCGTGCGCCGCCGCCGGCCCGTCGAGGCTGACGGTGACGGCGAACCCGAATTCCTCGAAGAAATCGGCGTCCGCCGCGCCGAGCAGGGTGCCGTTTGTCGTGATCGAGAAGCTGAGGGCGACGCCGGCACGGCGCGCCAGCTCGGCCGCCCGGCGGGTCGCCGCCTGCAATACCGGGCGGTTGACCAGCGGCTCGCCGCCGAGAAAGGCGAGATTGGCGCGACCGCTGCCGCGTGCCGCCTCGGCCAGCAGGAATTCGATCGCGCGATCGGCGATAGTGGTCGGCATGTCCTTTGCCGGCCCGCCGAAATCGCCCTGCTGCGCATAGCAATAGACGCAGCCGAGATTGCATTTCTGCGCCACCGCCAACGACAGCGCGTGCACCGGCGGCGCCGGCGGCGGCGCGTCGTCGATCGCCGGCGCGCCGGCGAGCCCCAGCGCGGCGAGCGCCTCTTCGCCCTCGCCCTGCGCGGCGGCATTGTCGAGCGCGGCGTAGGCGGCCGCGCCGACCTCGAATAGCCGGCTGCCATCCGCGACAAAAAGATGGCGGCCGTCGCCACCGTCGAGCAGGTGCAATGCCGGCGACCGCGGCCGTGACGCCGCCATGTAGCGGCGGGCCGCGACCAGCTCCTTCTCGCCGGCCGCACCGCTCAATCCGGGGCGTCCTGCCCGCGGATCTGGAATTTGAGCGCACGCTCCCATTCCATGAACAGGTCATCGTAATTGATGAGGCGGGAATCGGCGTAGTCGTCCGGCACGTAATCGCCGGTGCGGTTCTTCTGGAACCAGTTGTCGCCGCGGCTGGTGCCGTCTGCGGTCGTCTGGATATTGACGTAATCAGGGCGCGAGGCGGCCCAGTAATAGCACGAGCATTCGCGGAAATCGTTCTGCCAGGGCGAGCACAAGCCCTGCGTCAGCTCGCCCGCCTTCGCCAATTCGCGGGAGATCAGCGCAGTGCCCGGCTCGAAGAAAGGGCGCACCCGCAGGCTTGCCTTTCGGTATTGGCCGCGTTTTTCCTCGTCCCACGCTTCCGGTTCGACCGTAGGTTCAGCCGTGAAATAGCATTCGACGATCTGCCCCTGCCGCTGGTGCAGCATTTCGGCAAGATTGTTCGACCATTCGATGCAGAGCACGCCGTTCGGGTTCTGCTCCCAGGCCACCGGCACGCTCTTGTCGGGGTCGGCCGGCGAGGGACCGGTGATCGGATAGACAAGCGGGCGTCCGTCGGCCCACAACAGCCGGTGGCCCTTGAGGTCGGCGTGCCCGGAATCGGCCTCGAGCACGTAATTATCGTGCTCGCTGAGCACAATGCCCTCAAACAGCCGACGCCACACCGCGCGGAAATCGAACTCCAGCCCCGGTGTCGGGTTGCCGATCGCCATCTGCGGACGCGAGTTGATCGGGTTGCCGGCGGCCTCGTAAAAAAGCTGCGCCGTCAGGTTGCGCGGCTTGAGCGCCGGCTCCGGCGGCGCGGGCGGCGGCTCCCGCTCCACGAACGCCGCCGTGTTCGCCGCCTTGCGAACGGTGTCGATCTGCCGCCGGGTCAGGGTGAGATAAAACCCGTCGGCGCCGCACATCAGCGCCGGCATCTTGCGGCGGCCGCGATCGGTGAGATCGCCGGCTTCCTCCGGCTGGCGCAGCAAGTCGGCGAACCATGGCGCCGCGCCGCCGCGCAAGGCGGCGAATGCCTCCTGGTGCAGCGCCAGCACCGCCAGGGTATCGACATTCTGCGTCGCCATCACCGGCCGCAACATGCGCTGCGTGTCGAACGCCTCCTCCGCCGGCATCGTGTCGAGCGACAACGGCGGCCGGCCGCGCACGGTATTGCCGTTCATCACCGCCACGTTCATCAGCCGCACCGTCTCGTAGGCCCGGCGGATGATGTCCTCGGCCTTGTCGCGGAGCCGCGCACGATCATTGTCGCGCATCAGCGGCCCCTCGACGATCTGCTCGAGTTCGTCGGCCATCGTACGCACGATGATCGAATCGGGCGCATAATCCGGCGGCCCGGAGGAAATGCGCGCGGCGGCGCGCCACTCGCGGTCGCCGACACCGACCTTCAGCTCGACAAAACCGTCGCAGGTGTCGTCGAGATAGCCGCGGCTGACGGCGACGTCGCCGTGCAGCCAGGGCGGCGCCGGCGGCTCGATCGCAAACAGCGACGGCGGCGCCGTCTCGTGCACCGCCTTCTGATCCGGGTTCATCGCCCGGGTAATGTCCCAGCCGTGCCAGCGCCCCTTTGCCGCGTCGTAAAGCGCCCGCTCGTCCGGGATCACGCGGCGGTCGCGCTCGGGCAAATTGGGGCCGTAGATCAGGCCGTGGGCCGGCGTAAAGCGCAGGCGGATTTCGGGGAATGCATCATCGGCGCGGATGTGCTGCACTTGGCCAAGCGGGATTGTCGCGTTCTCGACCAGGTTGCCGGCATGGCCCATGAGCGGCCGCAGACCATGATCGGCGAACCAGCCGGTATCCGCCCGTATGATGTCGCCGGGATCGCGGGTCCGGCGGTACACTTTGCGGTTCTGCACCTCGATACGCCAGCGCACGGCGGCGACGGCGCCGGCCTGCCGCAGCAGCTTCATGGTCAATGGCGCGAGCTCGCGGTAGTCGATGACGGCGAAGGCCTCGACGAACGGCGCCACCGGACGCACCCGCCCGCCCGCCTTGAAGGAGATTTGCTCCGGAACCCGGCGCTGCGCGATGGCGCCGGTCGCGGTGTCGACAATCAAGGTCGCGGCCGGGGTGATGCGGCGGAAACCGAGCGGGTGGTCCGGATCCTCGGTCAGCGTGTAATTGTCGAGCGGCTCGGCGGCGGAGCCGACCCGCGCGATTGCCAGGGTCGGCAGCAGGCGGATGCCGGTGATCGTCATTGAAACGCCCTCCGCCCCGGCCGGCCGTCGATCAGGGCGTCGAGCCACCCCAGCGCCTGCCCGTCGATATCGGCCATTGCCGTCAGATAGCCTGCCTCATCGTGCGCCAGTTCGCCGAGGTCGCGCAGTTGCTTCTTCAAGCTGGCCGCCTCGCCGATCAGCTCGCGGTGAAGGCGCCACCGGTTGCGCGTCATCGAGGGCAGAACCAGGGTGTAAGGCATCTGGAACGGCGGGCCGGCGAACCGGCCGTCATTGCCGCCCGCCGGACGGCGGACCAGGATGCCGGCGATCGTCTTCAAGTTATACATCTCGGCGAATGCCCGGTGCATGACGGCACCGCGGTTCAGCGGTTCGTCTCCCGCACCCTGCCGCGCCATCAACAAGGCATGCGTCAGATAGGCGAGCAGCATGCGGTAGCGCAGGTTGAACAGGTTCGCCCAGATCGTCGACCGGGTGTCGGCGATCTCCGTGCACCCCACCTGCGCCGCGCTAGTCGGGTTGACGATAACCGGGCGCGCCGGGCTCCACTCGTCGTCGCCGGACAGCGCGTCGAGTTCGCGATAAATTTTCAGAAAGCGATCAAAATGCGAGGGATAGCGCTCCTCCTCAGGGGCCGCCTGCGCGCGCTCCTCGTCGCGCCGCACACGCCGTTGCAGGCGCAGCGCCGCTGGCGGGATATTGCCTTCGGAATATTGCGCCAGGGCGCGGTGCAACGCGTCGGGCGACTCGCCCTGGCTGGCGATCCGGCGCAAGGCCTCGAGCGCCTCGTCTCGGGTCGCGGCGACTTCGACCTTGACCTCGGCGTCGCGCGCCCCGGCGCGGTAGCCGCGCCCCCACTCGTCCCATGACGCCTGCGCCGCGACCGAGCCGGGGTCGAACTCGGCGTCAGGGATGCGTTCGTGGTCGGCGATGGTCGCGATCAGGCTCTGGTAAATGACGCCGACCCGTGTGACCCTGGGCCGCTCCATGCCGCCGAGGCGACGGGCGGTGTCGCGGGCGCGCGTGACGATCTCGTCCTTGTCGTCGTCCGCCCATCGTTCCGGCATCTCGGCATAAACATAGATCGCCAGCGTGTCGAGCGACAACGGCGCCAGTGTGAACGGCGCCGGATAGAAGACGCTGTCCCACGGGTAGTCCTCGCGGTCGAACTCGACCGGCCCGCCAAGCAGGGCAAGCAGGTTTTGCACGGTCAGGAGGTGGCCCATCTCCTCCTTGGCGACCGCGAGAATTTCGGCGCGCCAGCGCTCGACCGCCGCGCGATGCGGCGCCGGCACCTGCTCGCCGCCAAGCGAATAGGCGGCATAGAGGTACTGCACCATCAGCGCGTGCTCGATCGACGAGGCGATGTGCAGCAGCATGATGGCGTAGTCGCGCCACGTCAGCTCCGGCGGCTTCACGGCCCCGCCCGCTCCATCCGGGGCCGCAACGGCCGCCGCCAGCCAAGCGAAATGGCCGGCGCCGGCGCCCTCCGGCGCGGTCAGCTCCAGCCCCCGGAGATGGCGCCGCTTGCGTGCCTGCATCTCCCCTCATCCCTGTCCGCCGGCCCGATCCGTTATTCGCGAATCGGCCCCTTCGATTGTTGCGCCGGCAGACCGCGGTGCAAACGGTTTCGCTCGCCGCCGCACGATCAATGTGGCATCGCGAGCAGCGCGCGGGCCGCCCTCAGATCGGGAGCCGCGAATCCCTCGGTGAAGCCTCCGAGAAGCGGTTCCAGCAATCGCCCGGCTTCTTCCGCCCTGCCGCGAGCCTGAGCCAATCTCGCGAGACGCGTGACGAGCCGCAATTCGAGCATTTTCGACCCGCCCGTCCGCGCCTCGTCGAGCGCCTGACGCAGGCAGAGCTCCGCCGCCGCGCGCTGCGGCGGCGATGCAGCCAGCAGCGTTTCGGCGCGCAACCCGAGAACCTCCGGCTTCCACCAGTTCGCCCCGGTTTCGTCGATATGCCGCAACGCGGTCTCCACCTCCGCCGTCGCCTCGTCGGGCCGCCCCGCGATCAGCAGAAGGCGGACCAGAAGAGCCCGAAAATAATCCCGCATCAGGGTCGTGTTGGTCGCCTCGTAGCGCGCGAGCGCGTCGCGCATCGGCGCGATGGCGGCAGCCGGGTCGCCCGTCTGTGCCCCTGCCCAAAGCCCCATTATCGACAGCCACGGACCGAAAAACCCGAGCCGGTGGCGCTCGCAAAACGCTTCGCCCTCGGCGCTGACCGCCGCCAGGGTCGCGAAATCCTCGGCCATCGCATAGACGTGCGTCACCAGCCCGAGCACGTGCCCGAGCGTATGCGCATGCGCGAAGTGCCGGGCGGCGGCAACCGCCTCGTCGGCCGTCCGGCGCGCCTGGTCGGGCAGGCCGACAAGCCACAGCGCGACCGAAAGCCAGGCCCGGGCGGAGATCCCGACATGGCTGCCGAAGCGGAAGGTCAGCCCGCGATGCTCCGCGTGATCGTAAAGCGCGATCGCGGTTTCGAGATGGCTTCGCGCCGCGGCGCATTCGCCGCGGTAGAGCGCGAGCACGCCCAACACCCGGTGGGCGAGGCACAGATACCCGGAATGGCGGTGCTCCTCGGCGAGCGCCAGCAGCCGTCGCAGCGGCGGCGCCCCGGATTCGAGCCGGCCCCCCATCAGATGCCCGATATACATGCCAAACAGCACGCCGACCCGTTCGTCGAGCGTGCCGAACTCGATCAGCTCGCCGGCCCGCGCGTAGGCGCCTGCGGTCACCTCACTGCCATACCCGTTGACCGCGATCGAGGCGTGGGCGAGCGTCAGCCGCATCGTCAGTTCCGTCCGGGCCCGCCCGGCGCCGTCGGGTAGCTGCGCGAGAACGGCCAGCCCCTTTGTCAGGTGGTCGATCGCCTCCCGGTTGGCCGAGCGGGTCACCGCGCGGCTGCCGGCCTTCATCCAGTAATCCACCGCCTTGCCGGTCAGGCCGGCGGCGTTGCTGTGCATCGCCAACAGCTCGGGCGCCCGTTCCGCCGTCTCGGGAAACCCGGCTTCCAGCACCTCGACGATGCGCCCGTGCAGATGCTGCCGCCTGGGGCGCAACATCATGCTATAGGCGACATCCTGCAGCAGGGAGTGATTGAAGCGGTACTCGGCATCGGGCGGCTCGCCGTCGCAGTGGATGATCTGCGCCTCGGCAAGCCGAGCCAGTGCCGACTGCAGCTCGGCGTCGGTCCGGTTCGACACCGAGCGCATCATCGCATAAGAAAACTGCCGGCCGAGCACGGCGCCGGCCTGCGCGATTTCGATCGCCGGCCCCAGCCGGTCGAGGCGGGCCTGCAACGAGGCTGCGAGGTTGGTCGGTATCGCCATCGCCGGCAGCGGCGCGGCCAGGACATAACGCCCGGAATCGGCGCGCAGCAGGCCGCTCTCGAGCATCGCCTTGGTCATTTCCTCAATAAACAGCGGCACGCCTTCGGTGCGGCGAAGGATCGGTTCGAGCACCTCCGGCGGCAGGCTGCGCCCGCCGGCCACCTCGATGGCGATCATTGCGGCGTCGCTGCGGCCGAGGCCGGTCAGCGCGATCGTCGTTACGTCCGCTCGCTCCCCCCACGGCGGCGTATATTCCGGGCGCGCGGTCAGCAGTACCAGCACGCGCCACCGCGGCGCCTCGTCGATAATTCGGCTGAGCAGCTCCTGCGAGGTCGGATCGGCCCAGTGCAAATCCTCCATCAGCACGAGGACCGGGTTGCGCCGCGCCATCCAGGCGATCTGATCGACGATTGCCGTGAAAACCCGTTCCCGGCGCTCGCGCGCGGTTTCGGCCGGCGGCGCGACCCCGCCGTCGACAGGCAGGGACATCAGGTCCGCCAACACGGAAAGGGCCGGCTCGGCACCGGCCGGCGAGCCGGCCAGCAGGCCCTTCAGTTTTTCGAGTTTTCGCTGCGGCGGGTCGGCGTGCTCGAATCCGGCCACCCGCTCGATGTGATTGACGAACGGGAACAACGCGCTCGACGTATGGTAGGGCGAACAGAACAGGCGCAGGCGCAGATAGGCTTCGCCCTCAAGACGAGCGATCAGCGCCTCGCTCAGCCGCGACTTGCCGATGCCCGGTTCGCCGCGCAGCAGCACCACCCGGCCCGCCTCGGTGCACGCCCCGCGCCAGCTCTGCCAAAGCCCCTCGGCCTCCGCCCGGCGGCCGATCAGCGGCGCGGCAGCACGGGACCGTTGCGCGGCAAAGCGGCTCGCGACCCGCACCCGGCCCAGCACGTGCCAGGCCGCAACCGGCGCTGCGAAACCTTTGAGGGTCAGCGGCTCCAGCGCGCGATACCGGAAATGGCCGCGGGTCAGGTCGCGGGTGGCCGCGCAGATGACCACTTGACCGGGTTCGGCGGCGGTCTGCAGCCGGGCCGCCAAATTCGCCGTCTCGCCGATCACGTCGCGCTCGCCGGCGGCCGCGCCGAACAGGTCGCCCACGATCACCGTTCCGCTGGCAATCCCGACCCGGATTTGCAGCTTGCGCTCAATGCCGATATTGACGGCCGCGAGCGCGTCGAACAGGTCGAGCGCAGCGCCGACTGCCTGCACGGCATCGTCCTCGCGGGCATGCGGATAGCCGAAATACGACAGGACGCCATCGCCCAGCACGCGTGCGACATACCCGCCGGCGCCCCGGATCACCCCGGCGCAGCAATCGTGATAGCGCCGCATGACCTCGAGCAGATCCTCGGGATCAAGGCCGGCCGAGAGTTCGGTCGAGCCGACCAGATCGCAGAAAATGATGCTCAGCAGCCGGCGCTGCGGCGCGGCGCGCGGCGGGACGTCGGCTGGACGGTCCGAGGGCATTTCCGATCCCGGCGACTGTCGTTAGCAACAATCTGAGCCGGGGTTCGCCTTCTTCGCAACAATTTATGCGCCCGCCTACAAATTAGGCGCTTCGTGCCGCCAGCTCGCGCTGACGCTACTGCGCCGCTTCCGGGCGCTGCGGCGCGGCCGCTTCGGGAAGTTGCGCGACCAGGGAAGCGATCCGCTGCAACGAGGCCTCACGGATCGCGAGCCGGTCGAGATGACGTAGCGTGCTCGTCAGATAATCGCGGCCGGAGCCGCGCCCGCCGACCGCCCGCGCCAGCAGCCGCGCCACCTCGTCGAGGGGCAGGCGCCCGGCATAGTCGGGGGATTCGCGGCGCACGATGCAGGCGTGGGCGGCGACCGGCCCTTCGCGGGTGCGCACCGCCACACGCCGCATCGTATAAACCCGCCCGGTCATCTCGCGCGCCCAGATATAGTCGAGCGCCTCCGCTGTGCGCGCCGCCGCCAGCCGATAGGCGATCCCGTGGCATGAGCCGCCGCGGTCGAGCCCGAGCACCAGCCCCGGCTCTTCCGGGGTGCCGCGATAATCGCGGGAATAGAGGCAGAAGCGGCGATGAAAACCGTGCAGCCGCCCGCGCCGCGCCTCGTCAAACGGGAATTCCGGATTCCACATCAGGGACCCGTAGGCAAAAATCCACACCGGCACGGCGCCGCTGCGCAACGCCGCGATCGCGGCGGGCATCGGGTCGACCGGATAAATGGAGACGTAGCCGGGCGCCGCGGTCAGTCGTCCCAAACCTTTTTCGGCATCGGCAAATCGGCAAAGTCGCCGTCGCCGAGCGGCCGTTCGAATGTGACCCCGTTCATCTCCAGCAGCATCATCCATTGCCGCGTGTGCTGCCCGATATGCCAGGTCGCACGCTCCAGCACCTCATGGAGGCTCTGCCGCCCGTAATAGGTCTCGACCGGGTTCTGCGCCGATTTGTCGTCCGTGCCCTGCCACCAGCCCTCGACCTTGCCGCGCACCCGCCGGCCATAGGCGGCGAGCGCCCCCGTGCCCGCCACATCGGCCTTGTCGGGAATTTCGGTCGGCAATCCCTGGCTGAAGAACGCGCCGCCCGCCACCTCGATGAAGGCCTCCGGGATGCGGAACATGTGGTGCGCCAGGGCGCGGTAACTTCGCGGCCGGTTCGGCACCTCGATGTCGAGTTTCGAATCCGGCATCATCGGCACGATCGCCAGCGCGGCATCGATAAAGCGCGACAGGCGTTCGACCAGCTGGTCCGGCGACAGCGCCGGCCCGGTCTTCTCGTCGAGCTTCAGAAAGGCGACGACCTGCGCGATGTTCTGCGCGAACACGAACTCGTCGCCGCGCGACAAAACCGGGATCGAGCGCGCGCCAAGCCGCTGCAACTCGGCCCGCCCGGCCGCGTCCGTCAACACATTAATCGATTCGAACTCGATCCCACGGACCGAGAGAAACTCCTTGAGTCTCAGGCAGCTGGTTCAACCCGGCTGCCAGAACGCCTTCAATGGCGCGGTCTGCGGCATCACTCCACCTCGATCGCAACTCCGGATCATCCAGTTACCCGCTTCGCACCGGGCCGTCAATCGGCAGCCTCTTCCCACCATCGCAGGCGGCGCTATAAACCGGCGATGCGCCGCTGCAAGCGCCTCATCATCGCCGCCGCAATCCTGCTGCCCCTGGTGCTGTTCGGCGCCTACACGGCCCTTTGGTTCTATGCCGCCCATCGGGTGCGCGAGGGTCTGCCCCAATGGGCGGCGGCGATGCGCACGCAGCATCTCGACCTGTCCTGGCAAGGGGTGCGGATCGCCGGTTACCCGCTCGCCTTCCGTCTGGAATTTACGAAAATCGCGGTGCGCGACCGCGACCCGCGCTTCGCCGCCGATGTGTTGGCGCCGATGCTGACCGCCGGCGCCCGGCCGTGGAACCCTTTCGTCTGGCATCTCGATCTGCCGGCCGGGCTGACCGCGACGCCCGCCGGAGGGGTCCCGGGCAGCGCCGTCGTGTCCGCACCGGCCGCGACCGGCACCATCGCCGTCGTCGATGCCGGCGCGAGGCTGTGGCTCGCGGTGCGCGAGCCGCATGTCGCGGCGGGCGCGGTGCCCCTCGCGGCCCGGCTCGTTTATGTTTGGCTGATCCTGCCGGCGCGCCCGCCGAGCGGCCCCGACGAGCCGGCGCTCGGGGTGGCGCTCGACGTGCACGACCTGATCCTGCCGCAGGTGCCGCCGCCCTTTCACAACCCGGTCGAGGAGGCCAGTCTCGGGGTCACCGTAATGGGGCCGATCCCGCCCGGGCCGCCGCGGCAGGCCGCCGCGGCGTGGCGGGATGCCGGCGGCACCCTGGAGGTGGATCATGTCGCGCTGCGCTGGGGCGATCTCAGGCTGGCCGCCAACGGCACCCTGGCGCTCGACGCCGATTTGCAGCCGATCGGCGCGTTCTCGGGCGGGGTCGGGGGTTATGGCGAATTGATGAAAGCGCTGGCCGCTTCCGGCCGGATCGGCAAACGCAAAGCCGATCTGGCGACGACGGCGCTGTCGTTCTTCGCAAAAACCGGCCCCGACGGCCGGAAGCGGATCGCGACCTCGTTCAGCATCCAGGACGGCGAGATGTTTCTCGGCCCCATCAAGATCGGGCCGATGCCGCATATCGACTGGGATTAGAAGCAGTGTCCGTTCAAATGGGATCAACGGGTCCCCCTGGCCGGGCTTGACCCGGCCATCCACGTCTTATTCGGCCGCCGAAGACGTGGACCCGCAGATCAAGTCCGCGGGCGGGGAGCACCCAATGATCGGACTTGATCGGATACCGCGTTAGCCCCCCGGCGCCGCCTCGGGCGGCGGCTGCGGCGCCTCTTCGCGCGATTCCATGCCGTAATCGCGGACGATCTGCGCCACCCTGAGCCGGTAGCCGCGGAAGATGCCGCCGCGGCCGGCGCGCTGGGCCGTGCGGTGCTCTTCGTGCCGGCGCCAGCGCGCGACCGCCGCGTCGTCGCGCCAGAACGACAGGGACAGGATTTTACCCGGCTGGCTCAGGCTCTCGAACCGCTCGACCGAGATGAAGCCGTCGATCCGTTCGAGTTCGGGCCGCAGCCGCGCCGCAATGTCGAGATAGTCCTGCCGCCGCTCGGGGTCGGGTTCGACTTCAAAGATCACCGCATGCATCGCGCTCCTCCTTGCCCGTCAGCGCAAACCAAGGCCGCGGGCGATGATGCCGCGCAGAATCTCCCTTGTGCCGCCGCGCAGGGTCCATGATGGCGCGTGCAGGATAGATTCGTCGAGCGCCTCCCGAAACCGCTCCGCAGCCGCCCCGCCGCCGGCGGGCGGCAACAGGCGGGCGCGCTCCGGCAGGCCCTGCTCGTAATCGCCGCCGAGCGATTTGACGAGCGCGGCTTCGAGGTTCGGGATCGCGCCTTCCTGCAACCTGCCGGCGACCGACAGCGACATGCGCCGCAACGTCGCCAGCCCCGCCACCATCCGGCCCGTCGTCTCGGCGACCGCCGGCCCGGATGCGGCCCCGGCCGACGCGACGAGCGCCCGCAACACCTGATGCGACGACAGGAACCGCTCGGGTCCGCTGCGCTCGAAGGCGAGTTCGCTCGTCACCTGCCGCCAGCCGTCGCCCTCATGCCCGACCAGCATTTCGCGCGGCACGAACACCCGGTCGAGCACCAATTCGTTGAAATCATGCTCGCCGGCGAGGTTGCGGATCGGCCGGATCGTCACCCCCGGCGCCTTCAGGTCGAGGATCAGCTGCGACAGGCCGGCGCGCCGGTCGGGCTTGTCACCGCCGCCGGCATCGGGCGGCGCGGTGCGCACCAGGGTGATCGCAAAATGCGATTCGTGGGCATAGCTGGTCCACACCTTGGTGCCGCTGACCTCCCAGCCGCCCGGCACCGGCACCGCGCGGGTGCGGATCGCGGCGAGGTCGGAGCCGGCATCGGGTTCGCTCATGCCGATCGAGAAAAAGATTTCGCCGCGGCAGATGCCGGGCAGAAATTCCCGGCGCTGCTCCTCGCTGCCAAAGCGCAGCAGCAGGGGGCCGCTCTGGCGGTCGGCGATCCAGTGACAGCCGACCGGGGCGCCGGCCGCGAGCAGCTCCTCGGTCATCGTATAGCGCTCGAGAAAGCTCCGCTCGCCGCCGCCATACTCCCTGGGCCAAGTCATCCCGATCCAGCCGCGCGCGCCGAGGCGACGGCTGAAATCGGCGGCCCGGTGCGAGCCGAAATCGCTGTTCGGGGTCCACTTCCCGGCCGCCAGCTCCTCGGCGATAAAGGCGCGCACCGCGCGCCGCAACGCCGCGCATTCGGGCGGCAGCGAGACCGGGTCGAAACGGAACGGGGTGCTCATCGCCAAAAGATACCGCCTGAAACCGCCGCCCGCGAGCGCCGTGCCGCTCGCATTTCCGCAGGCGGCCGGATTTGCTGCCAGTCCCTCCTTGCCAAAACCTTTCCGACGAGGAGTGCTTGACCCGATTCCCGGACCCCTCTGCTCCGGAGCCAGGGGGCACTTCGCGCCGGTAAAGCCACATGATGCCGCCTCCGGATCGCGCCAAAGGTCCCGCTGGCGCAATGCCACACCAAACCGCCCCACCTTCGCGCCCCGAGGCGGCGCCGGCGCTGTTCTCGGGGGCTGACATCATCCGGACCATGCGGTAAGGTAACGTACGATTTCTGCCGGGGGACAGTTCTGCTCAGATGTCCAAAAGACTGTTGATACATATCGGACCGCACAAGACCGGGAGCACTGCCATCCAGCATGCCCTACTCGAAAATAGTGAGCAATTAAAGGATCATGGGGTAGTTTATCCACAAGTCGGCTTCAGATATTACGGCCACCATCAACTCGTCTCGCTCCTGGCGCGCCCTGATAATGGTTCGCTATCCGAAATTGCCGACCAGCTCCGCGAGATGGACGAGGAGACGGTAGTTCTTTCAAGTGAAAACTTCTCGAGTTGCTCTCTGGCAGAGCTTCAGCATCTCGCCGAACTTCTTTCGAGCTTCAGTAGGATTGAAGTTGTCGTGTATTTGAGAAGCTTCCTCGAGTTGCTGTACCCGTGGTGGCAGGAGCTCGTTAAGCATAGGATCGCAGATGATCTTGGTGGCTTCTTAGTCAATAGCCTCACCCGACCATTTCAGACCCACTTGCTCGATGCCGCCGGGATGATCGAAAAATTTGCGGCGACATTCGACGGTAATGTGTCTGTATATCTCTACGATGCCGTAATGCGACAAAGCGGCGATGCAGCCCGACATTTCATGTGCGAGATCCTTGGTATTGAGCCCTGCTCAAAGGACCTCCGCGTTGCGGTCAACAAATCCCTTGACCCGGCAAGCGCCGAGCTGGTCAGGTGCTTGAACAGCAGCGGCGAATATGGGATCACCGTATTAGAGAGAAATGCCGATGCCCAGGCTCTTTGCGCCGATATCCGCAGCGTTGCAGAGAGTTACAAGCGCCGCATCGCGCTGAGCTATGAGCAATACGTTCCGCGGCAGATGGAGCTTAATCTTATTAGGTCGTTGCAAAAACACCGGTTGACACCCCGGCCAGAGCGAGCCGGGCACTCGACCGAGATTTTTGAGAGACGCCATCACGATATATTCTATCTGGACCCGTCGCTGTGGCTGATGGAACCCGAATTGGCCGCGAGGGCCCGAACGATAATAGAGGACGTAAAATGCAGTCGACCGCGTTACGTCCAAAATCTGAGCGGTCGCACTCAATAGGGCAACTATCTGTTAGTGGCGTATCTCTGGAAGCGAAAGGTGCCGATCGAAGACCGAAAGAATACCCTCGTTGGCAAGATCTCGGCCCGCAGGTTATCAAAAACCCGACGACGGTTCAGTTCAAACGAAGCGGCGAAGCGGCGGCGGAATACGTTGGAAGCTGTTTGGAGCGATCAGGTTCGCTTGCCGGCAAGCAGATTCTCGATTTTGGGTGCGGGTCTGGTCGAGTCATTATCCCGTTGGCGGAACGCTATCCCAACGCACAGTTCCACGGGACGGATGTTGACCGCGAAGCCATCGAGTACGCGGCCGAGGTCGCGCCAAACAATGGTGTCGGTGGTCACGAATATCTACGAATCAGCGTTGTCGTACGAGAACGCCACCTTCGATGCGATCTATGCAATTTCGGTCTGTTCATACTTTCCGGAGAATCTAATTAAATTATGGCTAACCGAAATCGCCCGCGTTTGAGCAATTCGAACGGGAGCGATTTATTTATAAAGAAGTAAGCAGCGATGCCCGGCGGCCAGTCAGTCGTTGTTATGCGAAAACCAGGATGAATCAGGGCTGCGGGAACGCCGGCAGAACCCAGTTGAGCACGCCGGTCGGTTTGAGGTCGATCGAACACTTCGAGCCCATTCTGAGGGGCCACACAAGGATATCCTGCAGAGAGTCGAGCCTGTTTGCGGCGCGCATGTGCTTTATGACATCGAACAGAACCACATTATTTGCGAAAGTCTCGCCAATGATAAGCGGCACACCTAGGCGCCGTGCAGCCGCGTCCGCCGCAACTAATACCTGCTCGATCGGAGCCGGCGAGTTCAGGTAGACATGCAAGTCGAAAAATGCTGGCTTAGGAGATAACCGAGATAGAAACGCGGCCGAGTATGGTATTGCTGCTTCTGCCAACGCGGCTTGGTGGGCGCCGGCAAGGCAACTCACAATATAGTTATGATCGCCAAATGTCTCGTGGTATCGGGCGGTCATGTACCGCACATAATGCTCCGCATTACGCTCAACCAGCATCTTCGGCTTGTTGGCGAAGCAGTACTCTCCCGCTATGTCGAAGACCACGCGCAGGCGCGGAAGGCTTTCCGTTTTGACCGCGCGGATCATTTCCGCCATTGCCGACCAAGTGCGCGCGTCGTACGCTGGGTCATAACACTCGCCCCACCTGCCGGCGCTTCGGCAGTGCGGCGCCGATCGGCCCTGATTACCGAACACTACGACCAACAATTTATAACCGGCCTGCTGTACGTCGGCGGCAAAACGGGCGAGATTTTTGGGGTATTGCTCGGGCAGGATGCCGTTGCGGGCGATCATCCGGGCAAGGGGACCGCGCGGGGACGCGGATTTGTTTAGCGAAACATCCGCGGCCTGCGAAACCCAGAATACCGTTCGCACCACAGAAGCACCCGCCCGCCGGAGATCACCCAAATCGTCAATGGCGGCGCCGCGGACCTGGGGATCATTGTAATGGGCGATCAGCGCGTCTTGACCCGAGACTGCGGCACCTTTGCCGCGGGCTGCACAGGCAGCATCCGCGTCCGTTGCCACTTGCACATGGGTAATTGTATAACCGATATTTATTTCCGCCGGCCGATCCATGGTACTGCCCTTGGCCGAGACCAACTCCGCCCGACACATTGGGGCTGACGCAACCAACCGCAACCCGTGTGCATCCGCGGTCCCCACAGCGGCCGCCAAGCAAGCAAAGAATAACCCCGCACCCTTTAGATGAATTGCTCGAACGCCGCTTCGAATGGTAGTGCTCACGGTCATCGCCGAAGCGCTCCCACTCAGCGCCCGACCAACCGATCAACACGCGCCACGGCGATTAGCCGCACTCGCGCGCGCTCCTTTTCCAAGGCCGCGACTCGCTCACCTATCTGCTTGGCTCGGATTGGATTTGAAGTAGATAATTGCGCTTGCAATTTTTTTAATCGCTCGATTTGCATCGACAAGCTATCCGACTGGCCGTGGGGAAGTACGTACAAGTCCCGACAGTCCGTAAAATCGAAGCGGAAGTCCATGACAGCTGTCCCCCACGTATTGCACCTCAATGCACCAATTCGATCGCGTTCAGTCGATATGCAAGGTCGCGCTGATCGCCGCTGCCATCCGCCCTATAACTGCTGTCGCAGCGCAAAATCAGATCAAATTCTTCATTTCTCGCGACATCGAGTACGCATTCCAGTTCGAAGATTCCGTTTGTGCTCAGCGTAAAGTCGAATCGCCGGTCGCCAATCACAATCTCGAAGGAGCGATTGAGTTTTGAGAACTGTTCGGGGATGAAGCCTTTGATCGTGATGCCGGTGATCGGTCGCTCCGCATGCAGGCGCAGCGATGTTTCGCGTGCCGCCCAGCCGTCATGGAATAGGCCGGTGGTTTTCCCGGCCTGCGTCGCGTAGCCAAGCACCGGGGCCCTTATCGCAGCGACAAGCTCGCCAATGTACCGTCGCGTCGCCTCAATCTCACGGCCCAGCCGCTCCTCCAAACGTTGATACATTTCGATCTGGCGGTCCCGTCGAGCGTAGCCCGTCCGCAACTCCTGTAAATCTGTCTCGGACAGCACGCGACCCGGTTCGTACTCCTTCAGGAACGGCCACGGCACATAGAACGTGCCGTGCGGTCCTGCAATCTCGTGCGCCGGCCGGTCTCTCGTATACAGATAAATAGACAGGCATTTTCGCGATATGTGCAACCGATCCTGCGGCAAACGGATTTTTCGGAATCCGTGCCAGCTGTATTCATTCGTTTCAAAGATGACCGCACGATTGAACGTCACATTGAATTGTTCGAAACGATCCTCGTCGGGTCTGCGCGGATTTGAGTGCAGTTCGATGGCTCCGCCCCAGGCCGGATCCCACTCCTTATTCAAATATAATAACAGGTTCGCGCGACGGTGAAAACCACCCTCGATTTGGAAATTGAAATCCACATGCACATCCAGTTCCTGACCATTAATATTCTCATGAGTACCGCCACCATAAAGGGTCGGATCGCCATGCAGGTCCTCGATTCCCGTTATTTCCGACATTGCGTCAAGAAATTGCCGCGACATCAGATAGCCATACAACTTTGAGTAAAACGGGCTGATTTCCTGCATGCAACTGACTACCGCCTTGCCGCCGTACTCACCGAACTCGTTTTTGGCAAATTCGCGATCAAACCGTGGAAAGTCGCGCAACGACGATTCAGCGGTTTCGGCCGTAAAGAAATCATCGATGCAGGCGTGCTTAAATGGCTGTGCCGATTGGAAAGATTCACGATACACGGACGCTTTCGCGACGATGTCTTTAGAGATCACGGGCATCTCCTCCACAAGCGATCGACTGGCGGCTAATCTCGAGGCAACAGCTGACCAAAATGCCGGCGTCCCAGGGCCGGAGGATGTCAAACGATCAGTACGATCTTGTTAAGCCTTGCTTATCCGATCGGTCGGCGATTTGCGATAATGCGGGATTCGACAAGATCTCAGGATCCCGGTAGTTTTTGAGGCTGCACCGTAAATCCATACCCGCCCCCTGCTGCCGGCGCAAGACAGCCTATATCGACGAACCGCCGAATGCCAGCGCACCGCTTGCGGATCGCCGGATGCCGCCGCCCGTCGCGAGAGGCGCCTTGCGGCTCGGGAACAGGCTGCTGCGGACCGCCGCCATCGCCGCTATAGTGGGCATCGTTTG
>DASUKH010000293.1:0-47013 GCA_036278835.1 Allostellaceae bacterium
TCGGCGACGACGCGCAACACCGGCCGCTCGCCGGCCAGCCGCAGCATCGTTTTGACGAAGTTGTTTCCGTGCGCGGCGTACACCCAGGCGGTGCGCAGGATCACATGTTCGGGGAGCGCCTCGCGCACCGCCCGCTCGCCGGCTTCCTTACTGCGGCCGTAAACCCCAAGCGGGTTGACCGGGTCGTCCTCGCGAGACGGCCCCTTTTTGCTGCCGTCGAACACGTAATCGGTCGAGATGTGAACGAGCGGGATGCCGGAATCGCGGCAGGCGGCGGCGAGGTGGCCCGGCCCCTCGGCATTGCCGGCCCAGGCCGCCTCGGGCTCACTCTCGGCGCGGTCCACCGCCGTGTAGGCGGCGGCGTTGATCACCAGATCGGGGCGCTCCTCGGCGACCGCGGCAAACACCGCCTCGCGCCTTGCGATGTCGAGGCCGGCATGGTCGAAGGCGGCGGCCCGCCATCCGGACGGCCACGCAAGGCGTTCGAGTTCGCGGCCAACCTGCCCGGTCCGGCCGGTCACCATGAGCTTCATGGCGGCCCCGCTCAGCGGTAGCGGAAATAGCCGGGCAGGCTGGCCAGCAGCGGCTGGCGCCGGTCCTTGTCCGACAACAGCGCCTGCCCGGCCGCGACCGGCCACGCGATGCCGAGAAGCGGGTCGTCCCAGGCGAGGCCGCTGTCGTGCTCGCGCGAGTAATACGAGCTGACCTTGTAGAAAACCTCGGTATCGGGTTCGAGCGTGCAGAACCCGTGCGCGAAGCCTTCCGGCACGTAGAGCTGGTTGCCGAGTTCGGCGGTGAGCTCGACCGCGACATGGCGGCCGTAGGTCGCCGAGCCGGCGCGAATATCAACCGCGACATCGAGGATCGCGCCGCGCCCGACCCGCACGAGCTTTGCCTGCCCGGCCGGCGGTATCTGGAAATGCAGGCCGCGCACCACCCCGCGATCGCGCGACAGCGAATGGTTTTCCTGAACGAACGGCACGTCGATGCCGTACGCGCGCAGCGTGTCCTCGCGGAAGATTTCGGAGAAAAAGCCGCGCGGGTCGCCGTGGCGCACCGGCCTCACTTCCTTCACGTCTTCGATCGCGGTCGCAACGATCTGCATGCGGCATTTCCCTGTACGGCTCCAACCGGAGCGATCGTAGGGTCGGAAATCGGGCGAGAGAAGGGCCTTGCCCAAACCGCCGCCGCCATCGGAGGATCGCCCGACGCGATCTCGGCGCGGAAGGAGGGCAATCCATGCTGGAAGTCGAACGGGCGGCCGATCTCAAATCCTATGAGGGCAAGGAGGTCGGGGTCAGCGACTGGTACACGGTCACCCAGGAGCAGATAAACAAATTCGCCGACGCGACCGGCGACCATCAATGGATCCACGTCGATGTCGAGCGCGCGAAGAAGGAGATGCCCGGCGGCAAGACGATCGCGCATGGCTGGCTGACCCTGTCTTTGGTGCCACGCCTCGCCTCTACGCTCTACCGGGTCAAGAACCGCTCGCGCGGCCTCAATTACGGCGCCAACCGGGTGCGCTTCACCGGCATGGTGCCGGCCGGCGCCCGCATCCGCCTGCGCCTCAAATTTAAATCGGTCGAGCCGGTCGCTGGCGGCGGCACCCGCATCACCTCCGAAGGCACGATGGAACTGGAAGGCAGCGACCGCCCGGTGCTCGTCGCCGAAACCATCGGGGTAACCTACGATTGAGGGCAAAACCCTCTCCCGCATTGCGGGAAAGGGAGGACCGCTCGCGGCAGCGAGCGGTGGGTGAGGCGGGTTGCGGACCGCGCCGCTCCCTCCTCCAAAAATTCTCGCTACCCCACTAGCACCGCCTTGCCGATGACCTGGCGATCGACGACGGCCTGGATCGCGGCGGCGGCTTGCTCCAGCGGGAAACGGTGGGAGATGCGCGGGCGCAATCTGCCTTCTTCGGCCAGCGCGATGAGCCTGCGCATGTTGTCGCGGCCGATCTCGGGGCGGTGCTCGGTGACCCCGCCGAGGCGCACCCCAATCACCTCGAGACATTTGATCAGCAGGTAGTTGGTCCGCGGCGTCGCCGGGCCGCCGCCGAGAAACCCGAGCACCAGGAGCCGCCCACCGAACGCCATGCAGCGCAGCGATTCCTCGGTCACCTGCGCCCCGATCGGGTCATAGACGATATCGACCCCGTCGCGCGCACCGGCCAGCTCCTTGACCTTGTCGCGGAACCCCGCGCGGTAGTCGATCGCGAAATCGGCGCCCTCTGCGAGACAGGCGGCGCGCTTTTCCTCGGTGCTGGCGGTGGCGATCACGGTGGCGCCAAACAATTTTGCGATCTGGATGGCGGCGATGCCGATGCCGCCAGCGGCGCCGTGGATCAAGACCCACTCGCCCGCCTGCAAGCGGCCGCGCTGCAACAGCGCGTGATAGGCGGTGTGGTGCGCGCCGCGGAACACCGCGGCCTCGTCGAGGCTCATGCCGCGCGGCACCGGGTCGCAATCCTCGGCCCGGGCGTTGCCGAGTTCGGCAAAGGCGCCGAGCCGGTGGCGGCTCATGATCAGGTCGCCGGGCTTGAACCGGGTTACCCCCTCGCCGACCGCGACGACCTCGCCCGCCCCCTCGCTGCCCGGCACGAAAGGCGGCTCCGGCCGGAACTGATATTTGCCGGCCAGCATCAGGACATCGACATACTGAACGCCGCGCGCCCTGATGCGCACCTGGATTTCGCCCGGACCGGGCGGCGGTGGGTCGGGCAACTCGCGCAGCGCCAGAATTTCGGGGCCGCCAAACGCCTCGCAGACAACCGCTTGCATGGGTTCTCCTATCGCCAGTCGTCGAGCACGAAGAGGCCGGGCCGGCTGTAGCCCGGCGCATTCGGCCGGTGCATCGTGACGACATGAATCCGGCTGCGGAAGCCGCGCGTCAGCATGTGCCGATAGGCCTCTTCGCGCGCCGTGCTGACCCCGGCCACCACCTCCGTCATGCCGGCCTGCCGGGCCAGCGCGGCGCAGCCGTCGAGCAAGGCGGCAAAGCGCGCCTCGCCGCCGGCGCCCGGCCGCGCCGCCCCGAATTTGACGTAGAGGCAACCCGCCCCGGCCTCGCTCGCCGGCCCCCAATGGCATACCGCGAAACCGGCGAGGCGGCTGCCCTCCCACAGCAGCAGGGTGTCTCCGAGCGCGCGCGCCCGCACGGTGCGGACCTCGCCGGTAAGGTCGAGGTCGGGATAAACCGCGTCGCACAGATCGCGCGCCGCGTCCTCGGCCTCCTGCTGCTGGCCTGCCAGAAGCTCGGAATAGCGGGTGCACGGCCCGACGCCGGGGCGCGGCGCCACCCCCACCCTGCCCTCCCCCGCAATCGGGGGAGGGTCAGGGTGGGGGTGAACCGGCGCCGCCATGATCGCCGTCAGGAAACGCGGGTAGAACCCGAATTTCTGGTAAAGCCAGACATGCTTGGTGCTGTGTGGAAAGGTGCACAGCCCGGCATGGCTGACGCCCCATTCCTCGAAGGCATCGGATGCCGCCGCGACCAGCGGTTGGGCGAGTCCGCGGTTCCACAGATCGGGGCGGGTCGATAGGGGGCCGAAAAACCCGACGCCGCCCCACCGGGTCGCAAAATTGACCCCGGCGAGCGCGCCGTCGGCATCGGCGGCAAAGGCCCGCGTGTGCTCGCAGCCGAAGCGGCCATAAACGTAATCGAAATCCTGCCAGAACGTGTCGAGATCGGGGGCGCCGAGGAAAGTCCCGAAGGCGCGCCGGATGATGCGCTGCGCTTCCGGCAGATCGGCTTCGGCAAGCGGGCGGCTATCGGCCATCGGATCTTTCGCATTCGCGGTTTGGCTGGTCCCGATCGAGATTGCTTCGGCTCGCTCGCAATGACAATCCACTTGCGGCTTGTCAGACGCCGCGGCGCCGCCGCATCGTGCGCATCATGCTGACTCCCGAACAGCTGTTTACCCGGCTCGATGCGCTCGGCATCGCGCACCGGACCTCTTCGCACCCGCCCGTCTTTACCGTTGCCGAGGCGGCGGCGCTCCGCGGCACCTTGCCGGGCGGGCATTGCAAGAGCCTCTTTCTCAAGGACAAGAAGGGCGGGCTGTGGCTGGTAGTCGCGCTCGAGGAGCGGCGGATCGATCTGAAGCGCCTCGCCGAGGCGCTTGGAGCGCCGCGCTTTTCGTTCGGCAGTGCCGACCTTATGGGCGAGGTGCTCGGGGTGCGGCCGGGCAGCGTCACCCCGTTCGCGCTGGCCAACGACACGGCCCGGCGGGTGAGCGTCGTGCTCGACAAGGGCATGCTGGATTGCGACCCGCTCAACTATCATCCGCTGCGCAACGACCGCACCACCGCGGTCGCCGCCGCCGATCTGCTGCGCTTCATCCGATCCTGCGATCACGAGGCGCGGATCATAGACCTCGACAGTCTGGCGCCGCCGTCGGCTACCGGCGGCTGACGATCCGCGCCGCTTGCCATCGCGCCGCCCTGCCGCCATGTTTTGCGGGACATCCCGGGAGAGAACCGAATGGCGAATGAACCTTTGATCGGCGGCGCGGCGGCGGCCGGTGCGGCGCTTGTCAAGGACGTGACCCAGGCGAATTTCATGGCCGAGGTCGTCGATGCCTCGTTCGACCAGCCGGTCATCGTCGATTTCTGGGCGCCGTGGTGCGGCCCCTGCAAGCAACTGGGCCCGATCATCGAAAAGGTCGTGCGCGCGGCCAACGGCGCGGTGCGCCTCGTCAAGCTTAACATCGACGAGAACCCCGAGATCGCGACGCAGATGCGCATCCAGTCGATCCCGGCGGTCTATGCCTTCAAGGACGGGCGGCCGGTGGACGGCTTTGTCGGCGCCCTGCCGGAAAGCCAGGTCAAGCAGTTCGTCCAGCGCCTCGGCGGCAGCGGCGGCGGCCCCTCGCCGGTCGAGGAGGCGATGGCGATGGCCAAGGAGGCGGCGCAAACCGGCGACCATGCCACCGCCGCCGCGATCTACGCTCAAATCTTGCAGCGCGAACCCGAGGATGCCGAGGCATTGGGTGGCTTGGTGCGTGCGCTGGTCGGTCAGGGCGACCTGGAGCAGGCGCGCGAAATTGTCGACGGCATCGCCGAAAACAAGGACCTCGCCCGCCATGCTGAGATCGCAACCGCGCGCTCGGCTTTGGAGCTGGCCGAGCAGGCGCAGAAGGCGATGGGGTCGGCCGGCAAATTGCGCGCCCGCCTCGACAAAAACCCGGACGACCACGAGGCCCGTTTCGAGCTGGCGACGGCGCTGTTCGGTGCCGGTGAGCGCGAGGCGGGGATCGACGAATTGCTGGCCCTGTTCAAGCGCGACCGCGAGTGGGACGAGCAGGCAGCGCGCAAGCAGCTGGTCAAGTTTTTCGAGGCGATGGGGCCGACCGACCCGCTGACCCTGAGCGCCCGCCGGCGGCTGTCGGCGCTGATGTTCTCCTGAGCAGGGGGGCGGCGGCGTGAGCGAGCGGCCGGGCGAGAGGGAGCGGATCGCGCTCCCCGCCGTGCTGCCGATCTTTCCGCTGGTCGGGGTGCTGCTGCTGCCGCGCGGCCGGCTGCCGCTCAACATCTTCGAGCCGCGATACCTCGCGATGACCCGCGACGCCCTCGGCGGCGAGCGCCTCATCGGCATGATCCAGCCGAGCGATCCGAGCGCCGGCGGCGTGAACCCGCCGGTCTATCGCATCGGCTGCGCCGGCCGCCTGACCCAGTTCAGCGAGACCGATGACGGGCGGTTTCTGATCACCCTCACCGGCGTGTCGCGCTTTGTCATCACCGAGGAGCTGCCGCTCCTCTCCGGCTATCGCCGGGTCGTCCCGGAATGGCAGCATTTCGCCGCCGACCGCGAGCCGGCGGGCGAGCCGGGCTTTAACCGCGACCGGCTGGTCCGCGGCCTCAAGGGCTATTTCGGGCAGCGCCGCATCACGGTCGATTGGAGCGCGATCGAGAAGGCGCCGGGCGAGTATCTCGTCACCTCGATCGCGATGGCCTGCCCGTTCGCGCCGAGCGAGAAACAGGCATTGCTCGAAGCCGCCGACCTCGACGAGCGGGCAAACCTGCTGACCACGCTGGTCGAGATGGCGGCCATGGAAGCGGGCAGCGAGGACCCGGACGGCACAAGGCATTGAGGCTGTTGCATGACATTGTCACTGCACGCAACCAGTCGCCGTCATACCGGCGCAGGCCGGTATCCATGGTTCCAACGCACCGGTGGCTGAAAGGTGGGTCCCGGCCTTCGCCGGGACGACGAGTGGGTGTCGGGGTAGAACGGGAGGCAAACCATGGACGAACCGAGCGAGATCGACCCGAAGCTGCTCGAAATCCTGGTCTGCCCGCTGACCAAGGGGCCGCTGCGCTACGACCGCGCCGCGAAGGAGCTGATCAGCGACGAGGCGGGCCTCGCCTATCCGATCCGCGACGGCATCCCAATCATGCTGGTCGATGAGGCGCGGCCGCTGCTCGACGACGAGCGGGCCGGCGGCGCCGCGCCGCCGCCGGCCCTCCCCCCGCCCTGAGGCCGCGGCAATGGCGCCGGGCGGTCCGTGGCCGGTCGAATTGCGGCTCAGCCGCGCCGACAAGCGGCTCGACATCGAATTCGATGACGGCAGGCGGTTCAGCCTGCCCGCCGAATACCTCAGGGTCGAAAGCCCGTCGGCCGAGGTGCAGGGGCACGGGCCGGGCGAAAAGCGCGTTGTCGCCGAGCGCGCCCATGTCGGGATAATCGAGCTCGAGGCGGTCGGCAATTATGCCGTGCGGATCAGATTCGACGACCTGCACGACACCGGCATCTATTCCTGGGACTATCTCTACCAGCTCGGTATCGAGCACGACCGGCGCTGGCGCGACTACCTCGCCGCCCTCGCCAAGGAGGGCCTCAGCCGCGAACCGAAGCGCGGCTGAGAGGGTCAGCCGCGCGGGCCGCCGGCGACGTAGATCACCTGGCCGGAGACAAACGAGGCTTCGTCGCTGCACAGAAAGGCGATGACGTTGGCAATGTCGCGCGGCACCCCGGCACGGCGCACCGGGATCTCGCGGGCGCGCTCCTCCTTCCACTCCGCGGGGTCGCGGCCGAGGCGGATCGCCGTGGCGCGGGTCATCTCGGTATCGATAAAGCCGGGCGCCACCGCGTTCGCCGTGATGCCGTAGCGCCCCAATTCGATGGCCAGCGTCTTGGCCATGCCCTGCAACCCGGCCTTGGCGGTCGAGTAGTTGGTCTGGCCGCGATTGCCGAGGGCGGACACCGACGACAGATTGACGATGCGGCCCCAACCGCGCTTCACCATCTCGCGCTGCGCCGCCCGCGCGCACAGAAAGGCGCCTTTCAGATGCACGGCGGCGACCGAATCCCAATCCTCGTCGCTCATCTTATGAATCAGGTTGTCGCGGGTGATCCCGGCATTGTTGACGAGGATGTCGAGCGAGCCGAGCCGGGTTGCGATCTCGCCGACCATCGCCTCAACCTCGGCAGCGACCGCGATATTGGCCTTGAGGCCGAGGGTCTTCACCCCGTGCCGGGCGGCAATTTCGGCAGCCGTCGCCGCGGCGCCGTCGCCGTCGAGATCGGCGATCGCGATCAGCGCGCCATCCTCGGCGAGCCGTTCGGCGGTCGCCGCCCCAATCCCGCGCGCCCCGCCGGTAACCAGCGCCACCCGCCCCTCGGACCGTTTGGCCATGCGTTCGTCCTTTCCCTCAATTCGCGCCAAAGCCTATCGCAAAGCCGCGGCGCGCACGCAACCGTGTCGTCCGCCTACACCGCCATCCAGCCACCGTCCACGTTGTAGGCGGCGCCGGTCACGTAGCTGGCGCGGTCGGAGCACAGCCACACGACCATTTCGGCGATTTCGCCCGGCGTGCCCATGCGGCGCAGCGGGGTATGCGCGAGGACCGCGTCGCCGCGCCGGCGCATGACCTCCTCGGTCATCCGGGTTTCGATATAGCCGGGGCAGACCGCGTTGACCCGGATGCCGCTCGCGGCATATTCGATCGCGGCGGTTTTGGTCAGGCCGAGAACGCCGTGCTTGGCGGCGACATAGGCGGAGGATGTCGGCAGGCCGACGAGGCCGGCAATCGAGCCGGTATTGACGATCGCGCCGCCGCCGCCCTGCCCGAGCATCTGCTGCAGTTCCTCGCGCAGGCACAGCCAAACGCCCTTCAGATTGACCGCGATCATCCGGTCGAACGCTTCCTCGCTCCACTCGGCGGTCTTCTTGCCGGCGGCGGCGACCTGAAACCCGGCGATCCCGGCATTATTGAAGGCGCAGTCGAGCCGGCCGTAGGCGGTCACCGTGTCCTGCACCATCGCCACGGCATCTTCGGCGCGGCTCACATCGCCGGCCAAAGTGATCGCCTGCCCGCCGCGCTCGTTGATCTGAGCCACCGTATCGCGCGCCGCGGCAGCATCGAAATCGGCAACCGCGACCCGCGCCCCCTCGCGCACCATCGCGAGCGCGGTGGCACGGCCGATGCCGCCACCGCCGCCGGTGACCAGCGCCACCTTGCCTTCGAGCATCCCGGCCATCGCTTCCTCCCGGTTCAGTATTGGAGCGAGGATAGCGCGGCCGGAGCCGTGGCGGCCAAGCAAATACCGGACCGCCGGCGTCCCGCCGGCATGCCGGCGGTCCATAAAACGGGGACGCTACTCCGCCGGCGCGGGAGCCGGATGAGCGGCGCGACGGCCGAGGGCCCAGAGGCGCAGCCGGTCGAGATAGAGGTAGACCACCGGGGTCGTGTAGAGGGTCAGCAACTGGCTGACAATGAGGCCGCCGACGATCGCGATGCCGAGCGGCCGGCGCAACTCGCCGCCGACCCCGAAGCCGATCGCCAGCGGCAGCGCGCCGAACAGCGCCGCCATCGTGGTCATCATGATCGGGCGGAAGCGCAGCAGCGCCGCCTTGTAGATCGCCTGGTCCGGGCTGAGGCCTTCGCGGCGCTCGGCGTCGAGCGCGAAGTCGATCATCATGATCGCGTTCTTCTTGACGATGCCGATCAACAGGATGACCCCGATCAGCGCGATGATGCTGAATTCGGTATTGCACAGCATCAACGCCAGCACCGCACCGACCCCGGCGGACGGCAGGGTCGAGAGGATCGTGATCGGGTGGATGTAGCTCTCGTAAAGGACCCCGAGCACGATATAGACGGCGACCAATGCCGCCGCGACCAGCACCGGCTCATTCGAGAGCGATTTCTGAAAGACCTGCGCGGTGCCGGCGAAGCTGCCGCGGACGCTGACCGGCATGTGGAGCCCGGCAATGGCCGCGTCAATCGCCTCGCCGGCCTGCCCAAGCGTCACTCCCGGCTTCAGGTTGAACGAGATCGTCGCGGCGGCGAACAGCCCCTGGTGGTTGACCGCGAGCGGCGTCGTGCCGGTGCGGTAATGCGCGATCGCCGATAGCGGGATCATCTTCTCGGCAGCGGTGCTGACCGCGGCGCCGGTCGAGGTGGCGCCGTGCCCCGTATTGGCGATGGAATTGGTTGCCTTGTTGCGCGCCGTGTCGGCGGCGATCGCGGCGGCAGTGGCGCTGGCGCTCGCTCCTTTCGCCGGTTTCGCTGCGACGGTGCCGGCCAGCGCATTGGTCGATTGCGTGCCTTTGACCGGACCGCCGGCGGTGCTGATGTAGATTTCCTTCAGCATGTCGGGGCTTTGCCAGTATTGCGGCGCCACCTCCATGACGACGTGGTACTGGTTGCGCGGCGCGTAGATCACCGAGACCTGCCGCTGTCCGAACGCGTCGTAAAGCGTGTTGTCGATCTGCTGCGCGCTGAGCCCGAGGCGCGATGCGGTGGCGCGGTCGATCTCAAGCTCGGTGTCGAGCCCCTTCTGCTGACGGTCGGAATTGACGTCGGTCAGTTCCGGCAGTTTTTCGATCGCAGCGGTAACTTTCGGCTCCCACTCGTAGAGTTCGTTCAGGTCGTCGCTCTGCAAGGTGTACTGGTAAAGCGAGTTGCTCTGGCGGCCGCCGACCCGGATATCCTGCGACGGCACGAGAAACAGCCGGGCGCCGGCGACCTTGCCGAGCTTGCCGCGCAGCCGCCCGATCACCTGAAACACCGATTGCTTGCGCTCGCTGAGCGGCTTCAGCGAGATGAACACAAAGCCGGAATTGGTGCGGCCGCCGCCGGTGAAGCCGACGACGCTGTCCACCGCCGGGTCGTGGCGGATGATGTCGATAAACTCGGTCAGCTTCTGCCGCATCAGCTGGAACGAGATGCTCTGGTCGGCCTGCAAGCCGCCGATCATCCGGCCGGTGTCCTGCATCGGGAAAAACCCCTTCGGGACCAGCACAAAGAGATAGGCATTGACGGCAATCGTCAGCAGCAGCACAACCGCCACCAGCGCGCGAAAGCGCAGCGCCGTCGCCAAGGTGCCCGCGTAGAAGCGGAGCACTGCGTTGAAGGCGCGCTCGCCGGCCGAAGCCCAGCGCGACGGCCGGCGCTCGGACCGGCGCATCGGCAGGCGGGCGCACATCATCGGCGTCGTGGTCAGCGAGATGACCAGCGAGATCAGGATCGCCACCGACAGCGTCACCGCGAATTCGCGGAAGAGCCGCCCGACGATGCCGCCCATCAACAGGATCGGCACGAACACCGCAATCAAGGACAGGCTCATCGACAACACGGTGAACCCGACCTCGCGCGCCCCGACCAGCGCCGCGTCGAACCGGTTCATACCGGCCTCGCGATGGCGGGTGACGTTCTCCAGGACGACGATCGCGTCATCGACGACAAAGCCGGTCGATACCGTCAGCGCCATCAGCGACAAATTATCGAGGCTGTAGCCGAGCAGGTACATCGCGCCGAACGTGCCGAGCAGCGACACCGGCACGGCGACGCTCGGAATGAGGGCGGCGCGCGCGTCGCGCAGAAACAGAAAGACGACGAGGATCACCAGCCCGATCGCGATGACCAGGGTCAGTTCGACATCGTGCACCGAGGCGCGGATCGTCGTGCTGCGGTCCGACGCGACGGTTACGGCGATGTCGTGTGGCATCGCCGCGCGCAGTTGCGGCAGTTCGGCATTGACCCGGTTGACCGTGTCGATGACGTTGCCGCCGGGCTTGGTGTAGAGGATCACCAGCACCGCCGGCTTGCCGCCCGCGAGGCCGGCATGCCGCAGGTCTTCCGGTCCCTCCTCGACGCTTGCGACATCCGACAGATGCACCGCCGCGCCGTTGCGATAGGCGACGATCAGCGGCGCGTAGTCCTGCGGTTTGGTGGCCTGGTCGTTAGTGTAGAGCTGGTAGCGGCGGCCGCTGTCGTCGATCGAACCTTTCGGGCTGTGCGCGTTGGCCGAGGCGATCGCCGCGCGCACGTCTTCAAGGCCGATACCGTATTTGAACAGCGGCAGCGGGTTGAGTTCGACCCGCACCGCCGGTGCGGCGCCGCCGCCGAGCGTCACCTGGCCGATGCCGTCGATCTGCGACAACGCCGGTTGCAGGATCGTCGAGGCGGCGTCGTACATCTGGCCCTGGGTCTCGGTATCGGAGGTCAGGGTCAGGATCATCACCGGCGCGTCGGCCGGGTTGACCTTGCGGTAGGTCGGGTTGGATTTGAGGCTTGCCGGGAGGTCGGCGCGCGCCGCGTTGATCGCCGCCTGCACGTCGCGCGCCGCCCCGTCGATGTCGCGGTCGAGGGCGAACTGCAACGTGATGCGGGTCGAGCCGACATTGCTCGACGAGGTCATCTCGGTCACATCGGCAATGACCCCGAGATGGCGTTCGAGCGGCGTCGCCACCGTCGTCGCCATCGTCTCCGGGCTGGCCCCGGCCATGTGGGCGCTGACCGAGATCGTCGGGATGTCGATCTGCGGCAGCGGCGCCACCGGCAGGTTGACGAACGCGAACAGCCCGGCGAGCGCGACGCCGATCGTCAGCAGCGTCGTCGCGACCGGCCGCCGGATGAACAGCGCCGAGAGGCTCACCCCGCCGCCTCGTCGGCGTTGACGGCGCCGCCGAACCGCTGGCGTAAAGCGGTGCCGAGCCGGTCGAAGGCGAGATAGATGACGGGGGTCGTGAACAGGGTCAGCGCCTGGCTGAGAATGAGGCCGCCGACGATCGTCACCCCGAGCGGGTGACGCAACTCCGATCCCGTCCCGGTGCCGAGCATCAGCGGCAGCGCGCCGAAGATCGCCGCCGCCGTCGTCATCAGGATCGGCCGGAATCGCAGCAGCGAGGCCTGATGGATCGCCTCGCGGGGGGTGCGCCCGTCGCGCTGCGCCTCCAGCGCGAAATCGACCATCATGATGCCGTTCTTCTTGACGATACCGATCAAGAGGATGATGCCGATGATCGCGATGACGCTCAGATCGCTGCCGTCGAGCATCAGCGCCAGCAACGCCCCGAGGCCGGCCGAGGGCAGCGTCGAAAGGATCGTGATCGGGTGAATGTAGCTCTCGTAGAGCACCCCCAGCACGATGTAGACGGTGACGATCGCCGCCAGGATCAGGAACAATTCGTTGCCGAGCGCCGATTGGAAGGCGAGCGCGGCGCCCTGAAAGCGGGTGATCATGCTGGCCGGCAGGCCGATTTCCGCTTCCGCCCGGCGGATCGCATCGACCGCGTCGCCGAGCGCGACGCCGGGCGGGAGGTTGAAGGAGATCGTCGCGGCCGGGAACTGGCCGATATGGCTGATTTCCATCGGCGCCGTTTCCTCGCGCACCTGCGCGATGGCCGACAGCGGCACCTGCCCGCCGGCGGCGATCGAGGACGGCAGGTAGATCGAGCCGAGCGCCGAGAGGGACTGGTCCACCGAGGGGTCGGCTTCAAGGATCACCCGGTACTGGCTCGACTGGGTGAAGATTGTCGAGACGATGCGCTGGCCGAACGAATCGTAGAGTGCGTTGTCGATCGTCGCCGGGGTGATGCCGAACCGCGCGGCGGTCGCGCGGTCGATATCGACATAGGCAGAGAGGCCGTTTTCGCTGTAGCTGGTGCCGACATCGGTGATTTGCGGCAAGGCGCGCAGCCGCTCCATCAGGCGCGGCACCCATTTGGCGAACTCGTCCGGATTGGCGTCTTCGAGTGCGAACTGGTACTGGCCGCGGCTGACCGTCGCGTCGATCGTCAAATCCTGCACCGGCTGCATGTAGAGGGTGATGCCGGTAACCCCGGATACTTCGTGCTGAATGCGGCGGATGATCTGCTCGGCGGTCGCCGAGCGCTCGTCGCGCGGCTTCAGGTTGATCAGCAGGCGGCCGGTATTGAGGGTCGGGTTGATGCCATCCACCCCGATCAACGACGACAGGCTGACGACGTCGGGGTCCTTCAGGACGGCATCGGCGAGCGCCTCCTGGCGCTCGGCCATCGCCGCCATCGACACGTCAGGCGAGGCCTCCGTAATGCCCTGGATGAGGCCGGTATCCTGCAAGGGGAAGAACCCCTTCGGGATGGCGATGTAGCAGACCACGGTCAGTGCCAGGGTCGCGATCGCGACGGCGAGGGTGATCCCCTCGTGGTCGAGCACCCAGCGCAGACCCCGGTCGTATTCGCCGGTCAGCCGCTCGAACCATTGGCCGCCGCGACGCGCCTCATGCGGCTGCCGGCGCAGCAGGCGGGCGCACATCATCGGCACCAGGGTCAGCGACACCACCGCCGAGATGACGATCGTCACCGCCAGCGTGATCGCGAATTCGCGAAACAGGCGCCCCACCACGTCGGGCATGAATAGCAATGGGATCAGCACCGCGATCAGCGACACGGTCAGCGAGATGATCGTAAAGCCGATCTGTTCGGCGCCCTTAAGCGCCGCCCGCAGCGGCGGCTCGCCCGCCTCGATATAGCGCGAGATGTTCTCGATCATGACGATCGCGTCGTCGACGACAAAGCCGGTCGCGATCGTCATCGCCATCAGCGACAGATTGTTGAGGCTGAACCCGGCGAGGTACATGACCGCCAGGGTGCCGACCAATGACAGCGGCACCGACAGGCTCGGGATCAGCGTCGCCGACGGGCTGCGCAGAAACAGAAAGATCACCAGCACGACGAGGGCGACGGCGAGGCCCAACTCGAACTCGACATCGGCGACCGAGGCGCGGATTGTGTTGGTGCGGTCGGTCAGCACCGTCAGATCGATCGATTGCGGCAATGCGGCGCGCAGCTGCGGCAGCAACTCCTGAATGCGGTCCACCACCGCGATGACATTGGCGCCGGGCTGGCGCTGGACGTTGAGGATGATTGCCGGGGTGGTGTTGGCCCAGGCGGCGAGCTGGGTGTTCTCCGGACCATCTTTGGCGATCGCCACGTCGGACAGCTTGACCGGCGCGCCGTCGCGGTAGGCGACGATCAGGTTGTTGTAGTCGGCGGCGCTCTTCAGCTGGTCGTTGGCATTGATCGTGTACTGGCGGCTCGGCCCGTCGAAATTGCCTTTCGGCGTGTTGACGTTGGCGCTGTTTATCGTCGAGCGCAAATCGTCGATGTTGAGACCATAGGCCGCGAGCTGGCGCAGATTGGCCTGAATGCGCAGGGCCGGCCGGTTACCGCCGCTGAGGCTGACGAGGCCGACCCCGCTCAGTTGCGAAATCTTCTGCGCGATGCGTGTGTCGGCAAGGTCCTCGACCTGGGTCAAGGGCAGGGTCTTCGAGGTCAACGCCATGATCAATACCGGCGCGTCGGCCGGGTTGACCTTGGCGTAGATCGGCGGCGCCGGCAGGTCGGAGGGCAGCAAATTGCCGGCCGCGTTGATCGCCGCCTGCACCTCCTGCTCGGCGATGTCGAGACTGAGGTTGAGGCTGAACTGCAGTGTGATGACCGACGAGCCGGCCGAGCTGACCGACGACATCTGGTCGAGGCCCGGCATCTGCCCCAATTGCACTTCGAGAGGCGAGGTGACCGAGGCAGTCATCACGTCGGGGCTGGCGCCCGGATAGAGCGTCACCACCTGGATCGTTGGATAATCGACCTCGGGCAATGCCGAGAGCGGCAGAAAACGGTACGCGACGATCCCGACCAGCATGATCGCCGCCATCAACAGCGACGTCGCCACCGGCCGCAGAATGAACGGGCGCGACGGGTTCATCGTGCTCTCGGAGTCTCAGGAGGGCAGCGGCCGTCCCGGCCGCACCCCCATCCTGCCCTCCCTCGCTCGCGGGGGAGGGTTCTCCGGGGTAGACTCCCCCGCAAGCGGCGCGTTTTCCGATCTCCCCTCCCCCGCAAGTGGGGGAGGGTTAGGGTGGGGATAACCGCGGCCGCACGTTGGTGGAGGAAGGTCACTGCCCGCCCCGGTTCCGGTGGTGTCCCCCCTGGCCGCGCTGCTGCTGCGGCTTCTGTTCCGCCTTAACCGGCGCGGCCGCGGCCGGCGCGGCGGGAGTCTTGTTCGCGAGCCTGACCTTGGCGCCATCCTTCAGGCGGTCGGCGCCGTCGGTCACCACCACGTCACCGACTTTCAGCCCCTTCGTCACCGCAACCCGCTGGTTGTCGCCCGGCCCCAGGGTCACCGGCTGCGCCGCCACCGTGTCGTCCGACTTGACGAGATAGACGAAGGTGCCGGGTGCGCCGCGCTCGACAGCCGAGATCGGCACGATCGCGGCGTTGTGCAGGGTATCGACCAGGAGCTGCACATTGACGAACTGGTTGGGGAAAAGACTCCCGTCTGGGTTGTCGAAGGTGGCGCGCAGCTTCACCGTGCCGGTCGCGGTGTCGATCTGGTTGTCGACGGTCTCCAGCACGCCCGTGCCGAGCTTGGTGGCGCCGGTGCGGTCGTAGGCGGTGACCGGCAGACGGGCGCCTTCGTGCAGCCGCTGCAAGACCGGCCGCAGCCGGTCTTCCGGCAAGGTAAACAGCACCGAGATCGGCTGCAACTGGGTGATGACGACGATGCCGTTGGGGTCGCTGGTCTGCACGTAATTGCCGGGATCGACTTGGCGCAGCCCAACCCGTCCGGTGATCGGCGCGACGATGCGGGCGTAGGTCAGGTTGAGTTTCTGGGTATCGATCTGCGCCTCGTCGGCCTTGAGCACGGCCTGGTCCTGCTGCACGGTCGCCGCCTGCGTGTCGAGCGTCTGCCGCGCCAGCGAGTTCTGCGCGACCAGCGTGCGGTAGCGGCCAAGCTGGACTTGCGCATCTTTCAGCGCCGCCTTGTCCTTGGCGAGCTGCGCCTCGGCCTGTTCCAGCGCGACCCGATAGGGGCGCGGGTCGATCTGGGCGAGGAAATCGCCCTTCTTGACCATCTGCCCCTCGCGAAATGCGATCTGGGTCAACTGGCCGGCGAGCTGCGTCTTGACGGTGACCGTCGCCAGCGGGGTCACTGTGCCGAGCGCGGTCAGCGTTACCGGCATATCGCCGGATTTGACGGTCGCCGTCCCGACCGGCAGCGGGCCTGACGAGCGGAAGCGGCCGGTTTTCGGCGCCTCCTGCCCCGAGCGCAGGATCACCCAAGCGACCAGCCCGGCGATCGCCAACAGGATGAGGAGGAGCCACAGACCGCCGTACCGGCCGTGGCGCCGCACCGCCGCGGGATCGGGGGCGGTGCCCGGGGGCGGCGCCCAGAACGGCGCCTGCGGCTGATCGTCCATCGCCTACCGCTCCCCGCCGGCTCGTCGCGCCCGGCGCGAACCGTCGGGTCTCATCGCTTTTGCCATACCCGCATTGTAGGGGGCGGCCCGTTCGTACCTCCCCGGTGTGCAGCGGGGTGCGGCGCTGGACCCTCGCCGCGGACAAGCCCCTTTCGCAGCGCCGGCGCTTCGTCTCAAATGGCGCCCCCTCGGACGGATCGGACAGGCGAATGGCGGCGAACCTTACCCTGATGAGCGGCGGTCAGCTGGTCGTCGCGTCACTGCGCGCGCATCGCGTGAAAATGGCGTTCAGCGTTGCCGGTGAGAGCTATCTCGAAGTGCTCGACGCGCTTTACGACGCACCGGACATCCATCTCGTCACCTGCCGCCAGGAGGGCGGCGCCGCGTTCATGGCGGAAGCCTACGGTAAGCTGACCGGCGAACCCGGCGTGCTGCTGGTGACGCGCGGCCCCGGCGCCTGCAACGCCTCGATCGGGGTGCATACGGCCTTCCAGGATTCGACCCCGATGGTCGTGCTGGTCGGCCAGGTGGCACGCCACCAGATTGACCGGGAGGCCTTTCAGGAGGTCGATTTCCGCAAGATGTACGCGCCGCTCGCCAAATGGGCGGCGCAGATCGACATGGCCGAGCGGGTCCCGGAACTGATCAACCAGGCGTTCCAGGTGGCAACCTCCGGCCGCCCCGGCCCGGTGGTGCTGGCCTTGCCCGAAGACATGCTGCGCGAAGAGGCGGCCGCCGCGCCGGCCGGTCCGTATCGCGCGGTGCACGCCCATCCCGGCGCCGCCGACCTCGCCGAACTGCGCCGCCTCCTCGCCGCCGCCGAGCGGCCGGTGCTCCTCGTCGGCGGCGGCGGGTGGAATGACGGCGCCTGCGCCGACATCGCCCGTTTCGCCGAAGCCAACCAGCTGCCGGCGTGCTGCTCGTTCCGCCGCCAGGACATCCTCGACAACCGCTCGCCATCCTATGTCGGCGACCTCGGCACCGGCGCCGCCCCGGCCCTGGTCGAGCGCTTCAAGGCGGCCGATCTGGTGCTGGCGGTCGGCGCCCGGATCGGCGAGATAACCTCGCAATCCTATACGCTCCTGGGCGTCCCCGACCCGGGCAAGATGCTGATTCACGTCCACAGCGCGGCCGAGGAGTTGGGCCGTGTCTTTCGCCCGACCCTGGGAATCCAGTCGGGGATGCCGGAAATCGCCGCCGCTTTGGCGGCACTGGAGCCCGTCGCCAATCCGCGCTGGCATGACTGGGCCAAGGCGGCGCGCAGCGAGTACGAGGCGGGACTTGCCCCGACGCCGCTGCCGACCGCCCCGGCGCTCGATCTCGGGCAAGTGATGACGTGGCTGCGCCAGCGCCTGCCGGACAACGCGATCGTGACCTCGGACGCCGGCAATTTCAGCAGCTGGCCCAACCGCTTTCTGCAATACCGCCGGCCCGGCCGCCAGCTCGGCCCGACCAGCGGCGCGATGGGCTACGGGGTGCCGGCGGCGGTCGCCGCCAGTATCCTGCATCGCGACAGGATCGTCGTCGGGTTTTGCGGCGACGGCGGCTTTATGATGACCGGCCAGGAACTGGCGACGGCGCTCGCCGAGGGCGCGGCGCCAATCGTCCTCGTCTTCAACAATGCGATGTACGGCACGATCCGCATGCACCAGGAGCGCCGCTTTCCCGGCCGGATGGTCGGCACCGCCCTCAAAAACCCGGATTTCGCGGCGCTCGCCGCCGCCTACGGCGCGTTCGGTGCGAGCGTTTCCCGCACCGAGGAATTCGCGCCCGCCTTCGAGGCGGCAATCGCCGCCCGCCGCGCCGCGATCATAGAACTGCGCATG
This sequence comes from Allostellaceae bacterium, assembly GCA_036278835.1. Taxonomy (GTDB): domain Bacteria; phylum Pseudomonadota; class Alphaproteobacteria; order ATCC43930; family CGMCC-115725; genus DATARH01. The sequence continues at coordinate 18,300 of DASUKH010000293.1, forward strand.
GACCCCGAAATGATCACCACCCGCACCACGCTCTCGGCCCTGCGCCGCCACGCCGAAACCGCGAGGGCGTCATGACGGTGCAGCTATCGCGGCAGGAGTGGCAGGCGCGGCGTTATGCCGAGACGGCGCATTTCGTCCCGGCGCTCGGCACGCCGGTGCTGGAACTGCTCGATGCGCAGCCTGGCGAGCGAATCCTCGATCTCGGCTGCGGCGACGGCGCGCTGACCGAGAAGATCGCCGCCGCCGGCGCCGACGTGATGGCGGTCGATGCCGCGCCCGACATGGTCAGGGCGGCGCGGGCGCGCGGCCTCGATGCGCATGTCGTGCCGGGGCAGAGCCTCGCCTTCGACGGCGAATTCGACGCGGTATTCTCCAATGCCGCGCTGCACTGGATGCACCCGCCCGAGGCGGTACTGGCCGGCGCCTTTCGCGCGCTGAAACCCGGCGGCAGGTTTGTCGCGGAGATGGGCGGCCAGAACAACACGGCGGCGATCATGGTCGCCCTGCGCGCCGTGCTCCAACGCCGCGGCCTCGACGCCGGACGGCTCAGCCCGTGGTATTTCCCGTCGGATGCCGCCTATCGCGAGAAGCTGGAAAGAACCGGGTTTGCGGTGGCCGAAATCGCTATCCACCCGCGCCCAACCGTGCTGGCGAGCGGTCTCGCGGCATGGCTCGACAATTTCACCGAGGATTTTTTCGCGCCCCTGCCGCCGCCCGAGCGCGCCGCCGCGCGCGCAGAGGCCATCGCGCTGTTGCAGCCGGTCCTCACCGACGAAACCGGCACCTGGATTGCCGACTACGTCCGCCTGCGCTTCCGCGCCGTCCGGCCGGAATAGCCCCGCTAGGCGGCCGCCTCGGCGCCCGCGGTCTGGTGCGGGAACCACAGCGAGTCGTGCTGCTCGAGCCTTCCGGCGCGGCGATGGCGCTGCAACGCCATGCCGAGGTGATTGGGGCGCACTTGCATGCCGAACTGGCTCGCGAGAACGCGGCGGATATCCTCGGCCGAGATGCCGCCGGCGTTGGCTCCCACGGCGCGCAATGTCGCATCGCCGAGCGACGGCATATCCGACTGCGACGGGCGGCGGGCACGCCGATCCTGGCGCGGCTCCCTGCCCGGCGCAGCAGCGGCAGTGGACCGCCGGCCGCGCCGCCCCGCTGCCGGCTTTCCCTGGCCAAGGCGCGACAGCACCCGTTCGGCCGCTTCCAATTCGGCAAGCTGCTCGGCAACCCGCGCGCGATCGGCGTCGATCTTCGCCAGCCGCTCCGCCAAACGCTGCCGTTCTTCCGCAATATCGTCGAGGGTGGACATCTTCGCGATCCTTAACTGGCCGCTGCGACTGGCCGCCTGCGGCCGGGCAATCCCCCTAACGGGATTGGGCAATAAATAGCGGGGCGATTGCGCAGATAAAGGCCCGAATGAGGGGCCTTCTGAGATTTTTACGTCGGTTGCCGTATCACTGCGGCGATCGCGCGATCAGTCCGCTTTGCCAAGGCTCTTTGCCACCATCTCGTAGGTATTGGGGCTGAGGCCCGGCGCCGCCAGGATGCGGTCGAGCGCGGCGCGCATCAGCCCCTGCCGGGCCGCATCGAACCGGCGCCACTGGCCGAGCGGCTGCACCAGGCGCGCCGCCGTCGTCGGGTTGGCCTTGTCGATCGCCAACACTTCATCGGCCAGAAACGCATAACCCTCGCCGCTCGCCGCATGGAAATGCAGCGGGTTGCCCTGCGCGAACGCGCCGACCAAGGCCCGCACCCGATTGGGATTGCTGCGGGTAAAGGCCGGATGGCGGGTCAATTCGCGCACCGCGGCAACGGTGCCGGGCAGTGACGAACGTGCCTGCAGCGCGAACCATTTGTCGATGACGAGCGGATCTTCCTGCCAGCGGCGATAAAAGGCGTCGAGCGCCGCCGCGCGCTCGGGGCAGTCGATATCGACCAGCACCGCCAATGCCGCCAATACGTCGGTCATGTTGGCGCCATCGTCGAACTGCACCTTGGCGCGCCTCGCGCCGTCCCGGCGGTCGCCGGCAGCGAGATAGGCCAGGCAGGCGTTGCGCAGCGCGCGCCGGCCGATCGCCGCGGCGTCGATGCGGTAGGGGCCGGGGTCGGCGAGCCGGCGATAAGTCTCGGCCAGCGGCGCCGCCAGCGCCTCCGCGAGCAGGGCGCGGGCGCCCTCGCGCGCCGCGTGGATCGCCTCGGGATCGACCACCGGCATCTCGTCGGCAAGGCTCGCCTCGCTCGGCAGCAACAGCGCCTCGGCGGCAAAGGACGGGTCGCGGTCGGCATCGCGCAGCGTCTGCCCCATCGCCGCGATGAAGTCGGGGTCGAGCGGCAACTCCCGGAGCGCGGGCGCGCTTGCGGGGGAGGAAACGGTGGGGGCTTTCTGAACCGCCGCCACCCGGTCGAGCAGCATCGTGAGCGCGACCCGCTGCCCGGAATCCCAGCGCGCCACCGGGTCGCTGTCGTGGATCGCCAGGAATTTGAGCCGGTCGAGCGGCGCCGCCCCCAGCTTTACGGGTGCCGAGAAATTGCGCAGCATCGACGGCACCGGCGGCGCCGCCACATCGAGAAAGCGGATCGTCTGCCGTTCGCGGCCGGCCAGCACCACCCTTGTGCCGGTCCGCGGCTCGGCCTCACCGGCCAGACGGGTCGGCATCTCGTCGCCATTGGGGCCGATCAGCCCGAGCGCCAACGGGATCGGCATCGGCTGCTTGTCGGGCTGGCCGGGGGTCGGCGGCACGCGCTGCGTGACGGTCAGCTCGTAGCTGCGCGTTGTCGGATCGTAATTTTCCTCAGTGCTGATCTCCGGCGTGCCGGCTTGCGCATACCACAGCCCAAAGCCGCTGAGGTCGACGCCACTCGCATCCTGCATCGCCGAGATGAAATCGCCGATCGTCGCGGCATGGTTGTCGTTGCGGGCAATGTAGAGATCGATGCCGCGGCGGAACCCGTCCGCTCCGAGGAGCGTGTGGATCATGCGAATGATCTCTGCGCCCTTGTTGTAGACCGTCGCGGTATAGAAATTGTCGATCCGCAGATAGCTCTGCGGTTGCACCGGATGGGCGAGCGGCCCCGCGTCTTCCGGGAACTGGGCGGCGCGCAGCGCGCGGACATCGCCAATGCGGCACACCGCAGCACTGCCCTGATCGGCGGAGAACAGCTGGTCGCGAAATACGGTCAACCCCTCCTTCAGTGACAGCTGGAACCAGTCGCGGCAGGTCACCCGGTTGCCGGTCCAGTTGTGGAAGTATTCGTGGGCGATGACCGCCTCGATGCCCTGGTAATCGCCGTCGGTCGCCGTTTCCGGCTTGGCAAGCACGTAGCGCGTGTTGAAGACGTTGAGACTCTTGTTCTCCATGGCCCCCATGTTGAAGTCGCTAACCGCGACGATGTTGAAGACGTCGAGGTCGTATTCGAGGCCGAACACCACTTCGTCCCACGCCATCGCCTTCTTCAGCGAGGCCATTGCGTGGCCGCATTTGTCCTCGTCGCCCCGCCGCACCCAGATCGCCAGCGCCACCTCGCGCCCGGAGCGGGTCGTGAAACGGTCCCTGACGGCAACGAGATCGCCCGCGACCAGCGCGAACAGATAGGAGGGCTTGGGATGCGGATCGACCCAGCGCGCCCAATGGCGTCCCGCCGGCGCGCCGTCAAGCAGATCGCCCTCCCCCGCCGGGTTGCCATTCGACAACAGCACCGGGAAGCGCGCCTTGTCCGCGCGGATCGTCACCGAATAACGCGCCATGACGTCGGGACGGTCCGGGAAATAGGTAATCCGGCGGAAGCCCTCGGGTTCGCATTGCGTGCAGAAATTGCCGCCCGACAGATAGAGGCCGCTTAGCGCGGTATTGCGCTCGGGATGGATGCGGGTCGTGATGTCGAGGGTGAGCCGATCGGGCGGCTGATCGATAAAGAGCGCCCCGTCCGGGTCCAGGCGGTAATCGCCGGGCGCCAGCGGCTTTCCGTCGAGGGCGATCGAGAGGAGCTCGACTTCGTCGCCGTCGAGGCGCAGCGGCGCCGGACCGTCGCCTGCGCGGCGCGCCTCGGGATTGCGCCGCAGGTGCAGTTGCGCCGCGACGCTTGTGTCGTCCGGTTCGAGGTCGAAGATCAATTCGATCGTATCGACCAGAAACTCCGGCGGCCGGTAGTCGGCGAGGCGGGTCGGCGATGGAGCGGCATCGGCGGAAGGGTCGGGCATCGCGGCGAAATCCGTCAGCGTGATCGGGTCAATCGGCAAACACGAACGCGGCCCGGATGCTGCGGCGATCCTGCGCCGGCGGCGCCCGGATCACGCCCGCAGCCGCCCGCGTCGGCGAAACTCGATCGATACGGACGAATGGAACGCCCAGGTCGGATCACGCCCGCAGCCGCCCGCGTCGGCGAAACCGCGGCAGCAGGCGGAAATACGCCAGCCGATAAGCGAGCGATCCCGGATCCGAGCAGGCGCGCACTCCCGCGATGATTAGGGCCGCGCCAATCGCCCCCAACACGCCGAGCAGCACAAGGACCACTGTCGCAAACCCGCCAGACCCCGGGTCCGGCAGGAAAAAGACCATCAGAAAGCCCGGTGTCGCCATGATCAGCATCGCGCCGCCGACCAGGATCGGCATGAAATCTTCGCGTTCCGGCTTCAGAATCCCGGGAATCTTCATGGCGGTTTTCTCATGGATTGCGGCACTCGACTTCCCGGCCGGCGAGGCTGGGACCCGGCAGCGGACAGCCCGCCGTCCCCAAAAGCCAATCGATAACGCAGGCGCGGCAATGCCGCAACGGCGCGATCATGCCTGATCCAGCCGTATAGAGGAGGGTCGGTTCAAAAACGGGCGCCCGGCCCAGCGAGGCCGGCTGCAAATGGCAGGTCTCAGCAATCGCCAATATCCCCGTGCCCGGAATTGATCCAGGCACCCACGTCTTTGCCGCCGCAATCGAAGCGCGGATCAGACCGGCCATTTTCGTCATACCGGCGAAGGCCGGTATCCACGCCCGAGCCGCCAACCCGGCGGACAGATGGATCGCGGCTTTCGCCGGGACGACGGTCCTGGAATGCCGCGAAATTCGGAATCAGGATAATAGGATCAAGTCCGCGAGAGGGCATCCGATGGCCGAGCTTGATCTGATAACCGCGACAACTTTTAAGAGTTGAAGAGTTTCCGGAGAGTTCACTTAAAAAATTCCTGGGAAATCAGGGGAAAAAACTCGAACTTATAAGGAGGTTAACGACGCGCGGCGGCGCGTTTGTTACGCCGTCGCCTTCTCATCAGCCGGCCGGCGGAGAGATGCATGCTGTATACCGTGGAGGTGCGGGTGATCGGCGGCGGGTTTGGCGCTTCCATGCGGCAGATGCGCACTTGGCTCGATCATCGGCGCGTTGAGCCGGACGCCTTCCGCCACTCGATCGGCGGCGCCGGCATTACCTTCCGGGTCGATTTCAAGCTCGAACCGGAAGCCCTCAAATTCGCCCGGGCGTTCGGCGGCCGCGTCATCGGGGTCCCGGTCATGCAGGAAGGAGCCGCCGATCCCTTGTGGAGCGGCGGCGCCCGCTAGACAGGCTGCCTCCTCAATACAGCCCGGGCCGCGGCTCCGGCGGCGCTCACCCCGCTGGGAGGGCCACAAAGCGGGTGCTGCCGGCGCGCTCGATGCGTACCAGGACGAGTTTCTCCCCGCCTTTTTTCGCCGCCGCCAGCAGCCGGGGCACCTGCTCGACGCTGGTGAGCTTGCGTTGGCCGATACCGATCACCAGATCGCCGGGCCGCAACCCCTGCGCCGCCGCGGCGCTGTCCGGCGGCACCTCGGTCACCAGCGCCCCATCGGCGCCCTCAGGCAGTTTGTATTGGGTACGCAGTTCGGGGGTCGGCTTGGCGAGCTTCAACCCGAACGCCTCGACCGTCGCCGGCGGTTTCGGTTTTTCCGGTTTGGGCGGCGCCGGCGGGGCGCGGTGGCTGTCGAGCGCAGCGGTCTTCAGCGTCGCATCGAATTCCTTGCCGCCCCGCCAGATGGTCAGCCGCACCTCCTTGTCGGGCGGCGTCGCGGCCACCAGCCGCGGCAGCTCGCGGCTGCGCTCGATCGGGTGCCCGTCATAGCCGAGGATCACATCGCCCGGCTCGAGCTTGGCCTGCGCGGCCGGGCTGTCGGGATCGATCGACGCGATCATCGCGCCCTGGCTCTTGTCGAGCTTGACGCTTTGAGCGAGCGGGTCGGTGACCGGCTGGATATGCGCGCCGATCCAGCCGCGCTCGACCTTGCCCTTGGTGCTCAGCTGCTCGACGATCGGCCGGGCGAACGCCGACGGGATCGCGAAGCCGATGCCGATCGAGCCGCCCGAGGGCGAGTAGATCGCCGTATTGATGCCGATCACCTCACCGGCGAGATTGAACATCGGCCCGCCGGAATTGCCGCGGTTGATCGAGGCATCGGTCTGCAAATAGTCGTCATAGGGGCTCGTGTGGATGTCGCGCGCGGTCGCCGAGATGATGCCGGCGGTCACCGTGCCGCCGAGGCCGAACGGATTGCCGATCGCCAACACCCAGTCGCCGACCCGCGCCGCGCCCGAATCGCCCCAACGCGCAGCCGGCAGCGGCGCCTTCGGATCGATTTTGAGGACGGCGAGATCGGTCATCGCGTCACGCCCGACGACGTGCGCTTTATAGGCGGCATTGTCGGCCAGGGTCACCGTGATCTGTTCGGCATTGGCGATCACGTGGTTGTTGGTGACGATCAGGCCGGACGGGTCGATGATAAAACCCGAGCCGAGCGAGGCGACTGTCGGGGCGGCCGGCCCACCCTGATCGCCAAAAAAGTCGCGAAACACCTCGTCGAGCGTATTTCCCGGCGATTGCTGACGGGCCTTCTGATCGGGCTTGGCCGATGGCGCGCCTGCCTGGGTCGATATGTTGACGACGACCCCGGAGACGCGCCGCGCGAGGTTGGCAAAAATCTCGGCGAATTCCGGCCGGCTCGCGGCGTGCGGCGCCGCCGTCTTGAGCTGTGGCGCCGCCGCGCTGCCGATTGCGTTCGGGGCTTGCGGCGGCGGCGCCTGCCGGGCTGCTGGTGCCGGCAGGCTCGGCGCCGGGGTTGCCGGCGCGGCCGGCGATGCGGCGGCAGAAGCGGCCGGCGGCGATGCCGCGCCGCCGACTTCCGGCATAAGGGAACAGCACAGGGCCAGCGCGATGAGCCCGCCGCGCCGGCCGAAAACGCAAACCTTTGATCTCACATGCACGCTCTGGCCATTGTTGCTGGGGCATTCCTGCCCGCGGAAACGAAGAGGCGCGTCCTGCCGCAGCCCGGATCTAGCGCTGGCCTTTCCGCCACGGTCGATATGAAATGGCGACGCTTCTGGCAAGCCCAATCGAGCGATCAGTTGACAAGTGTTGACGAGGCGTTGAGCGCGGCGGAGCGCGACAGGATCGGCGGTACGCTTCGCGCCCTGTTCCGGGCCGCACTGGCCGCCGCGGACCCGCGCGCGGTCGCTGCGCACCTGCCCCCGCCGGTCGCCGGGCGCACTGTCGTCGTCGGCGCCGGCAAGGCCTCGGCGGCGATGGCACGGGAATTCGAGGCCGCCTGGCCAGCCCCTCTCGAAGGGCTGGTGGTGACGCGGCGCGGTCATGCCGTGCCGTGCGCGCGCATCGCCGTCGTCGAGGCGAGCCACCCGGTTCCCGACCCGGCCGGCGAAGCGGCGGCGCGGCAAATTCTCGCACTGGCCCACGGGCTTGGGCCGCAGGATCAGCTGGTCTGCCTGATCTCGGGCGGCGGATCGGCGCTGCTCGCGCTGCCGGCAGCCGGGCTGAGTCTCGCCGACAAGCAGGCAGTCACCCGCGAATTGCTGCGCTGCGGCGCGACGATCGGCGAGATCAATACCGTGCGCAAGCACCTGTCGGCGATCAAGGGCGGCCGGCTTGCTGCTGCCGCGGCGCCGGCGCGGGTCGTGACCCTGGCGATCTCCGACGTACCGGGCGACGATCCGGCGGTGATCGCCTCCGGTCCGACCATTCCCGATCCGAGCACCTTCGCCGAGGCGCGCGCGGTCCTGGCGAAGTACCGGATTGCCGCGCCGCCGGCGGTTGCCGCGCATCTCGAAGCGGCGCGCGACGAGACGCCAAAGCCGGGCGACCCGTCTTTCGCCGACGCCAGCTACACGCTGATCGCCAGCCCGCAACAAGCGCTGACGGCGGCCGCCGAAGCGGCCGCCGCAAGCGGCATCACTCCGATCGTGCTGAGCGACCGCATCGAGGGCGAGGCGCGCGACGTTGGCGCCGTGCATGCGGCCATCGCGCTGCAGCTCGCCACTGGAAATTTCCGGGTCGGAAGCGCCAAGGTTGCGCTGCCGGCGGTATTGCTGTCGGGCGGCGAGACCACGGTCACATTGCGCGGCGGCGGGCGCGGCGGGCGCAACGGCGAGTTCCTGCTCGGGATGGCGGCGGCGCTCGCGACGGACAAGCGGGGCGCCGCCGGCATCGCAGCGCTCGCCTGCGACACCGACGGCATCGACGGAACCGAGGACAATGCCGGCGCGATTGTCTATCCCGATACCCCCGCCCGCGCCGCGGCCGGCGGCATCCCGCTTGGCGCGGCGCTCGCCGCCAATGACGGGTTCGGCTTCTTCGCGGCCCTCGGCGACCTCGTCGTAACCGGTCCGACCCTGACCAATGTCAACGATTTCAGAGCCATCCTTGTCCTCGCCCGCCCTGGCGCCGCTTGAGCGGCCGCGCGGCCGCATCCGGCCGCATTTCATCCGGCGCCTGCGCAGCGCCAAGATCGTCGCGACTCTCGGCCCGGCAAGCGCCCCGCCGGAGCGGCTGCGCGCCTTGTTCGATGCCGGCGTCGATGTGTTCCGGCTCAATTTCAGCCACGGCACGCACGACCAGCACCATCTGCTGTTTCAGGAGATTCGGCATATAGAGGCCGAGACCGGGCGGCCGATCGGCATTCTCGCCGACCTGCAGGGGCCGAAGCTGCGGCTAGGCGATTTCGCCGGGGGGCGGGCCGAACTGACCGCCGGCGCCGCATTCCGACTCGATCTTGACCCCAGCCCCGGCGACCGCACCCGCGCGCCGTTGCCGCATCCCGAGGTCTTCGAGGCATTGCACCCCGGCACCGACCTGTTGCTCGACGACGGCAAGGTGCGGCTCCGGGTCGAAGACTGCGGCGCCGATTTTGCCAAGACCGAGGTGGTGGTCGGCGGCATCCTGTCGAACCACAAGGGGGTCAACGTCCCGCAGGTCGTCCTGCCGATTTCGGCGGTGACCGAAAAGGACCGGCTCGACCTGTCATTCGCACTGGAGCAGGGCGCCGACTGGATCGCGCTCTCGTTCGTGCAGCGGCCCGATGACGTCGCCGAGGGGAGAAAGCTCATCGGCAACGCCGCCGGACTGATGGTCAAGCTGGAGAAGCCGGCGGCGATCGGCCGCCTCGACGAGATCATCGAGTTGGCCGACGCGCTGATGGTGGCGCGCGGCGATCTCGGGGTCGAGATGCCGCCGGAAGACGTGCCGAGCGTGCAGAAGCAGATCATCCATGCCTGCCGGCTGGCCGGCAAACCGGTTATCGTCGCGACCCAGATGCTCGAATCGATGATCACCGCGCCGAGCCCGACGCGGGCCGAGGCCTCAGACGTCGCGACCGCCGTCTATGAGGGGGCGGATGCGGTCATGCTGTCGGCCGAGACCGCGGTCGGGCAGTACCCGGTCGAGGCGGTGTCGATGATGGACCGCATCGCCCAACGGGTGCAGCAGGACCCGCTCTATTTCTCGACCCTGGAATCGAGCCGGGTGCCCTCCGAGCACACCAACCACGACGCGATCAGCGCCGCCGCCTGCCAGGTGGCGGCGACGATCGGCGCGGCGGCGATCGTGTCGTTCACCAGTTCCGGCGCAACGGCGCTGCGCGCCGCCCGCGAGCGGCCGGCGGTGCCGATCCTGGCATTGACCCCGAACCTCGCGACGGCGCGCCGCCTCGCCCTCTTATGGGGCGCGCATTGCGTCCACGTCGCCGACATCAAGAGCTTTACCGATATGGTGCAGAAGGCGGTGCGCACCGCCCATCGCGAGGAGATCGCCGGCGCCGGCCAGCGCGTCGTCATCACCGCCGGCGTGCCGTTCGGGACCCCCGGCTCGACCAACGTGCTGCGCATCGCCTGGGTCGACCGCTGAGCGGCCGGGGGCGGCGCCCCGCTCAGTGCAGGGTCAGCTGGTGCCGATGGTGGCGCAGCCGGTTCGGGACGGTGCGGCTGCTCTGCTTGACGTTGACCGAGTGCAGCCGGCCCTCGATATTGAGGCTCCAGAATTCGAGGAATTTCCGCAATTCCGGAAAATCCGGCGCCAGATCGAATTTCTGCCAGATGAAGCTCTGCACCAGCGCCGGATGGTCCGGCAGCCGGTAGATGATCTCCGCGGTGGTCAGCCGGTATCCGCGAAGTTGCAGCTCGTACAAGGTCACACCCGCGCCTCGTTTGTGGTTCCGATCCGCAACTGCCAACGAGGATGAACCGGCGATTGCTCCGCGGCAACAAAAAAGACAGTGCGAAATCATATACTTGGCAGCATATGGTCAAGATTGCTGCCAGGCAGGTCGAGTTGCGGGAACGGCGTCGGCCGCTTGAACGCGCGGTCCTGCGATTCCAATTAGGGATCGGCGAAACTGTCGCTTTGTCCGCGCCGTTGTGCCGGCGGCACTCGTACCCGCAAGGCCCTCCGAATGAAACGACTCGTGTCCGCGCTCGTCGTTCTGGGCGCCGCCGCTTCCCTCGCGCCGGCTCCGATAGCGGCGTTTGCCGGAGCGCCGATCCCCGAGGCGAGCGGCAAGGTGCCGAGCCTCGCGCCGATGCTCGCGCGGGTCACCCCGGGGGTCGTCAACATCGCGGTGCGGGGCCGCGTGCTGGAAAAGAACCCGCTCTTGCAGGACCCGTTCTTCCGGCGCTTTTTCAACCTGCCGCAGAACCAGCCGGAGGAGCACGAAACCCAGGCGACCGGGTCCGGGGTCATCGTCGATGCGGCGCAGGGCTATGTGTTGACCAACGGCCACGTCGTCGAGCATGCGACCCGCATCGAAGTCACCACCAAGGACAACCGCCGCTTCACCGCCAAGCTGGTCGGCCGCGACTCGGAAACCGACATCGCGGTCCTGCAAATCCCGTCCAACCACCTGACCGCTGTGCCGATGGGCAATTCGGACGCCTTACAGGTCGGCGATTTCGTCCTGGCGATCGGGAACCCGTTCGGTCTCGGCCAGACCGTCACCTCGGGCATCGTCAGCGCGCTCGGGCGCAGCGGCCTCGGCATCGAGGGGTACGAGGATTTCATTCAGACCGACGCCTCGATCAACCCCGGCAATTCCGGCGGGCCGCTGGTCAATCTGCAAGGGCAGTGCATCGGCATCAACACGGCGATCCTGGCGCCGGGCGGCGGCAATATCGGCATCGGCTTTGCCGTGCCGATCAACATGGCGCGAAAGGTGATGGACCAGATCGTGCACTACGGCGAGGTCAGGCGCGCCCGCATCGGCGTGGCGATCGAGGATTTGACCCCCGATCTCGCCGAGGCGATGCACACAAAACACACCGAGGGCGCGGTCATCGCCCGGGTCGATCCGGGGTCGCCGGCCGAACGCGCCGGATTGCGGCGCGGCGATCTGGTCACCGCGGTCAACCGCGTGCCGGTGCATAGCGGCACCCAGTTGCGCAACATGATCGGCCTCGCCGGTGTCGGCAACAATATCGGGCTGACGATCGACCGCCGCGGCACCCCCTACAGCCTCACCGTGAAGGTCGAGGCGGCAGGGCGGGTCGCCGCGCGGCGGCGCTGAACCGGCGGGGCGGCGATGGCGGAGCAAAATCTCTACGAGGTGCTCGGCGTCAAGCGCGACGCGACCGCCGACGACATCCGCAAGTCATACCGCAAGCTCGCAAAGGAGTTCCACCCCGACCTCAACCCCGGCAAGCCGGCCGCCGAGGCGCGCTTCAAGGGGATCACCGCCGCCTACGACATCCTGTCCGATCCGGAAAAGCGCGGCCGTTATGACCGCGGCGAGATCGACGAGAGCGGCGCAGAGCGCCCGCGCTACTCCTACCGGCCGCATGCCGAGGGGGCCGAGGGCTGGAAATACCGGCCGCAGGGCGAGATGAGCGCCGAGGATTTGGAAGACCTGTTCGCGATGTTTGGCGGCGGCGCCGGGCGGGCGCGAGGGGCGGCCGGGACGGGGAATGCCGGCTTCCGGATGCCGGGGCAGGACCGCCATTTTACGCTGACCATCGATTTCGTCACCGCGATCGCCGGCGGCAAACAGCGCCTCGCGCTCGGCCCCGACGAGTGGCTCGACGTAACGATCCCGCCCGGCATCGAGGAGGGCCAGGTATTGCGCCTCAAGGGCAAGGGCGGCCCCGGCTTCGGCCAGGGCGCGCCGCCCGGCGACGCGCTGATCGAGGTGCATATCGAGCCGCACCCGTGGTTCCGCCGCGAGGGCGAAGACATCCACATGGAACTGCCGGTCAGCCTCGCCGAGGCGGTACTCGGCGCGCGGGTGCCGGTGGCGACGGTCACCGGCCCCGTGACGATGACGATCCCCAAGGGGTCGGACAGCGGGACGCGGCTGCGGCTGCGCGGCAAGGGGGTGCGTCGCCACCGCCGCGGCGGCCACCATTCGGAGGGCGACCAGTACGTGACGCTGAAGGTGGTGATCGGCGCCGCCGACGATCCCGAACTCGCGGAGTTCATGCAGCGCTGGGCCGGAAAGCACCCGAGCGATCCGCGGCGCGGCGCGGCGGCGCAGGAGCCGCAGGGGAGCAAGGACGGATGATCGGTCTCGAAGAGCTGGCGCGGCGTTTCGCCGGGCTCGACCGCGCCGAACTGGTACGCTGGGTCGACAACCGCTGGCTCGTGCCCGATGAGGCGGGCGGCTTCTGGCAGTTTCGCGAGGTTGATATCGCGCGGGTCGAGCTGATCCTCGACATAAGGCGCGAGATGCGGGTCGATGACGAGGCGATGAGCCTGGTGCTGGGGTTGCTCGATCAGGTCTATGATTTGCGCCGCCAGATGCACCGGCTGTGCTATGCGATCGCGGCGCAGCCGGGCGACGTGCGCGAAGCGATCCGCGTCGCCCTGCCGCCGCCCGGCAAGGAATAGCCGCAGCCGCGGCAACAAAACGCGGCCGGCTTTTGGAAAACTGGCGTACTGGTTCCCGTCGATCCGCGGCCCGGTCGCGGTGGGCTCACCCCGGCGGAAGCCCACGAGCGCCAACAAGGAGTATTCTCCTCTCCGCATCCCCGGCGAAGGCCGGGGTCCACCTATCCGCCTCCGAGCGGGTGGCAAAGTGGGTCCCGGCTTTCGCCGGGAATGCGATTTTTGGTGGTCTGGAAGCAATGTTGACATGAACAGCCGGTCCGAAGCCTTTGCCGCCGCGAGCGCCGCCCGGCCGCTTCCCTACAGGGCGGCGGCGGCCGATCCGCGGCCGGTCGCGGTCTGGCTCCTGTGCTGCTGCGGCATGATCTTTGTCATGGTGCTGCTCGGCGGCATCACCCGGCTCACTCTGTCCGGGCTGTCGATGACCCAATGGCACCCGGTCACCGGCATCGTGCCGCCGCTGTCGCATGCCGCCTGGCTCGCCGAGTTCGAGCGCTACCAGCAGATCCCGCAATACAAGCTGCTCAATTACGGGATGACTCTGGCGCAGTTCAAAAACATCTTCTGGTGGGAGTATTTTCACCGGCTGTGGGGCCGCCTGATCGGCTTCGCCTATCTGCTGCCGCTTCTATGGTTCATCTGGCGCCGGCAGGTGCCGAAGCGGCTGATCCTGCCGCTCGCCGGCCTCTTTCTGCTGGGCGCCGCGCAGGGCGGCCTCGGCTGGTACATGGTCGAAAGCGGCCTCGTCCACCGGGTTGAGGTCAGTCAGTATCGCCTGACCGCGCATCTCGCGCTGGCCTTGGCGATCTACAGCCTCGGGTTATGGATCGCACTAGGCATTCTGCGCCGTTCGACTTCCACCGGACGGAGCGCGGGCGTCCCGACGGCATGGCGCCGGCTCGGCGAAGCCCTGATCGCGCTCGTCGCGGTGACGATCTGCGCCGGCGGCTTTGTCGCCGGCCTCAATGCCGGTCTCGTTTACAACACCTTCCCGCTGATGGACGGCAGCTTTGTGCCGGCCGGATACGCGCAACTGCACCCGTTTGTCCGCAACTGGTTCGAGAACGTCGCGGCGGTACAGTTCGACCACCGCATCCTGGCGATGACCACCGCGAGCGCGGTGCTGCTGCTCTGGGCGTTCGGTCGGCGAGCCGGCCTGCCGCGCCCGGCGCGGCTCGCCTTGCACGCGCTGCTCGCCGTCGTGGCGCTACAGTTCTCGCTCGGCCTCTCGACCCTGCTTTTGGTCGTGCCGATCTCCCTCGCCGCCGCGCATCAGGGCGGCGCGGTGCTGCTGCTGACCGCCGCGATCGTGTTCCGCTCGACGCTTGCGGCCGAACCGCGGCCTCAGAATTCGCCGCTGCGATAGGCGTCGTCGAGGCGCTCCTGGTCTTCCGGCGCCGGCTCGGGCCAGGCTTCGCCGCGCCGCCGCAGTGCGCCGGTGAAATCGGGCGGGCGCTTTTCGTTGAAGGCGCGGCGGCCTTCCTCGCCGTCGGTCGTCACCTGGATCAAGAGGTTGTTGATCAGGTTCTGCACGTGCCACGCCTGATCGGTCGGCAAATCGCCGAAGCGCACGACGAACTCCTTCATCATGCGCAGCGCCACCGGCGGCATCGTCACGACATGCCGTGCGATCGCCTCGGCCCGCTCCATCAATTGCCCGTGCGGCACGACCTCGTTGATAAGGCCGATGCGCAATGCCTCCTCGGCATCGACCGGCTCGTCGGTCAGCAGCATCTTCATCGCGTCGATGTAGCGCAGTTGCTTGATCAAGAGGCTGGCGCCGGGGCCGTGGCCGAGCCAGCCCTGGCTGGTCAGCGCGAATTTGAAGCGGGCGTGCTCGCGGCTGGCAATGCGGATGTCGGTCGAGGCGAGCAGCAAATAGAGGCCGGCGCCGGCCGCCCAGCCGTTGACCGCGGCGATGATCGGCTTCCACACCCGCGGGTAATGGTCGCCCATGCGGCCGTCGGCGCCGGTCTTCTGGCCGTGCACGGTGCCGGCGAGCGGCCAGAAGATGCGCATCGTGCGCAGGTATTCGCGCTCTTCCTCGGTGACGTTCTCGCGCGGCGCCAGATTATGGCCGCCGCAGAAATGCCGCTCGCCGGCGCCGGTGATGATGGCGCAGCGGATGTCGCGGTCTTCCCACACCTCGATCCACGCCGCCGAGATCGCATCGGCAGTCTCTTTGTCGAGGATGTTGGCTTTTTGCGGATTGTTCAGCGTGATGTAGGCGACCCGGCCGCGCTTCTCATAATCGATCGCCATTCCGCTCTCCGCGCCGCTTTCAGTGGTTGCAAAGTGTCATTGCGAGCAAAGCGAAGCAATCTCGTCCGGTGCGCACCCGGCCCGGGATTGCGTCGTCGCTCCGCTCCTCGCAATGACGGGAAGCTCGCCCGTTATTCCGCCGCCGCGTCGAAGGCGCTCGGCGGCTGCTTCAGGCCGTAATGGTCGCGCAATGTCGTACCGGCATAGTCGGTGCGGAACAACCCGCGCCGCTGCAGCAGCGGCACGACCTCGCCGGCAAACGCGTCGAGCATGCCGGGCAACAAGGGCGGCATCACGTTGAACCCGTCGGCGGCGCCGTCGGCGAACCAGTCGGCAATCAAATCGGCGATCTGCTCCGGCGTACCTGCGGTCACGAAATGCCCACGCGCGCCGGCCAGATAGGCGAGGAGCTGGCGCAACGTCGGCTTGTCGCGGCGCACCAGGTTGATGATGACTTCGGTCCGGCTGCGCGCCGCCTGGACCGAGCCGGGATCGGGGAAATCCTCCGGCACCAGCTTCCGGTCGAGCGGCAGTTGCGAGAAATCGTGCCCGCCGAAGCGCCCCGACAACCGCTTGCGGCCGACCTCGACATCGGTCAGCTCGTTGACCTCGCGCGCCAGACGCTGCGCCTCGGCCTCGGTGCCGGCGATCATCGGGCTGAGGCCCGGCAGGATCAGCACCTGCGCCGGGTCGCGCCCCTCCTGCCGCGCCAGCCTCTTCAAGTCGCCGTAAAACTCCTGCGCCGTGCGCTTTTCCATGTGCGCGGTGAATACCGCCTCGGCATGGCGGGCGGCGAAGCGGCGGCCCGTATCGGACGAGCCGGCCTGCACCAATACCGGCCTCCCCTGCGGGCAACGCGGCATGTTGAGCGGCCCGGCCACCTGATAAAAGTCGCCGCGGTGGTCGATCGGGCGGATGCGGTCGGCCCGCGCATAGAGACCCGCTTCGCGGTCGTCGAGCACCGCGTCGGCGGCCCAACTGTCCCACAGCCCGCGCACCACGGCCATGAACTCCTCGGCGCGGGCATAGCGGTCCTCATGGGTCACCTGGGCGGCGCCCCCGAAATTGCGCGCCGCTGCGGCAAGCCACGAGGTCACGATGTTCCAGCCGGCGCGGCCGCGGCTGATGTGGTCGATCGAGGCGAACTGGCGCGCCAGGTTGAACGGCTCGGTATAGGTCGTCGAGGCGGTCGCGATCAGCCCGATATGGCTGGTCGAGACCGCCAATGCCGCCAGCACCGTGATCGGCTCGAGCCAGGTGCGCGCCGCCTGCGACGCGTCCTCGCCGAGCGCCAGCTGGTCGGCGAGAAACATCGAATCGAATTTCGCCCGCTCGGCACGCTGCGCCAAATCCTGATAATAGCGGATATCAGTCAGCGGCAACGGCGAGGTCGCCGGATGCCGCCATGACGCCTCGTGATGGCCGCGGCTGTGAATGAACAGGTTGAGGTGAAGCTGCCGCTGCATTTGGGTGGCCCTCAGGTGAACCGGGCGGCGAGGGGCGGCGGCCCGAGGGCTGCCGGGTCGAGCCCCGACAGCGCGACCAGCGTCTGCGCGAGCGCCGCCAGGTCCCGCCGCGCCGTCTCGGAAATCAGCTTGCCGTCGCGGAAATCGCCGCCGGTCAGATAGACCGCGGTCGGCGCGACCAATGCCCCGAACCACGCCAGGACCGGCCGCAACTGGCTATCCACCGCGAGGTAATGATGCGGCGAGCCGCCCATCGCGACGATGCCGACCGGCTTGTTCTGCAACGCCTCGACCGGCGCGATATCGAGCAGGTTCTTCAAGACCCCGGGATAGCTCGCGCGATAGACCGGGGCGGCGATCAGCACGCTGGCGGCTGCCGCCAGCCGCGCCACCGCGGCGCGGGTCGGCTCGTTATAGGCGCCGAGCCGCCGCCCGTCGCATATCTCGACCGGCGTTTCGGCGAGGTTCAGGATCTCGACCGAAACATCCGGGTCGATGCCGCGCGCCGTCCCGGTGGTGTCCGCCATCGCGGCGGCGAGCCGGCCGGGCGGCGTCGCCGCCCCGATCACCACCAGCAAACTCGCACGCTCGCCCATCGATTGCTCTTCGGATGCCTCGGCAGGTTTCGGGCAGACGGTAGGAGGGCGATGCCGGCCCGTCAAGAAACCGGCGAGCGATGCTGTATTGTTATGGCGGCAATAAGAACCCGGTATTTTGCATATCGCGGGCGAGCCGCTAGTTTCGGCCGATCGAATGATGGAGGCGGCGATGCGGTTTGGACTGTTCGGCAGCGCGCAGGCGCGGCGCCCCGATCCCGGCGCGGTACTGACCGACAGCAGCCAGGGCTTCCGCGAGTGGATCGACAACAACATCGAGGCCGAGGCGCTCGGCTTTCACAGCACGTTTGTCGTCGAGCACCATTTCACCGGCTTTGGTCAGGTGTCGGCGAGCCTCAGCCTGCTGACCTGGCTCGGCGCGCATACCTCGACCCTGCGCCTCGGCACCGCGGTGCTGGTCTTGCCGTGGCACAACCCCGTGTTGCTTGCCGAGCAGGCCGCGACCCTCGACCTCTTGTCCGGCGGCCGGCTCGATTTCGGCGTCGGCAAGGGCTATCGCTACAATGA
The DNA here is from genome assembly GCA_036278835.1 of Allostellaceae bacterium. Lineage (GTDB taxonomy): Bacteria > Pseudomonadota > Alphaproteobacteria > ATCC43930 > CGMCC-115725 > DATARH01. Next base: position 36,261 of record DASUKH010000293.1, read on the forward strand.
ATTCGCCGGGTTCTGCGTCGCGATGGAGGAGGCCGACGCGCGCTTCGACGAGGCCTTGCAGGTCATCTCGAAGGCGTTCGCCTCGGACGCCCCGTTCAGCCACAAGGGACATTATTGGCAGTACGACAACATCGTCGTCGAGCCGCCCTCGGCGCAGCGGCCGAACCCGCCGTTCTGGATGGGCGCCGGCAGCGAGCGCTCGGTGCGCGAGGTCGCCGAGCGCGGCTACAACCTGCTGCTCGGGCAGTACGACCGGGCCGAGGATTTGCTGCGATGGGTGCACCAGTTCCGCGCCGACGTGGCGGCGCGCGGGCGCGCCTTTGACCCGATGGAGGTCGGGGTGGCGCGGGCGGTGCACATCGCGCGCGACAAGGACGACCTTGATGCGGCGCTGGAGCGGCGCTTCCAGGGCCATATGCGGATCAACCGGCTCAGCGAGCGGCCGGGCGACACCCGCGAGCGCTTCGCCCGCCACGACGAGCGCGAGGTGCGGCGCCTCTGCGACGAGACCGCGCTGTTCGGCAGCCCCGACGATATCGCCCGCAAGCTCGACGACCTGCAAAAGGGCGGGGTCGAGTACGTGCTGATAAATTTCGGCGGCTCGCGCGAGAACATCCGCCGCTTCGCCCGCGACGTGATGCCCGCCTTCGCCTCGACGCCGACGGCAATGGCGGCGAAGTAGGATCGCCGGATTGCGGGCGTCCCGCCCGCCCAACCGGCCATCATGGCGGGCGGGACGCCCTCGCCAGCAGGTCCGTCACCTCGTCGTCGGTCATCTGGTGGAAATCGGCGTAGTAAAAGCCAATGGCGCCGAGACCCGTGACAGGCTCGACGCAGACCGTCTCGTCCGCCTCGCCACTCAATTCCTCGAGCGTTTCGACGGCAGCGACTGGTGCCGCCAAAACCAGATGCGCCGGGCCGCGGTGCCGCACCGCGCGCAACGCCACCCGCATCGTCGCGCCGGTGGCGATGCCGTCATCGACGACGATCGCAGCGCGCCCCTCTACCGGCACCGGCGGCCGGCCCGCCCGGTAAACCTGGCGGCGGCGGTCCAGCTCGGCGATCTCGCGGGCGGTCTGCGCGCTGATATAGTCGGGCGGCACCGCGAGAAGCCTGGCGAGCCGCTCATCGATAAAGGCTTCCGGCGTGGCGCCCTCGGCGACCGCGCCGAGCGCCAGTTCGGGCTGCATCGGCGCACCGATCTTGCGTACCAGCACGATGTCGAGCGGGGCGTCGAGCCGGCGGGCGATCTCGAACCCGATCGCCACCCCGCCGCGCGGCAGGGCCAGGACGACCGGCTGCCGATCCTTCAGGTGCACGAGCCGGTCGGCAAGCTGCGCCCCGGCATCCCGGCGATCGCTGAACATCGCACCACCTCGAAAAGCGGGCATCGGGGATTTTCGATACTGTAAACATCGTCGAGGCCATGGCACGATCCGCGACTCGACGTCCGGTGCGGGCGGGCAATGGCGTGCACAATCACAAAGGGAATTCGAGGTGACCGCACTCCCGATCCGGGCCGGCCTCAACCGCTTCCATTATGCCTGGGCCATCGCCGCGGTCACCTTTGTCGTCATCATGCTGAGCGCCGGGATGCGCGCCGCCCCCGGCGTGCTGATTGTGCCGCTCGAAGACGAGTTCCACTGGTCGCGGGCGGTGATCTCGTTCGCGATCGGGGTCAACCTGCTGCTCTACGGCGCCGCCGGCCCGTTCGCCGCGGCCTTGATGGACCGCTTTGGGGTGCGCCGGACGATGATTCTGGCGCTGGCGACGGCCGCGACCGGAGTGGCGGTGACCCCTGCGATCGGCGCCGCGTGGCAGCTGATCTTGTTGTGGGGGGTCGTCGTCGGCATCTCCTGCGGCTTTGTCGGGTCCTATCTCGCGGCCTATATCGCGGCGCGCTGGTTCGACAAGCGGCAGGGGCTGGTGCTCGGCATGCTGACCGCCGGCAACGCTGCCGGGCAGCTTGTCTTTCTGCCCTCGATGGCGGCGTTGGTGACGACATGCGGCTGGCGGATCATGTCGCTGAGCCTCGCCGCCGTTGTCATGCTGAGCGTGCCGGTGCTGGCGTGGTTCATGCGCGACCGCCCCCAAGATGTCGGGTTGCGCCGCTACGGCGAACCCGGCCTGCCCGAAACCGGGCTGCCGCCGCGCGCCGGCCACCCGATCACGGCGAGCTTTGCGGCGCTGTCCGACGGCGCCCGCCGGCGCGACTTCTGGCTGATCGCCGGCGGCTATTTCGTCTGCGGCGCCTCGACAAACGGCCTCGTCGGCACCCATTTGATCCCGGCCTGCGTCGATCATGGCTTGACCGAGGTGGTCGGCGCCGGGCTGTTGACGGTGACCGGGATTTTCGCGCTGATCGGCGGCACCCTGTCGGGCTGGGCCAGCGACCGCTTTGACAACCGGTACCTGTTGTTCTGGTATTACGGGCTACGCGGCCTGTCGCTGATGTACCTGCCGTTTGCCTTCGACATGTCGTTTTTCGGCCTGTCGGTGTTCAGCGTGTTCTATGGCCTCGACTGGATCGCCAGCGTGCCGCCGACGGTGCGGCTGTTGGCGCGCACCGTCGGCTCGGATCGGATCGGCATCATGGTGGCATGGATCACCGTTATTCATCAGGTCGGCGCCGCCTCGGCGGCTTATCTCGGCGGAGTGTTGCGGATCGGCTTCGGCAGCTATCTCGAAGCCTTTATGCTGTCCGGCCTGTTGTGCATCGGGGCGGCGCTGATGGTGCTGTTCATCGGCACCGGGCGGCGCGCGCCGGCCGCGCCGGTGGCGGTGCCGGCATGAGGCGCCGGGCGATGCGTTCGGGCCGATGCGCGGCATGGCTCCTCTCGATCTTGCTGGCCGCCGCCCCGGCCGGCGCGGCATCGCGCCATGCCGCACCGTCGCCCAATCCGGCAAATGACAAGCTGATGCAGTTGAAGCCGGCCGGCCGCGCCGCCGAGTTGGCTCGCGCGGTCGGGCATTGGTGCATCGGCACCGAGGCCTTTCCGATGGGGGTGGTCGCTTCCGGCCCGAGCGCCGGCTATGCCTATTGGAGCCTGCGCTGCGCTGACGGCACCGCCTGGGCGGTGCAGATCGACCCGACCGGCGAGTACGTCGCGATCGACTGCGCCGAGTTCAATGCCGGCGCTGCCGGCAAACGGTGCTTCAAGCATATTTGACTCGGTTACCGCCCTTCCAGCGCGTGGGCGGATGCCGTATGGATGCCGCGGCGATGACCGGATCGGGTGCGATGTTGCGCAATTTTTCCAGAACCGCGGCGCGGCTTGGCGTGCTGGCGGCGGCAGCATTGCTGCCGGCGGCGTGCGCCGCGCCCGGGACGGCGCCGCCGGTCCCGACCAACCCGTTCGCCGGCGGCTGGACCACCCCGGAGCGGCAACAGATCGCGTTCCGCAACGACACCGTCGTGATCCAGCCGGCGGGCGTGCCGCCGACCCCGATGAGTGCCGCCTCCTGCGACGGCCGCTTCAGCTTCGGCTATGAGCACAAGAGCCGCGCCGACCTCTTGATGCTGGCGCCGCGCCAGCCCGATCTCACCGGCCGGCTTGCCGCGTTGCTGGTGCGGCCCGACTACCCGGTCGCCGAGGCGGTGTGCGGCGAGGGCGACACCACCTACGTGCTGCTTGACGCGCGCGATCTGGTCGCGGTCCACCGCGACCGCGAGATCGCCGGCCTCGAGCGCCTGTCGCGGCCGTAGGCAGTGGAGCCACGGCTCAAAAGCGGGCTGCGGGTCAAGGCGTTGATCCGCCGCTGCGATCTCGCGGCGATCGGGGTCGCGGTGGCGGCGCGCGGCGATGCCGACGCCGGTGCGGTGCTGCTGAAGCTCAACGGGCGCGACGGCGGCTGCGTGGTGCTGGCCGAGGCGCGCCTGCCGGACGGCGCCGCGATCTGGCTGCGCGCGACCGGCGCGGCGCCGGTCGGCGAGAGCGAGGCCGATTCCTATATCGCGCGGCAGCGCCGCCGCGACCCCGATTTGTGGGTCATCGAGATCGACAGCCTGGCAATCGAGGCGCTCGTCGATCTGCCGGTGGTGAGCGGATGAGCGGGAAGCCGCCGCTGGACGCCTGCGACCCGCCGGCGCATCCCGATCTGGAGATCCGCGACTCGCGCGCCGGCTTCCAGCGCCACCTGCGGGTCGATGTCGTGCGGTTCCGCAACCGCCGGTTCGCCGGCGGCTGGAGCGGCGAGCGGGTATTCGATGTCGTACGCCGCGGCGCGGCGGTGGCGGTGCTGCTGTACGATCCCGACCGGGATGCGGTGGTGCTCGTCGAGCAGTTCCGGCTGGCGGCGCTCTATTCCGGCCGCTCGCCGTGGCAGATCGAGGCAGTGGCGGGGCTGGTCGAGCCGGGCGAGACGCCGGAGGCGGTCGCACACCGCGAAATGCGCGAAGAGGCCGCCATAACGGCGATCGGCGATCTCGTACCGATTCAAATCATGCTGCCGGCCTGCGGCACGCTCGACGAGAAGGTCCACCTGTTCTGCGCCCGCGTCGATTCCCGCGGCGCCGGCGGCATCCACGGCGTCCCGGAGGAGCACGAAGACATCCGGGTCATGGTCAAGCCGCTTAGCGAGGCCGCGGCGATGCTCGATTGTGGCCGCATCGAGAGCAGTCACACGATCATCTCTCTCTACTGGCTGCTGCGCCACCGCGACCGGCTGCGGCGGGAGTGGCTGGGGGAAGCTCCTCCGACGTCCCCGTAACCCTCGGACCGCCGGCCGAGCCCGCCCCGGCGAAAACGCGTGTGACCTATTTATCCAATGATGCGGTCATTCCGGGACGGCCCGGAGGGCCGGGCCCGGAACCTATCAACACCAGCATTTCCCTCACTCGAACGGCGCGGTGTTCATGGGTTCCGGGTTCGCGGGCTGCGCCCGCGCCCCGGAATGACCGCCAATTGGGTCGCCTCACACGCATAAAAGCTGGGGGCCGGCGGGACGCCGGCGGTCCAATATGGCCGCGATCACGCGCGCTGCAGTTCGGGCGCAGCTTCGGCGGGATCGCGCAGCGTGTAGCCGCGGCCCCATACCGTTTCGATGTAGTGCTCGCCGCCGGTCGCCTCGGCGAGCTTCTTGCGCAATTTGCAGACGAACACGTCGATTATCTTCAATTCCGGCTCATCGACGCCGCCGTAAAGGTGGTTGAGGAACATGTCCTTGGTCAGGGTCATGCCCTTGCGCAGGCTCAACAGCTCGATGACGCCGTATTCCTTGCCGGTGAGGCGCAGCGGCTGGTCGTCGACGCTGGCGATGCGGCTGTCGAGATTGACCGTCAGCCGGCCGGTGCGCAGCGCAGCCTGGGCGTGCCCGTTGGCGCGCCGCACGATCGCCTGCAACCGCGCCATCAGCTCACGCCGGTCGAACGGCTTGGTCAGGAAATCGTCGGCGCCGGAGCCGAAGCCCTTGACCTTGTTGTCGAGTTCGCCGAGGCCCGAAAGGATCAGGATCGGGGTGCGCACCCGCGCCGCGCGCAACCGGCGCAACACTTCGTAGCCGTCGATATCGGGCAGCAACAGGTCGAGGATGATGATGTCGTAATCGTAGAGCTTGCCAATCTCCAGCCCGTCCTCGCCGAGATCGGTGGCATCGACGATGCAGCCCTCCCGCTTCAGCATCAACTCGATGCCGGCCGCCAGCGCGGCATCATCCTCGATCAGCAGAATGCGCATAGCGGGGAACCTCCGGTGACGGCTGGGCGCTGCCGGCGTGACGCCAACGAACGGGTGTCTTCGGCCGATTTCGGTAAACCGTTTCGGCCGAATATGCAACATAAGGTAGAATAATAATTGTAAACGCAATCTTAATGGACCATCGATGCCGCCGAGGTTTCCTCCACCCGATTTCCGCGGCATCATGGCCCGCCATCAGCAACAGGGGCCTCCACATGGCTGCTCACGACGCGCTGCGCACGATCCTCGAAGCCGCCGGCTCGCCCGGCCCGGAGGCCGAGGCGCGTGCCCGCTCGGCCGAAATCACCGGCGGCGCCGACCCGGTATTGCCGACCCCGTTCCGCATCGGCGAGACCAGCGCCGCCGCGCTCGCCGCAACCGGCCTCGCGGTCTCCGACCTGTGGGAATTGCGCACCGGGCACGGCCAGTCGGTCGCGGTCGATCTGCGCCAGGCCGCCGCCTCACTGCGCAGCGGCCACTACATGCAGATGAACGGCGAGACGGTGTCGACCGAGCGCAACAAGGTGATGGGGGTCTATCCCGCGAAAAACGGACGGTGGAGCTATATCCACGCCAATTTCCCGAACCACCGCGAGGCTGCCCTCAAGGTGCTCGGGGTGGCGGAGGATCGCGACGCGGTGCGCGGGGCGGTGGCGAATTGGGACGCGCTCGAACTCGAAGAGGCGATCCTCGCCGCCAAGGGGGCCGGCGGCATGGTGCGCAGCATGAAGGAATGGGCGGCCCACCCGCAGGCGGCGGCGATTGCTTCACTGCCGCTGTTCGAGATCGTCCGGATCGGCGATGCGCCGCCGGAGAAGCTGCCCGCCGGCAACCGCCCGCTCTCGGGCGTCCGGGTGCTCGACCTGACCCGCGTCTTGGCCGGGCCGACCTGCGCCCGCACGCTGGCCGAGCACGGCGCCGATGTCTTGAAGATCACGGCGCCGCATTTGCCGAATATCGGCTACCAGGAATACGACACCGGGCACGGCAAATTGTCGGCCCATCTCGACCTGCGCCGGCCGGAGGACCTCGCGACCTTGAAGGCGTTGGTGCGCGAGGCAGACGTTTTTTCGCAGGGCTACCGCCCCGGCACCTTGGGCGGGCGCGGCCTGTCGCCGGAGGAACTGGCGGCGCTCAGGCCCGGCCTCGTCTATGTCTCGCTCTGCGCGTTCAGCCACAAAGGCCCGTGGGCGTCGCGCCGCGGCTTCGACACGGTGGTGCAGACGGTCAGCGGCATCACCACCCGTCAGGCCGAGCTGTTCCCCGGCGCCGAGCCGGGCCAGCCGCAATTCTACCCGGTCTCGGCGATCGACTATCTGACCGGGTATTTGATGGCGTTCGGCGCGATGGTCGCGCTGGCGCGGCGGGCCCGCGAGGGCGGCAGCTGGCTCGTGCGCATCTCATTGGCGCAGACCGGCCGCTGGCTGGTCGGCCGCGGCGAGGTGCCGGAAGCCGACGCGCGCCGGGTTGCGACGGAATTCGCGCCCGACGAGCTGGCCCGCTGGTCCACCGAGAGCGACACGCCGGTCGGCCGGCTGAAGCACCTGCGCCCGGTCGTGCAATTGTCCGAGACGCCGCCCTTCTGGGCACGCCCCTCGGTGCCGCTCGGCTACAACCCGCCCGCCTGGCCCGCTCGCGGGTAGCGCGCACGATCCGGTCAGGTCCGAGCACCTCTTCCGTCATGGCCGGGACAAGCCCGGCCATGACGGAGTATCTTATCTGACTGGACCGCCGCGTAATCCGGGTCCCTCTCCCCGGTGCGGAGAGAGAGAGGGGCAGGCTGAGGGGCCTCTTGCGGCCCCTGGCCTACTCGCCGTTTCCAGCGGGTGCCGGATTGTCCCGGGTCTGCCGCGCGAGCCGTTCCATCTCTTCGAGCAGCTCGCGCAATGCCTGATCGGCGGTGAACGCCATCTTGGCGAACGCGCGCAGGAAACTGTCGGTGCGCGGCAGCTGGAACAGCGTTTCCTCGCCGTCCTTCGGGGTCGTCGCCGTGATCAGCACGACATTGTCGAACGGCTGCAGCACCAATTCCTTCAGCGGTTTGCCGGCGCCGGTGACGTATTCGACGACGCGGTAGCGCTCGCTTTCGCCGCGCTCGCCCAGGATCGTCATGCGGTAGGCGGCGCGGGTCGTCGAAGCTTCGACCAGGGCGCGCGCGAACGGCCGCAGAAAGCTCTCGTCAAAGCCGAGGATCGCCATCGGCCGGTCGTTGTTGACCGACGAGCGCATCTCAAGCGAGGTCCACAGCGACGCACGGCCGCGGAAATAATCGGCCGAGGCCAGATCGAGGTTGATCGAGTCGATCGGCATCGGCGGCGCTACCGAACGCGCCGACAGAAAGGCAAAGCACGCCGGCTCGCGCTTTAACGAAATGTTGGTCGAAGCCTCGAGGTTGCGGTCGCTGATCGCGGGTGTCTCAGCCATGGGCGGGGCCTATCTGAAATGTGGCGACGAGCGGCGCGGAGCATCGGCTCCTACGTCGTAGCGGGCGAACCATCCCATCATTTCTCTTCGATAAACCGGGTCCGGCGCCGCTGTCAAACGGCGCCGCCGGCGAAAGCTTGCGGCCATTGGCCGCGCTCGTTCGGCGCAGTCGTTGCATGTCATTCCTTCAGTTGCGCGCGATTTCCTCGATCGCCGATTCGGCGGCAAACCACTCCGCCTCCGCTTCGGCGATCAGCCGCGCCAGCTCGGCATGGCGTTTCAAGGCGCTGCCCAATGCCGTGCCGTTCCCGACAAAATTCTCCGGCGCGGCGAGTTTGACATCGAGCGCCCGGCGCTCGGCGGCAAGACGGGCGGCGGCGGTCTCGGCGGCGCGCGCCCGTTGGCGCAACGGCGCCAGTTCAAGCCGGCGCTCGGCCGCGGCGCGGCGACCGGCCCGCCGCCGGTCTCCTCCCGCTCCGCTTTCGCCTCGCGCGGCAGGCGGTTCATCCCGCTCCGCCAGATGGCGGCGATAGGCGTCGAGATCGCGGTCGAACGGCCGCACCGTGCCGCCTTCGACCAGCCACAGCCGATCGGCGACCAGCTCGACCAAATGCCAGTCATGGCTGACCAGCACCACCGCGCCGCCATACTCGGCTAGCGCCGCGACCAGCGCTTCGCGGGTTTCCATGTCGAGATGGTTGGTCGGCTCGTCAAGGATCAGCAGCGACGGCGCGTTATGGGTCACCAGCGCGAGGTTGAGGCGGGCGCGCTCGCCGCCCGACAATTCGCCAACCGGCACGAACGCCTTGTCCTGGCCGAACCCGAACCCGCCGAGCCGCGCACGCACCGCCTCGGGCGGGCTGTCCGGCAGCAATGCCGCGAGGTGATCGAACGCCGTTTCGGTAGGGCGCATTTCCTCGATCTGATGCTGCGCGAAAAAACCGCAGGCGAGCTTTGGGCTGCAAACCATGGTGCCGGACAACGGCGCGAGGCGGCCGGCGAGAAGGCGGGCGAAGGTGGTCTTGCCGTTGCCGTTGGCGCCCAAAAGCGCGACGCGGTCGTCGGGGTCGAGCCGCAGGTCGAGGCGCGACAGGACCGGCCGCCCGGCGGCGTAGCCGGTGCTGACCCGGTCGAGCGCGATCAGCGGCGGCGCCAGTTCGGGTGGCTGCGGCAGGCGGAGCGCAACCGGCGGCGAGTCGGCGATCAGCGCCACCGGCTCAAGCCGCGCCAGCGCCTTTGCGCGGCTCTGCGCCTGCCGCGCCTTGGTCGCCTTGGCATGGAAGCGGTCGATAAACCCCTGCAGCCGCTGCCGCTCCTGCTGCTGGCGGCGGGCCAGTGCCGCCTGCCGCGTCGCCGCCTCACGCCGGGTGCGCAGAAATTGGTCGAAGCCGCCCGAATAGAGCGTCAGCCGGGCGGCGTCGAGGTGCAGGGTCGCCGTCGTCGCGGCGTTAAGCAGCCCGCGGTCGTGGCTGACCAGGATGAAGCTGTGCCGGTATTGCCGCAGATAGCGTTCCAGCCACAGGGCGGCTTCGAGGTCGAGATGGTTGGTCGGCTCGTCGAGCAGCAAGAGGTCGGGTTCGGCGAACAGCACGGCGGCGAGCGCCACCCGCATGCGCCAGCCGCCCGACAGTTCCGCGAGCGGGCGCGCCTGCATCGCCGCGTCGAGGCCCAGCCCGGCGAGGATGCGGGCCGCGCGGGCCGGCGCGCTGCGGCCGCCGATCTCTTCGAGCCGCGCCTCCAGCTCGGCGATGCGCTCAGGCGCCGCGCCGTGCTCCAGTTCGGCCAAGAGGGCGGCGCGCTCGGTGTCGGCGGCGAGCACCGTATCGAGCGCGCCCGCCCGCCCGCTCGGCGCCTCCTGGGCGAGAAAACCGATGCGCTCGCCGCGCGGCAGCTGGATCGCGCCGCCGTCCGGCTGCAATTCGCCCCGGATCAGCGCCAGGAGGGTCGATTTGCCGGCGCCGTTGCGCCCGACCAGCCCGATTTTGGCGCCGTCCGGGATTTGCGCGCTCGCCGCATCCATGAGGGTGCGGCCGCCGATGCGGTAGGTCAGCCCGGAAATCGTCAGCATTCGGCGAGATTACCATGACCGGCATTGCCGAAGCGACGCGCCCGGCCGCCGCAAGCATCACCCGCGGCGAAATCCGCATCGGCATCTCGGGCTGGCGGTATGGCGGCTGGCGCGGCGGCTTCTACCCACCGGGGCTGCGCCAGGCCGACGAATTGTCCTATGCCAGCCGGCATGTCGATACGATTGAGATCAACGGCACGCATTACTCCTTGCAGCGACCGGAGTTTTTCGCGCGCTGGCATGAGGAAACGCCGGCCGGGTTCATCTTCGCGGTCAAGGGCAGCCGCTTCATCACCCATATGAAGCAGCTGCGCGGCATCGAAACGCCGCTCGCCAATTTCTTCGCGCAAGGGGTATTGCGCCTCGGAGAGAAGCTCGGGCCGATCTTGTGGCAGTTCGGGCCGCGGTTCCGCTGCGACCCCGACAAGCTCGATCCGTTTCTGCGCCTCCTGCCACGCACGACAGTAGAGGCGGCGGCCCTCGCCCGGCATCACGATCATCGGCTCGCCGGCCGCGCCTGGACCGAGGCCGAGCGGTCGCTGCCATTGCGCCACGCGGTCGAAATCCGCCATTCGGGGTGCCTCAA
>DASUKH010000294.1:0-2505 GCA_036278835.1 Allostellaceae bacterium
GACAATCGAACCGCGCGGCGCCACCACCAGCGAGCGCTGGCCGGCCGCGACCAAAGCCCGGTCGAGCGCCGCCAGCACCTGCTCGGCGCCGCCCACCGCATCCGGCCCGACCGGCGCCAGCGCGTAGCCGACATTGAGGACCGTCAGCACCACCGGACCGCCGGCGTCCCGCCGGCCTGCCGGCAGGATGCCGGCGGTCCAAGGCCAAGCTCCCGCATTGCCTCCCGCGCGGCTTCGCGCCAGTCGGCGCCGCTGATCCCCCAGCCCAGGGTCTCGTAATGCAAAATGCCGGGGTGGGGCGGCTGGGTAAAATCATAGTCCGGCGCGATGCGGAGCCGTTCGGCCGACAGCTCGAATTCCTGCAACAGCCAGAGCTGGGTTGCAAAGCATTCGACCATCGCCTGTTTGCGGCGGAGGTCCTTTTCATTGAGGACGATTTTTGTCTCATCACAGCATCGTCGTCCCGGGGAAGGCCGGGACCCATGGTTTGGCCGCCCGGTTGCCTGAAGCATGGACCCCGGCCTTCGCCGGGGTAACGGATTTGGGAAACGGTCACGGATGAGCGCGCCGCCTTCGCGGTGATAGAGCGGCATTTCGATGATGGCCGGCGGCGCGCTCACCAGCCGGCAGGCGGTGCGGGCGGCGAAGGCGGCGGCGTCGTGGTCGGGGTGGCCGCCTTCATAGCAGTGGGTGAACAGCGCTGCCGGCCTCTCGATGCGAAGCAATCCGGCGACCCGGCGCGCAAGGCCGGCGAGGTCCCCCATCGCTTCCTTGTCGGGGATGCCGAGGCACGAGGTGCGAACCCGCGCCGCTTCCCCGGCCTGCATCGCTGCCGCCAGCTCCGCCCGGCGCGCGACGGCATAATCGGCCGCATCGGTAAAGCCGTAGCGCCGCGCATCCTCGCCGTCGCGCGGGGCACCGTCGGTGACATGCACGAGGAGCGCATCGTCGAACCGGCAGAGCTGGGCGCCGAGGCCGATCGTCTCGTCGTCCGGGTGGGCGACGAGGATCATCACCCGATCGGAGACCTGCTGCCGCGCCGCGAGCCGGGCGAGGATGTCGGCCGCCGCCGTCATCCCGCCGCGGCGAGGCGCGGCGGCAGCGGCGCCCAGCCGGTGCCGGCGCGCCCGTAGCGGCGCAGCATCGACGCGCAGAACTCGGCGAATTCCTCGGGCACGAGCGGCGGACTGGTATGGTGCGGCGCCAAGCCCCGTTCCTCCGGGGTGAAGCAGAAGGTCGCCGTCATCTCGAACGGGTCGAGCGCCCGCATCATCCGGTCGAACCATTTCTCGGCGCCGGGGCGCAGCCAGTCGGCCCAGGACAACCCGGTACGCAGGTGGCGGACGCCGAGCCGCTTCAGCCACGCCGCCGCGTCGTCGAGCCGGGGGTCGTCGAAATGGAACCACTGGCAGATGCCGAGCGCCGGTGTGTAATCGGCGAAATGCCGGGCCGCCAGCTTCGGCGAGCCGTCCTCCTTTACCAGCCCCATGTAGAAATGCCGGTAATAGGAGGAGCCCTCGGCCTCCCTGTGGCGGGTCGTCGCCGGCCAGGCCTGCGGCAGGTCGAACAGCGAATACCAGTGGATGCGCGGCGCCCGGCCGATCAACAGTTCGGCGGTGCGGCGCAGCCCAAATTCCTGCACCTCTTCGGCGCCGAAGCTCGAGGCGCCGCATTCCGACACCCAGACCGGCAGATCTGTGACCGCCGCGATCTCGGCGAGCTTGTCGGGCCAGGCGTCGAGCGGCCACAAATTCCAGTCGAGCGGGAAGCCGTGCACCGCTACGGCGTCGAGCCGGTCGAGCACGCCCTGTCCCGTGAGGTTGCGGACGAAATTGGGGTCGATCGGCGACATTCCGCCGAGCACCCGCTTGAGGCCCGGCGCCTCGGCGGCGATCGCCTCGGCGGCGAGCCGCGCCATCTGCGCAAAGCGCGACCAGTCCGGGTCGAGTTCGGGGTCCCAGTGCGATTTGTTGTTCGGCTCGTTCCAGATCATCGCCGCTTCGATCATGCCGCCACCCCCTTGAGCTTCCGCGCCGGCAAAGCCGGATAGACCGCGCCGGCGCCGCGCGGAAGCGGCCCAGGCCGGCAGACGTACACTTCCTCCTCAGGGTTGCTGTCGATGACGAACCCGGCGCTGCGCAGCATCGCCTTGGTGCAGGCTCGGTTCGGCACCCACCAGTTGGTGTCGTCGCCGGCATAGCGGTGCTCGACAAACGACAGATGCGGCCAGCTCGGCCGCTCGAACACGGCGGTCTCGCCGAACGGATAATCCGCCTCGACCGGCTCCTCGCCGGCATCGCCGCGCTGCATCGACTGGCAGACGAAGAGGTCGCGCGCGACGTGCTCGCGAATGAGGTCGAGCGCCAGGAGCGGATGGCGCAAATGGTAGAGCACGCCAAGGAACAGGACGAGATCGAAGCGCTCGGCCAGCGCGCCGACGTCGTACACGGAGAGCTGCGCGAACTCGATGTCGAGACCGCTGATTTCGGCGGCAAATCGCGCCTG
>DASUKH010000295.1:0-5642 GCA_036278835.1 Allostellaceae bacterium
AAGCTGATAAAGGCGCCCTGCTCACGCCCCTCGAATGCCGCGAGCATTCGCGATTTGGTGTCCTCCAAGCCGGCAATCCCGATCGTCACCGCCGCCATCGCTCGACCTCATCCCAGAAATCCGCCACCAGCCGCGCCACCGTACAGCAGTTGTGACCGGTTCACGCGGCGGCGATGGCGGGTTACGCTGCGCTTACCCGCCCAATAGCAGGGGAGGCAGGGAGATGACGGCGCCGCTGGTCGATCCGGTTGCGGGCGATGAGAAACTGCCGGCGCGCGCCGATGTGGTGATCATCGGTGGCGGCATCATCGGCACCAGCGCCGCGCTGTTCCTGGCCGAGCAGGGCATATCGACCGCGCTCGTTGAAAAGGGGCACATCGCCGGCGAGCAGTCGAGCCGCAATTGGGGCTGGTGCCGCAAGATGGTGCGCGACCCGCGCGAGATCCCGCTGGCGATCGAGGCGCTGCGGCTGTGGGAGGGGATGAACGAGCGGGTCGCGGCGGAGACCGGCTTCCGCACCTGCGGCATCCTGTATCTCGCCGACAGCCGCGACGACCTCGACCGCGTCGCGCAATGGCTCGACCACGCCCGCGACTATCAGCTCGACACAAGGATCATCGACGGCGCCGAGGCGGCGGCCCTCCTGCCCGGCAACGCCAAGCGCTGGGCCGGCGCGCTCTACACGCCGAGCGACGGCCGGGCCGAGCCGCAGATGGCGGCGCCGGCGATCGCCGCGGCGGCGCGCCGCCACGGTGCGGCGGTCCTGACGAATTGCGCGGCGCGCGGGATCGAGACCGCCGCCGGGCGGGTCGCCGCGGTGGTCACCGAAAAGGGCCGTATCGCCTGCAATGCGGTGGTGCTGGCGGGCGGCGCGTGGTCGCGGCTCTTCTGCGGCAATCTCGGGATCGACCTGCCGCAGCTCAAAGTGCTGGGGTCGGTGATGCGCACCGCACGGCTCGACGGCGGCCCGGAAGTCTCGGCCTCGGGCGGCCTCTTCGGCTACCGCAAGCGGATGGATGGCGGCTATACGGTGGCGACGTTGGGGGTGCGGACCATCGATCTGGTACCCGACAGCTTCCGCCTGTTGCCGCAGTATTTGCCGAGCGTGCGAATGCACTGGAAGAAATTGCGCTTCCGGGTCGGCGGCCGTTTTGTCGAGGAATGGCGGATGCCGCGGCATTGGGCGCTCGACGCGCCGTCGCCGTTCGAGGCGGTGCGGGTGCTCGACCCGGCCGCCGACCCGCTGGTGTTGGCGCGCGCCCAGGCCAGCATCGCCGAGGCGTTTCCCGCTTTCCGTAATGTCGCGGTCGCCGACACCTGGGGCGGCATGATCGACGTGATGCCGGACGCGATCCCGGTCATCTCGGCGGTGGACAAGCTTCCCGGCTTCTTCATCGCCACCGGCTTCTCCGGCCACGGCTTCGGGATCGGCCCCGGCGCCGGCCGCCTTGTCGCGGACATGGTGAGCGGCGGCGCGACGATCGTCGATCCCGCGCCCTTCCGCCTCTCCCGCTTCACCGACGGCTCCAACCCGCAGCCGCACCCGCTCGCCAGCTGAGCCAGCCGATGTCATACGAGACCTGGCGGGTAGAGATCACCCGCGACGAGACGGTGGCGGCCGGCGGGGTCGGCATCGAGATCACCGCGTATCTGGACCGGCTGCCGGAGACCGACATGCCAACCCGCGGCCGGCTGACCCGGGCGGCGCGCGGGGTGTGGAACAGCCGGCTGCAGGTCACCGGCGATTTCGCGAGCCTGGGCGGGGCGCTGGCGGCGATCGATGCCGCCTATCCCGAGGCCGGCTATATCCGCTGCTACGAATACACGGTGGACGACGAATTCGCCCGCGAGGTCGTGCCGCTCGTCAAAATCGGTGGCCGGTGGGAGCCGCGCGGCGCATCGTAGGATCGGTTGAGCACGGCGAAAACCATCGAACGCGAGCCGTGCGGCGATGGGTTTCGCTACGCTCAACCCATCCTACGTTCTAAACTGGGATGCTGTGCGCGGTCCGCGCACCGGCAAGCGAACGGGAGGGAGCAACAAATGGCTATCTTCACGCATGTCACGGTCGGCACCAACGATTTGCAGAAGGCGCGGGCGTTTTACGACGCGGTACTGGGGCCGCTCGGCTACAAGCGGGTCAAGGACCTCGGCGACCGCGGCTCGTGCTGGGGGCAGAATGCCGAGGAATTCATGGTGCTGACCCCGGCCGACGGCAAACCCGCCTGCGCCGCCAATGGCGGCACGGTCAGCTTCGAGGCGCCGAGCCGCGCCGCGGTCGCGGCCTTTCACAAGGCGGCATTGGCGGCCGGTGGCAAGGACGAGGGCGCGGTCGGGCCGCGCGGCTTCTGGCCCAACGCCTATGCCGGCTATGTCCGCGACCCCGACGGCAACAAGCTCGCCGCCTATTGCCGCAAAGCGGAATAGCGTCGCCTGTGCCGCGCCCCGCTGTAAGCGGCGGGGCGGGGCGGCCTACCCGGACCACGAAAACGGCGCGAAATGCCCGTTATTGCCGCGCCCGGAGAGGTCGAGACCGATGCCGAAAGCGCTGAGGTGGAATTCCCGCGCCTGCGCCAGCGCGAGCCGGCGGCCCGCCGGGTGGCCGGCATTGTCGATATAGAGCGGCTCGCCGCTGCGGTTGCGCGACAGGACGCCCTCGATCGCGAACGAGAGCTGGCCTGGGATCATCAGCCGGCGGCTGTGGCCCTCGATCGCGAACTCGATCGGCGCCGCCGCGATCCCACGGAAATCGCCAACCAGGTTTTGCCGGATGAGGCCCGGCGGGCCACCCCGCTCGCCGCCCGCGATCGCCGCCAGCTTCTCGCGCTGCGCCGGGTCGGCCGCTTCGTCGATGACGACGCCGAAGGCCCAGTTGCCGTCGGCCATAACCCGGCCGGCGCGGATCACCAGCGCGAATTTCCGGCCGTTGAGCCGCACCCCGTCGGCCGCGCCCTCGTCGATGCGGAACGCCATCGCCGCGGTGCAATTGTCCTGCGTCGCCGGCCCCTGCGGGTTCGTATAGATGCACGGGCACAGATAGTCGCAATTGCAGCTTTCCATGTACTCGCCGCGCAACGACCATCCTTGTTCGGGCACGACCGCCTCCTCCCGTCCGACACGCCGGGTAGAGTAGGACGGGTGGAGCAAAGCGCAACCCGCCATTCACGATTGTCGGCGGCGCGTGACAGCGTGGCGGGTGATCGGTTATGCCTCGGCTTCCGCGCCGCGCAAACGAGGCTTCGATGCTGATGGCCCTGTCCGGTCCCGCCCGCCCGCCGATCGGCGGCGGCAAGCCGCACCGCCTCGTCATCCTGCTGCACGGGCTCGGGGCCGACGGCAACGACCTGATCGGCCTCCAGCAATATTGGGGGCGCCTCGTGCCGGAGGCGGAGTTCGTGTCGCCCAACGCGCCGTTCCCCTGCGACATGGCGCCATACGGCTATCAATGGTTCAGCGTGCAGGACCGCAGCCCCGAGGCGATGCTGGCCGGGGTGCGGGCCGCGGCGCCGCCGCTCGAGGCGTTCATCGACGAGGAATTGGCGCGGCGCGGCCTTTCCGCCGGCGACGCGGCATTGGTCGGCTTCTCGCAGGGCACGATGATGTCGCTCTATGTCGGATTGCGGCGGCAGGAACAGCTGGCCGGCATCCTGGGCTATTCCGGACGCCTGATCGCGCCCGAGCTGCTGGCCGAGGACCTGCGCTCGCGGCCGCCGGTGCTGCTGGTGCACGGCAGCGAGGACCCGCTGGTGCCGTTTGCCGCGATGGGCGAGGCGGAAGCGGCGTTGCGCGCCGCCGGGGTGCCGGTCGAGACCCTGGCCTGCCCCGGGGTCGCGCACAATATCGACCCGGAAGGGTTGCAACGCGGCGGCGCCTTTCTGAGGCGGGTGCTCAGCGGCGCGCCGGCAGCGGCTTGAGCGCCGGTCTGACCGGGGCGAGAAACGGGCGGAGCATCGCGGCGGCCGGCGAGGTCCGCGAAGGCGGTCTGCGGCTCTGGCTGCGGCGGGTTGACCGGGATAAACTGACCGGGCTGTATGCCATTATTATCCGAATTGTCCTCGCCGGCCGCGAACGGCGAGAGCGCCATCAGGAGCACGAGCGCCACGGTGCCGAACCACGCCGACCGCCGAACCCAGGCGCCCCACAGCGAGCCGGCCGCAGCCGCACCGAACCCGATGTGGGGGGGCCGCTTTGCCGGCGGCCAGGCCGCCATCATGCGCCGCATCAATGCCTCGATCGATTTCGACAAGCGTCTCTACGCTGAGGACATCGCGGGTTCCTTGGCGCATTGCGCAATGCTGGTCGCGCAGAGAATACTGGCGTCCGAAGATGGCGCGGCGATCGCGGGGGGTCTAGAACGAATCCGCGCGGAAATTGACGCGGGCGACTTCCCGTTCAGCGAGGCGCGCGAGGACATCCATCTCAATATCGAGGCGCGGCTGGCCGAATTGATCGGCCCGGCGGCCGGTCGCCTGCACACGGCCCGCTCGCGCAACGACCAGGTCGCGACCGATTTCCGCCTGTGGGTGCGCGGCGCCATCGACCGCATCGCAGCGGCGTTGCGGGACGCGCAGGCGGCATTGATCGAGCAGGCCGAATCGCATGCCGACGCGGCGATGCCGGGCTTTACCCATTTGCAGATCGCCCAGCCGGTCAGCTTCGGTCACCACCTTCTCGCCTATGTCGAGATGCTGGGGCGCGACCGCTCCCGCTTCGACGATTGCCGGCGGCGGCTCAACGAATGCCCGCTTGGCGCCGCCGCACTGGCCGGCACCGCCTTCCCGATCGACCGCGGGATGACCGCCGCGGCGCTCGGCTTCGAGCGGCCGATGGCGAACTCGCTCGACGCCGTCTCCGACCGCGATTTCGCGATCGAATTCCTCGCCGCCTGTGCGCTGGCCGGCACTCACCTGTCGCGCCTCGCCGAGGAGATCGTGCTGTGGGCGAGCGACGGGTTCGGCTTCGTCCAGCTCAGCGACGCCTTTACCACCGGCAGCTCGATCATGCCGCAGAAGCGCAACCCCGACGCCGCCGAGTTAGTGCGCGCCAAGACCGGCCGGCTCAACGGCTCGCTGGTGGCGCTGCTGACGGTGATGAAGGGGCTGCCGCTCGCCTATCAAAAGGACATGCAGGAGGACAAGGTGCCGGTTTTCGAGGCGGCCGACGCGCTCGAACTCTGCCTCGCGGCGACTGCCGGCATGGCGCGCGACATGCGGCCCGACACCGCCCGGATGCGGGAAGCGGCGGCGCGCGGCTACAGCACCGCCACCGACCTCGCCGACTGGCTGGTGCGGGCGCTTGGCATGCCGTTTCGCGAGGCGCACCGGGTGACCGGCGAGATCGTCAGGCGGGCGGAGGCCAGGGGGTGCGGCCTTGCCGACCTGCCGCTCGCCGAATTGCAGGCGGTCGCGCCGGCGATCACCCCCGAGGTGTACGACGTGCTGACCGTCGAGCGCTCGCTCGCCGGACGCACGAGCTTCGGCGGCACCGCGCCGGCGCGGGTGCACGAAGCCGCCGCCGCCGCCCGCCGTCGGTTCCTCGAATGACCCGATACGTCCTTAAGAACCCTCTCCCCCCACAGGGGGGAGAGGGCAGGGTGAGGGGGGTGGCCCCGATCTCGCCCCTGTCGGGGGGGGGGGGGGGGG
>DASUKH010000296.1:0-16462 GCA_036278835.1 Allostellaceae bacterium
GCCGCCGCGAGATCGAGTTCGTCGCGCGCCGCGAGGCAGGCGATCCATGGCGTGGCCTCGCCCTTGCCGGGTTCGCCCGGCCCCTCCTCGGCGAGGTTGTCGAGGATCGCCGCGAACCCCTCGGCGACAACCGCACGCCGGTGATCCGACAGCACGCCGCGGTCGCTGTCGGCCTGCGCCATCGCCAGCGCCGGGATCGCGACCTCGTCGAAAAACGCGGCGAGCGATTTCTCGCGGGCGAATTCCTCGGCCTGGCCGGTCGCCTCCTCGGGGTCGCGCGCCAGGAGGCGCTCGTAGAGGCTTTCCTCGGGTGACAAGACCGGCTGGTTGCCGAGCAGGATGTCGAGAAATTGCAGGTGCGGGACATAGCGGCCGAGGACGACGATGCACACCGTCAACGGGGTCGCCAGCAACAGCCCGATGATGCCCCACAGCCACGCCCAGAACACCGCGGCGGCAACCACGGCGACCGCCGACAGGCCGGTGCTGCGGCCGTAAATCCATGGCTCGACGACATTGGCGATGATCAGCTCCATCGCCGCGAACAGCAGCACCGTCCAGATGAAGAGGGTCCAGCCCGGCGCCACCGCGATCGCCAGCGCGCACGGCAATACCGCCGTCAGCGGCCCGCCGATATAGGGCAGGAAACGCATTACGATGCCGAGCATGCCCCACAAGAGCGCGCTCGGGATGCCGATCACCGCCAGCCCGATACCGACCGGCACGCCGTAGCAGATGCCGACCGCCAGCTGGCTCAACAAATAGCGGCTGACCCGCTCGGCGGCCTCGTTCATCGCCGCGGTCGTGCGATGCAGGTCGCGCACCCCCGCCAGCCGCAGCATGCGGTCGCGCAAATCCTCGCGCTTCAAGAGGATCAGCACGAGGAACAGCAGCACCAGCCCGGCCGCCGCGACCGGGAACAAGAGCGGCCCGGCAATGTCGCGCAATACCTGCAACGGTGCCGTCTCGTGCCCGATCACCTCGACCGGCACCGGGACGCGCGCGGTCCCCTCAGGCCCGGCGGCCGGGGCGGGAGCGGCGCGGAAGCCGCCGAATTCCTGGCCGAGTTCGTTGAAGACGCGGGTCGCGCGCCCGATCACCCCGGCGCCGGGGATGCTGCCGTTCAGCGAGCGGATTTTATGGGCGATGT
The DNA here is from genome assembly GCA_036278835.1 of Allostellaceae bacterium. GTDB lineage: Bacteria > Pseudomonadota > Alphaproteobacteria > ATCC43930 > CGMCC-115725 > DATARH01. The sequence goes on from DASUKH010000296.1 coordinate 1,151, forward strand.
TCTGCTCGTATTTCGGGAGGTCCTTGGCAAGCGTTATTGCCTCGTCGCCGATCGCCGCGGCGAAACCGAGGATGACGACGCAGGCGAGAACGACGGCAATGAACACGGCGGCGGTCTTGCCGATGCCGAGGCGGCGCAGCCAGCGCACCCCCGGCGCCAGCATCAGGCTCAGCAGCACCGCCAGCGCGAACGGCTCCAATACCGGGCGGGCGAAATAGAGGCCGGCGATGACGATCGCCGCGATGGCGAGCGGCGCCAACAGACCGCCCCGGCGCGCCTCGCCGGGCACCGGGCGGTCCGCCAGGGTTGGCCTATCGTCGCTGTCGCCGCGCATCGCCGCTCTCCATCATTCGCCAACGGAGCCGCCGCGAAGTTCTCCCATGACGCTGTTATTTATGGCCGGACTTGACCGGGGCATCCACCTCTTCAACAGTGCCGCGACGGCGGTGCGCGAACGGAGGCCGGAATGACGCGGATGACAGGCGGCGGGGCGTTGGTCGAGATGCTGTGCCACCACGGGATCGACACGCTGTTCGCGCTGCCGGGGGTGCAGAACGACGCGCTATTCGTCGCGCTCTACGACGCCGGCGAGCGGCTGCGGGTGATCCATCCCCGCCACGAGCAGGCCGCCGCCTACATGGCTTTCGGTTACGCGCGGGCGAGCGGCCGCATCGGCGCCTTCGCGGTGGTGCCGGGGCCGGGGCTGCTCAACACCACGGCGGCGCTCGCCACCGCCTATGCGACGAACGCGCCGGTGCTGTGCATCTCGGGGCAGATCCCCTCGACCCTGATCGGCCGCGGCTTCGGCTTGCTGCACGAGGTGCCGGACCAACTGGCGATCCTGCGCGGCCTCACCAAATCGGCCGAGCGGATCAATCACCCGAGCGAGACCGGCAAGCGGGTCAACGAGGCGTTCCGCCAACTCGCCGACGGAAGGCCGCGGCCGGTCGCGCTCGAGATGCCGCTCGATGTGATGGCGCTCGAAACCGAGGTGGCGCTGCCCGACCCCGAGGCGCCACGGCCGGCGCCGCCGCCCGATCCCGAATTGATCGACAAGGCCGCCGCCCTGCTCGCCGGGGCGAAACGGCCGATGATCTATGTCGGCAGCGGCTGCGCCGAGGCCGGCACCGAGGTGCTGGCCGTGGCCGAGCGGCTGCAGGCGCCGGTCGTCACCTATACCGGCGGCAAAGGGGTCGTCAGCGACCGCCATTACCTCGCGCAGAACCTGCTCGCCGGCCACGAATTATGGGCCGCGGCTGACGTCGTGCTGGCGGTCGGCACCCGCTTCAACCAGCCGCAGACCCGCTGGGGCCTCGATTCCGACATCAAGGTCGTGCGCATTGATATCGACCCCGTAGAGATCACCCGGGTGGCGCGGCCGACGATCGGCATCGTCGCCGACGCGAAAGAGGCGCTCACGGCTTTGGCCGCCGCCCTGCCGGATGCGCCGCGCGCCGCGCGCAAGGACGAGTTCGAGGCGCTGAAGGCGCGCACCGCAGCGCGGCTTGCCGGGACGCTCGGGCCGCAATGCGAGTATCTGGCCGCGATCCGCGCCGAACTGCCGGATGACGGCATCTATATCGAGGATTTGACGCAGGTCGGCTATGTCGGCCGCCTCGCGTTTCCGGTGTATATGCCGCGCACCTACATCCATAGCGGCTATCAGGGAACGCTCGGCTTCAGCTATGCGACGGCGCTCGGCGCCAAGGTGGCCTGCCCCGATCGGGCGGTCGTGTCGATCTCGGGCGACGGCGGCTTTATGTACAACGTGCAGGAACTGGCGACCGCCACCTTGCACGGCATCGACGTGGTCGCGATCGTCTTCGCCGATGGCGCTTACGGCAACGTGCGGCGCATGCAGAAGAACGACTACGGCAACAAGCTGATCGGGGTCGATCTGCTCAACCCGAATTTTCCCAAAATGGCCGAGAGCTACGGCATCGCCGGGGTGCGCGCGCAAAGCCCCGAGGCGCTGCGCCGCGAGTTGGCGGCGGCCCTGAAGCGGCGCGGGCCGTCCTTGATCGAGGTGCCGGTCGGCGAGATGCCCGACCCATGGCCGACCCTGATCATGCCGCGGGTGCGTGGGCGGTAGCACTTGCGGGTCGGCCGGTCGGCGCTACATTCCGGCCCGGGAGATTGCTTATGGCCGAAGATACCGTTGTCAGCGCCCGCATCGATGAACAAACCAGAGCCGAAGCCGCCTTGGTATTGAAGGCGATGGGGCTTACCATCTCCGACGCCTGTCGCCTGCTGCTTATCCGGATAGCCAGGGAAAAAGCCTTGCCCTTCGAGCCTTTGGTGCCGAACGAGGAAACGGCTGAAGCGATCAGGGCAGCGCGACGTGGCGAGCTGACGGCACCCGTCGAGCCGGAAGAGCTGCTCGCCGGCTTGAATGCGGAGTGTTAGATACACCGGCCGCTTCCGTCGCGATTACAAACGCGAGAAATCGGGGCGGCACGGCAGACAGCTTGATGCTCATCTCCTCGAAGCCGTCACGATTCTGGCGGATGATAAGGATTTTGCCACGGCGATACTTTGATCACCCGCTTGCTGGCGAGTGGAGCGATTGCCGGGATTGCCACATCAGGCCTGACCTCATCCTGATCTACCGCAAGCCGGATGATCGGACGGTTGAACTTGTCCGACTCGGCTCGCATAGCGAACTCGGTCTATGATCTCTCACTCCGATGAGGTGGCGATCGGACGCGCAGCGGCGCTGGTGCGGGCGGGGGCCTTGGTCGCGTTTCCGACCGAAACGGTGTACGGGCTCGGCGGCGACGCGATTAGCGATCGCGCGGTGGCGCAGATTTTCGCGGCGAAGGGGCGGCCGCGGTTCAACCCCTTGATCATTCATGTGCCGGGATTGGCGGAGGCCGAGGCGCTCGCCGTCTTCGACAGGCGGGCGCGCGATTTGGCGGAGCGGTTCTGGCCGGGGCCGCTGAGCCTTGTGCTGCCGCGGCGGCCGGAGAGCGGCCTGTCGCTATTGGTCGGCGCCGGTCTCGACACCGTCGCAATGCGGGCGCCGGCCCATCCGGTGGCGCAGCGCCTGCTGTGCGCGGCGGGGGTGCCGGTCGCGGCGCCCTCGGCCAACCGCTCCGGCCGGGTCAGCCCGACAACCGCGGCGCATGTCGCGGGTGAGTTTGGCGCCGAAATCGCGACGGTCCTCGACGGCGGGGCCTGCCCGGTTGGCGTCGAATCGACCGTGCTCGACCTGACCGGGGCGGTGCCGGTGCTGTTGCGCCCCGGCGCGGTCACGCTGGAGCAACTGGCGGAAGTTCTCGGGTCGGTCGCGGCGGCGGGCGAGGGAGAAGCGGCGCCGCGATCGCCGGGAAGGCTGCCGAGCCATTACGCGCCGGCCCTACCGGTCCGCCTCGATGCGACGAGACCAAAACCCGGCGAGGCGCTGCTCGCCTTCGGAGCCAATCCGCCCGCCGGCTTCGCGCAGATGCTGAACCTCTCGGAGCGCGGCGATCTCGTCGAGGCGGCCGCCAATCTGTTTGCAATGCTGCGCGCTCTCGACCGGCCCGCGTTCAGCGGGATCGCGGTGATGCCGATCCCGGAGGACGGGATCGGCCGCGCCATCAACGACCGGCTGCGCCGCGCCGCCGCGCCCCGCTGATCGTTATATCGACTCGGCGAGCGCGGCGGCGCAGCCGAGAAAGGCGACCAGCGGGTGCGTGATGACATAGGTCGGGATCGCGGCGAGATAGGCCCGCATCCGGCCCTTCGCCTCGAAGCGGGCGCGGAACTCGCTCTGCCCGAAACGGGCGCCGAGGCGCGGCACGATGCCGCCGGCGATATAGACGCCGCCCTGCGCACCAAGGGTCAACGCAAGGTTGCCGGCGACGGTGCCGAGCATCGCGCAGAACATCGCGGTCGCCTCTCGGCATAACAGGTCCTGCGCGCCGATTTCGGGGTCGGTGATTTGCGCCGCCGTGTACGACGCGGCCGGCACGCCGTCGAGCGTCGCCAGGCTCTGGTAGAGGTTGACGAGGCCCGGCCCCGACAGGCAGCGCTCGGCCGAGACGTGATCGAAATGCCGCCGCATCTCGGCGAGGACGGCGCTCTCGCGATCGTTCGACGCCGCCATCGTCGCATGCCCGCCCTCGGCGGTCAGCGCCGCCCAGTGGTTCGCCGCGCGCACCAGACCGGAGCAGCCGAGGCCGGACCCGGGTCCCAGCACCGCGACCGGCATGGCCTCGCTCGGGGTGCCGCCGCCGACCCCGAACCGGTCGGTCTCGCCGAGATGCGGGATGGCGAGCGCCACCGCGGTGAAATCGTTGATGACCTCGAGCCGCGTGAAGCCGAGCATGTCGCGCAGCCCGGCGACCGAGAAGCTCCACGGGTGATTGGTCATGCGAATGCGATCGCCGCCGGTGATCGGCGCGGCGATCGCCAAGGCACCCCGGCGCGGCATCGCGAGGCCGCCCCGGTGACCGAAATAGGCCTCGATCGCCTCGCCGATTGTCGCGAAATCGGCGCAGCCGAAGGTCTCGGAATGAAGGATCGCGCCGTCCGGTGCGACCAGTCCGAAGCGGGCATTGGTGGCGCCGATGTCGCCGACCAGCGCAGTCTCCGGGCTGGCCGCAATTGGCGGCGCAGGCACGGCGGGCGCCATCTCAGGCTGCCTTTCCGGCAACGGTCAGGGCCGCGACGAAGCGGCGTCGCCACGCGCTCGCATCATTGCGCCGCAGGGTTTGCATCATCGCGGTCCAGCGCTCCTTGCGCTCTTCAATGGCCATGTCGAGGCCGCGGCAGATGGTCTCGGCGACCTGCTCGCGATCGTTCGGGTTGACGATCAGCGCCTCGCCCAATTCGTCGACCGCGCCGGCGAAAGAGGACAACACCGGCATGCCCGGATCATCGGGGGACTGCGAGGCGAGATACTCCTTGACGACGAGGTTCATGCCATCGCGCAGCGGCGTCACCAGCGCGAGGCGCGCGGCGCGGTAGAAGCCGGTCAGGATGCGGTGGTTGAAGCTCTTGTTGAGATAGCGCAGCGGCGTCCAGTCGAATTCGGCGAAGCGGCCGTTGATGTGGCCGGCGGCCTCCTCGAGGGTGCGGCGAATCTGCCGGTATTCCGGCACCTCGGAGCGCGAATGCGGCGCGATCTGCAGGAAAACGGTGCGGCCGCGGATATGCGGGTAATGCTCGAGCAGATAGGTGTAGGCGTCGAAGCGCGCCGGCAGCCCCTTCGAATAGTCGAGCCGATCGACGCCGATCATCAGCACCCGGTCGCGGATGCTCTCCCGCATCCGGCGCATATGGCGCGATTTTTCGGCCGCCTCGGCCTGCGCGACGATCGCCTCGACATCAATTCCGACTGGGAACACCCCGGTGCGCACGACCCGGCCGAAGGCGCTCAAGACGCCGCCGCCGAGATCGCGGCCGCCGGCCTGTCGCAGCAGATAGTCGCGAAATCCGTCGAGATCCGAGCGCGTCTGGAAGCCGACCAGATCGTAGGCGCACAGCGCCCTTATCATCTCTCGGTGGTTGGGCAGCAGCCGAAACACCTCGGCGGCAGGAAACGGCGTGTGCAGAAAGAACCCGATCGTATTGCGGCTGCCGAGCCGGCGCAGCGAGTCGCCAAACGGGATGAAATGGTAATCCTGCACCCACACCAGATCGGTAGGTTCAAGCATCGGCATCAGCGCCCGCGCGAAAATCTCGTTGACCCGCAAATAGCCGGCCAGATCGCGCCGCGAAAACCCGACCAGCGACGGCCGATAGTGAAACAGCGGCCACAGCACCCGGTTGGCGAAATTGATGTAATATTCGTCGAAATCGCGGCGCGTCAGGTCGAGCGTCGCCGCGGTCACCTTGCCGACGGTCTCCAGCACCGGGGCTTCGCTGGGACGCTCGCTGACGGTGCCGCTGAAGCCGAACCAGATGCCGCCCGCCTCTTCGAGTGCCGCGCCGACCGCGACGGCCAGCCCGCCCTGAGCCGCCTTGCCGCGCGCGATCGGGCCGACCCGATTCGACACGACAACGAGCCGGCGTTCGGGGGCGCCGGCGAGATCCACCTGCCGCGCCGCCGCAGCCGGGGCGCCGCGCCGCGCCGCCAGTGTCTCGATGCCGGGGTCGCGCAATGTCATGTGGTGGGCCTCCCTGCCGCAATGTGTGAGTTATGGATAATCCGGACAACCTGCCCGCTACCGCACCTCGCCTGCCGCAAGCCACGAGAGCGCCGCCGCGACCGAGGGCAGTTCGTATTTAGCGGTCGTCGGGCGCGGCGCGCCGATCCGGATCGAGATGCCCTCACGACGGTTGACCTCGGCAAACCCGTCCTCGTCGGTCGTGTCGTCGCCGAGAAACACCGGGCGCCGGCCGCGGAACGGCGGCTCCGCCATAAAGGCGGCGATCGCCCGGTCCTTGCCGTGATGGCGCGGCTGCACCTCGACCACCATCTTGCCGGCGATGGTGCGCACCAATTCGGCATCGGCGCGGGTCACCCTTGCCACCGTCCGGCGCACCGCGTCCTCCGCCTGCGGCGCGGCGCGGTAATGCACCGCCAGGGTGCGCCCCTTGTCCTCAAGCCGCACGCCGGGCAGATTCCGGACGAAATCGCGCAATTCCGTGCGCAGCCGGTCGATTGCCGAGATCGCGGCTCGGTCAGCCGGGTCGTCCGGCCGGCCCGCCGCAATGCCGTCGCCACGCCGGCGCTCGGCGCCGTGCAGCCCGGCGGCGGCGCCATGCCACGGCCGGAACAGCCGGTCGAGTTCGGTGAGCGGGCGGCCGCTGACCAGCGCCAGGGCGTCGCCGTGCCGGTTCGCCAAATGCTCCAACAATTCCGGCAGACCCGGCGGCACCGTTACCAGCTCCGGCTGCGGCGCGATCTCCAGGAGCGTGCCGTCGACATCGATGAACAGGGCGTCGGCCGGTTGCAGGGCCGGCGGCGCGCCGGGTGCCTTGCCCTGCGCCATCTCAATACGGTTTGGAACATTTTGCGGCGCACACATGACGGTATGTGCGATCAGACCGAGCTATGAGAAATCTCCATGCCTGCCAATCGTTTGCCGAAGAGGGTTGACTTCCCGGCGGCGATCCCTATTTTGTGCGGTGCGGCATTGATCACTTCGTGGTCGTGTCGTACGTCTTCTAGGCGTTTCCTCCCTAAACTCGGGCCGCGGTAACACGCGGCCCTTCTTTTTTGCCTTGATCGAACATCGCCTGCACCGGCTCGCCGGGCAGCACCGCATCGGCGGCGATCTCCGGCAGATCGTCAAGCTCGCGATAGATCGGTGCGAAATCGGGGCGGGTTGCCGCGAACAGCTGGTCGAAACCGTCGATAACAAAGTAGGTCTGCTGGTAGCGATCGATGTGATAGCGGGTCCGCATCAGCCGGCGCAGCGCGAAGGGGAGGCGGTGCGGCCGCGGATCTTCGAGGCAGTAGACCGATTCCCCGGCCGAGGAGAGGATGCCGGAGCCGTAGATGCGCAGCCCCTCGCAGGTATGCACAAGGCCGAACTCGACCGTGTACCAATAGAGCCGGGCCAGCTGTTCGAGATGGCCGAGCCTCAGCGCCTTCAGGCCGCCCCTTCCATAGGCCTGCATGTAATCGGCGAAGACCGGGTTCATCAGCAGCGGCACGTGCCCGTAGATGTCGTGAAAGACATCGGGCTCCTGCAGATAGTCGAGCTGGTTGGGGCGGCGGATGAAGCAGGTCGAAGGGAAGCGGCGGCGGGCGAGATAGGCGAAGAACACGGCGTCGGGAACGAGGCCCGGCACTGCCGCGATGCGCCATCCGGTAGCCTTGTCGAGGATGTCGCTGAGGCGGCCGAATTCCGGGATGCCGCCGGCCGCCACTCCGAGCCCCCTGAGCCCGTCGAGGTATTCGCGGCAGGCGCGGCCGGCGAGGACGCGCTGCTGGCGCTCGAACAGGAAGCGCCAGACGGCGTGCTCCTCCTCGCGGTAATTCGCCCAATTCTGTTCGATCTCGTACTCCCGACCGTCCATCGCGCGCTCCCGCGCCCGCCGTTCCGTTTGCCCTTATTTTGATCAACGCCGCGGAGGCGCCGGTCGCGCCGCCGGTTCCGCGCAAGGCTATTCGGCGGCCGCGCGGGGCGGCGCGCCCAAGCATTCCGCGGCTATCGTCGCGAGGTGCGCAAGAAGCCCGGTCATCTCCGCTTTGATCCGATCGAAGCCGGGTTTGCGGCGGAAACGGCGCTCGTCCATGTAGAGGGCGCGGCTGATCTCGATCTGCACGGCGTGCCGGCCGCGCCGCGGGTCGCCGTAATGGCCGGTCGTGAAGCCGCCGGCATAGGGGGCGTTGAGCGCCACCGCGAAATCGCGCCGCGCCAGGTAAAGCCGCGCCGCCTCGATGATCGCGGGGGCGCACGAGGCGCCGTGGCAGTCGCCGAGCACGATATCGGCACCGTCCGGCCCGCCGCCGCCCGCCGCCGAGGGCATCGAGTGGCAATCGATCAGTAAGCAGCCGCCGAACCGCGCCGAGGTCTCATCAACCAGCCGCCGCAAGGCGTGGTGATACGGCCGATAGAGCGTTTCGATGCGCTGCCTCGCTTCGGCAAAGCGCAGCTTGCGCGCGTAAATTTCCTCGCCACTGGCGACGATGCGGGCGATCGTGCCGAGCCCCATGCGGACCCTGGGCGAGCGGATGTTGACGAAATTCGGCAGCGCGTCCGAGAACATGCCGGGGTCGAGTTCCCACGGCTCGCGGTTCACGTCGAGCCAGGCGCGCGGGAAGCGGGCGGCGAGCAGAGGCGCGCCAAGTTCGGTCGCGGCGGCAAAAAGCTCATCGACAAAGCTGTCTTCCGAGCGGCGCAGCGCCAGCGCATCGAGCCGTGACGAGGCGAGAAACGAATCCGGGTATTGGGCGCCGCTGTGCGGCGAAGCGATCACCAGCGGCACCGTGTACCGGGCCGGCTGCCGCAGATCGAGGGCGCCCTCACCGGGGCGGCGTCGCAGAGCCGGATCGATCATTGCAGGAGATTAAGGCAGATGGCGGCCCGATGTCATCATGCCCAAAGGAAAAACCGCTGCATCAAAGCGCAGGCTGCCGCCCGGCTTGCCCACGGCGCCGGTGGCAATCGCGACGCCGCGACTTATCTTAGTGAATGAGTTCCGACGCTCCGCGCCCACCGTACCGTCATACCGGCGCAGGCCGGTATCCACAGGTCCACAGAATGGGCCGCTGACAAATGGATCCCGGCCTTCGCCGGGACGACGGAAATGGGTGTCTTATGTCGGAGTGGAACCATCAGGTATGCTGGCCGGCTTGTTGACGGGCCGGCGTTTATCCCTATACTCGCCGGCTTGCCTGGAGGCCCCTGTCGCCTCCTTTCCCGGCGCTTGAAGGAGATGTGCAGGTGGCGCGAATTGCCGGCGTCAATATCCCCAATCAGAAACGCGTCCCGATCGGCCTGACCTATATTCATGGCATCGGCCGCACCAAGGCACTCGAGATATGCACCCGGGTCGGCATCCCAGCCGAACGGCGGGTGCACGAGATGACTGACGACGAGGTATTGCGGGTACGCGAGTTGATCGACCGCGAATACGTCGTCGAGGGCGATCTGCGCCGTACCGTCGCGATGAACATCAAGCGGCTGATGGATCTCGGTTGCTATCGCGGGCTGCGTCACCGCAAGGGGCTGCCGGTGCGCGGCCAGCGCACCCACACCAACGCCCGCACCCGCAAGGGACCGGCGCGGCCGATCGCGGGCAAGAAGAAGTAGCGCGTCCAGGGCGACCGGGCGCAACGGCGGAAAGAGGTAAATGGCAAAGAGCACGGCGGCGCCGCGTCTTCGTCGGCGCGAGCGCAAGAACATCACTTCGGGCACCGCGCATGTCAGCGCGAGCTTCAACAACACGATGATCACGATTACCGATGCCCAGGGTAACGCGATCGCGTGGTCGTCGTCGGGCAGCCAGGGCTTCAAAGGCTCGCGCAAATCGACCCCTTACGCGGCGCAGGTCGCCGCCGAGGATGCCGGGCGCAAGGCGATGGAACACGGCATGCGCACCCTCGATATCGAGGTCAAGGGGCCGGGGTCGGGGCGCGAATCGGCCTTGCGCGCCTTGCAGGCGGTCGGTTTCGCGATCACCTCGATCCGCGACGTGACGCCGATCCCGCACAACGGCTGCCGCCCGCCGAAGCGCCGCCGCGTCTGAGCCGACCGTCGCGGCCGGCACGCCCGGCCGCCAAAGAACAACAGGCCGGCGCCGCTTTTGGAGCGGGCGCCGGCTACGCATTGCGGATACGTCCGCTTCCTACCGACCGAGGTTGTCGTGCTGCAAAAGAACTGGCAAACCCTGATTAAACCGAAGCAGCTTGCGGTCGAGCCGGGTGGCGACGCAGCGCGCTTCGCCACCGTCGTCGCGGAGCCGCTGGAGCGCGGTTTCGGGCTCACTCTCGGCAACGCGCTGCGCCGGGTGCTGCTGTCCTCGCTGCAAGGGGCCGCGATTACCTCGATGCAGATCGAGGGCGTCCTGCACGAGTTCTCCTCGCTTCCCGGCGTGCTCGAAGACATCACCGATATCGTACTGAACGTGAAGGGCATCTGCCTGCGCATGCACGGCGAGGGGCCAAAGCGGATGCGGCTGCGCGCTGCAGGGCCCGGCGAGGTGCGGGCCGGCCAGATCGAGACCGGGCATGATGTCGAAATTCTCAACCCCGACCATGTCGTCTGCACCCTCGACAACGGCGCGCGGGTATCGATGGAACTCACCGTCGAAAACGGCAAGGGCTACGTGCCGGCGACGCAGAACCGCCCGGAGGACGCGCCGATCGGCCTCATCCCGGTCGATGCGCTGTTCAGCCCGGTGCGCAAAATGTCCTACCGGGTCGAGAACACCCGCGTCGGCCAGGTCACCGACTATGACCGGCTGGCGATGCGGGTCGAGACCAACGGCGCGGTGACCCCGGAAGATGCGGTGGCCCTGGCGGCGCGCATCCTGCAGGACCAGCTGCAGTTGTTCATCAACTTCGAGGAGCCGCGCCACGCGGTCGAGAAGGAGATCGCCGGCGAGCCGCTGATCAACAAGAACCTGCTGCGCAAGGTGGACGAACTCGAATTGTCGGTGCGCTCGGCCAACTGCCTGAAGAACGACAACATCGTCTATATCGGCGATCTTGTGCAAAAGACCGAGGCAGAGATGCTCCGGACCCCCAATTTCGGCCGCAAATCCTTGAATGAGATCAAGGAGGTGCTGAACAACATGGGGCTTCATCTCGGCATGGAAATCCCCAACTGGCCGCCCGAGAATATCGAGGAGCTGGCCAAGCGGATCGACGAGCCGTATTAACGTTTCGGGTTTTTGCGGCGAGTTCGTCATTGCGAGCGAAGCGAAGCAATCCCGATCGGGGCCGGCGGTCCGGGATTGCTTCGTCGCTCCGCTCCTCGCAATGACGACGGCCCGAGGTGCGATAGGAAAGTGACATGCGCCACAGAATGAGCCACCGCGGCTTCAGCCGCACCTCCGCCCATCGCAAGGCGATGTTCGAGAACCTCGCCGCCGCGCTCCTGAAGCACGAGCAGATCCGCACGACCCTGCCCAAGGCCAAGGATCTGCGGCCGATTGTCGAGCGGCTAATCACCCTCGGCAAGCGCGGCGGGCTGCACGCGCGCCGGCAGGCGATCGCCAGGCTGCAGGACGCCAAGCTCGCCGACAAGCTGATGACGACCTTGGCGGAGCGCTATGCCGATCGGCCCGGCGGCTACACCCGCATCATCAAGGCCGGGTTCCGTTACGGCGACGCCGCGGCGATGGCGGTGATCGAGCTGGTCGATCGCGACCCCGAGGCCAAGGGCAAAGATTCCGGTCCCCGCCCCGGCGAGGAGGAAGAGGCCGAAAAGGCGGCATAGCCGCGATCGGGACTTGCCGCCGTTCCGGCGGCATGCCGGCTGGACGGCGGCGGTCCGCAAAGCAATCAGCCGCGCTTCGCCGGCTGCAGCACGCCGCGGCGGATCTGGTCGCGCTCGATCGATTCGAAGAGAGCGCGGAAATTGCCCTCGCCGAACCCCTCATTGCCCTTGCGCTCGATGATCTCGAAGAAGATCGGGCCGATGACGGTGTCGGTGAAGATTTGCAGCAACAGACCCTCGCCCTGGCCGGGCGCACCGTCGATCAGGATGCGGTCGCGCTTCAACCGCGCCAGATCCTCGCCGTGGCCGGGCAGGCGCGCATCGATCGCCTCGTAATAGGTCTCGGGCACCGACATGAAGCCGATGCCGCGCTCCCGCAGGGTTTCGACCGTGCGGTAGATCTCGGCCGTGGCGAGCGCGATGTGCTGGATGCCCTCGCCGTGATAGGCCTCGAGATACTCGGCGATCTGTGATTTGTCGTCGGCGCTTTCGTTGATCGGAATGCGGATTTTGCCGTCAGGGCTGGTCATCGCCTGCGAGCGCAGCCCGGTCTGCTGGCCCTCGATGTCGAAATAACGGATCTCGCGGAAGTTGAAGAGCCGCTCGTAGAATTCGGCCCATAACCGCATACGGCCGCGAAGCACGTTGTGCGTCAGGTGGTCGATGCCCGTAAGTCCCACGCCCGCCGGCGCCCGATCGGCGATCAATGGCACAAAATCCACGTCGTAGATCGTATGGTCGCCGTAGCGATCGACGAGATAGATGAGGCTGCCGCCGATCCCCTCGATCGCCGGGATGTTCAGCTCCATCGGTCCGAGTTTGCCGTGCACCGGCTTGGCGCCGAGCTTGATCGCGCGCTCGCAGGCGGCGGCGGCATCCTTGACCCGGAAGGCGATCGCGCAGACCGAAGGCCCGTGCAGCCGGGCAAAGGCCTGGGCAAAGCTTTCCGGCTCGGCGTTGAGGATGAAGTTGACGTCGCCCTGCTTGTAGAGCGTGACGTTCTTCGAACGGTGCCGCGCCGCCGCGGCAAACCCCATCTGCTCGAACAGCGCGCCCAGCGCCGCCGGGTCGGGGCCGGTATATTCGACGAACTCGAACCCGTCGGTACCCATCGGGTTGTCCCAGAGATCCTGGGTCATCGCCGCCTCCACATCTCGTTCTCCCGATGTGGTCGCGGACCGATCGGGTGCCAAGGCCGCGCTATTGCCGGCGGAAGGGCGCTCGTGCGAGGCTCGGCCCGTACCCTCCTGGAAGGATCACGGCGATGCTGAAGATATACGGGATCCCGCGTTCACGCGCCTTCCGCACGATGTGGCTGGCAAAGGAGCTGGGCCTCGATTACGAGAACATCCCGATCGACATGGGCGAGGGCGAGACCCGCACCCCGGAATTCCTTGCGATCAACCCGAACGGCCACATCCCGGCGATTGACGACGACGGGTTCGTCCTGTGGGAGTCGATGGCGATCAATCTCTATCTCGCCAAGAAATACGGCCAGGGCGGTCTTTACCCGGTGCGGCTCGAGGATGAGGCGCGCGCCTGGCAATGGAGCTTCTGGGGAATGACCGAGGTCGAGCGGCCGGTGTTGACCGCGATGTTCCACCGCGCCCTGTTGCCCGAGGACAAGCGCGATGCCGCTCTCGCCGACCAGTGCGAGCGCGATCTCGGCCGGCCGCTGATGGTGCTCGACCAGGCGGTCTCCGCCCAACCCTATCTGCTCGGCGAGCACTTCACGATCGCCGACCTCAACGTCGCCAGCATCCTGTCCTGGGCGCGCCCGGCGCGGATCGACCTGTCCGCAGTACCGAAAATGGCCGAGTGGTTCAAACGCTGCGCCGAGCGCCCGGCGGCCCGCGCCGCCCGCGATTTGCAGCGCTGATCCCTTAACCCTCTCCCGCACCGCGGGAGAGGGGGGGACCAAGCGCGGAGCGCTTGGTGGGTGAGGGCACGGGCGCCCGAATGCCTCCTCACCCCTGCCCTCTCCCCCAGTGGGGGAGAGGGAGAATATTTGGAGGTTACGGCCGGCGGGCGGCGAGGATCACGACCGGATAGGCGTAGCGCAGGCGCTCGCCGTCGCGGCTGACCGGGATGCCGAGGCGGTCGTCATCGATCGATGCGGCGAACAGCGCAATGATCTTCTCTTCGTCTCCCGGGTTGGGAAACGAGCGCGCCAGCAGGTTCTTCACCTCGTCGCGTAACTCGTAGGAGCGCAACCGCGGCTCGCCCAGCCCGGCATTGCGGAAGAGACCCTGCAATTCCGTCAGATAGAGCGAACGGACATGCGAAGGGTCGCGCAATTTTTCGAGCCGGTTGAACTCGGCGCCTTTTGCCGGGTCGGCCGAGGCGCAGGTATCGACCACGACGACCCGGCCGCCCGGCGCGCAGACCCGTACCATCTCGGCGAACACCCCGGCCGGGTTCTGGAAATGGTGCATCGCAAAGCGGCTGGTGACGATCGTGAAGGCGCCGTCGGGATAGGGCAGGCGGGTCACATCGCCCTCCTGCCAAGTCACATTGGCGACTCCCTTTTCGGCGGCGAGCTTGCGGGCGCGCGCCAGCATCGCCGGGGTCATGTCGATGCCGGTGGCGTGCTTCACATGCGGCGCGATGGCGCAGACGACGATGCCGCCGCCGCAGGCGACGTCGAGCAGCGCGTCGTTCGGCCCGGCCTCCGCCGCCTCGACGATCATCCGCAGCGCCGCCTCGTCGGCGATCGGCGCGGCGGTGCTGAACGGCGTCGCCTGCCGGGTGAACTGGTCGCGGATCAATGCGCTGTGAGAATCGTTGGCCATGGTCAGGCAGCCTCATCGAGGGTGGAGCCGGTATCGAGCGTGGTAGCGCGGCGCAGGTCGCGCGGGAAGGCGTCGTCGTGCGGCCGGCCGCGATGCATCGTGTCGCGGTTGTCCCAGATCACGAGATCGCCCGCCCGCCATTTGTGGCTGTAGACAAACTCGCGCCGGGTCGCGTGTTCGGCCAGGTCGGCGAGCAGCAGGCGGCCTTCCGGCACCGGCCAGCCGATGATGTGCGAGGCGTGCGCCGACAGATAGAGCGCCTTGCGGCCCGAGCCGGGATGGCGGCGCACGAGGCGCTGGCGCGACGGTGGAAACTGCTCGCGCTCGCCGGGCGGGAACTCGGTAAACCCGATCTGGCCGCGCGACCAGAACACGTCGTGCTCGACGATCAGATCGGCGACCGCCTCCTGCTGCGCCGGTGACAGCGCATCATAGGCGGCGCGCATGTCTGCGAACTCGGTCTCGCCGCCGCCCCAGGGCGATGGCGGCGGCACCGCCACCGCGAATAGCATGCCGAGCACCACCGGCACCGGCATGTAGGAGGCATCGGTGTGCCACAACCGGTTGCCGAGCGCGTCGAGGCGCTTCCTGTCGTCGCGGGTGCGCAGCCGGTTGTCCTCGTCGAGGTTGGAGATGTCGCCGATCTGCGGGATTTGCAGGCGCCGCCGGCCCGGCCGCAACGCCGAGCGGCCGAT
>DASUKH010000297.1:0-2109 GCA_036278835.1 Allostellaceae bacterium
GCCGAGCCTCCTCCGGCGTATCGACATGCGGCACGACGATGCCGAGGCCGCCGCCGTCGAGAAACCGTGTCGCCAGCCACAACTGCCCGGCCGGCACCCGCGCCACCGGCGCGATGCCGGCGCCGAGCGCGGCGACGGCGATCTGCACCGCCACGTCGAGGTCCATCGAATTGTGCTCGAGGTCGAGAAACAGCCAGTCATAGCCGCACGCCTTCATCGCCGGCGCGATATCGACGGTGCGCGCCTGGCGCAGGATGATCCCCAGGGCCAGTTCGCCGGCATCGAGCCGCTCGCGCGCCGCGTTCTTCAAGAGCGCCGCCATGTTTCCCCTCCTCTGTTGGCGTGGGCGGCGATCCTACAGGCCGCCGCCCGGCGCGTCATCCGGCGCCGCGGCCGCGGCTGCCCCCGCTGGCCGCGCCGCGGTAAAGGAACGTCCACGGCTTCGGGCCGCGCATGTAGCCGGTCTCGACCTTATCCAGCCGAAACCCGGCGGCGCGGATCAGATCGTCAGCCTTGCGGTCGAGATGACAGCCGCCGCTGAGCCGCGACCAGCAGGGGGTGAGGCGCCGCTGCCAGCGCGCAACCCTCGCATCCGGTGACAGTCCATGTTCGACGAAGAGCAGCCGGCCGTCCGGCTTCAGGACGCGCCGCATCTCGATCAGCGCGGATCGCGGGTCGTCGATCGAGCACAAGGTCCAGGTCATGACGAGGCTGTCGAACGTCGCCTCGGGGAACGGGAGCCGCTCCGCCGATCCCTGCACGAGCGAGACCGGAACGGGCGCCTCCTTCACCCGCGACCGCGCCAGCCTGAGCAGGGCCGGCGATGGGTCGAGCGCGACGACGCGGCGAACGGCCCCGGCATAGAGCGGCAGGTTCAGGCCGGAGCCAACGCCGATTTCGAGGACGACCCCGTGCGCCGCCGCGAGCGCCGCCCGGCGGTAATCGTCGAGCGCGCGGTTTCGCATGGCGAAATCCAGCAGGTGGGAAAGTAGCCAATCCGCGGTCGCGCTCATCTCCCGGTCAACCTCCTGGGCCGAAATCGGTCCCCCGCCCGCCGCTCTGCCGCGGGTCAGACCGCGACGGCGCGCGCTGCCAAATGGAACCGGCGCACCCGGTCGATGTCCTTCTGATGCGAGCCGTCCTGGTCGGTGCGGGTCTTCGAGTCGACGCCGGCGGGACGCACGGTGCGGATCGCCTCGGCGACGTTATCCGGACCGAGACCTCCGGCCAGAATGACCGGGATCGCGACCAGCTCGACGATGCGCCGGCTGATCGTCCAGTCGTGGGTCACGCCGAGCGCGCCGACCTGCCGGTCGGAGTGCCGATGGCTGTCGAGCAGCAGGTAATCGGCGATCCCGGCGTAACTACGAGCGAGCGCGATGCTCGCCTCGCCGATAACCGGCACGCTGCGCATCAGCAAAATGCCGGGCAGGCGGGATTTCAGCGCCACCGCGTCATTCGGCGAGAGCAGTTCCGGCGCGGCGCCGAGGTGGACGATCGCCGGGCGAAGCTCGCGCGCCCATTTCTCGATCAGTCCGGTGTCGGCGGTCAGGAACAATGCCGAGGGTTTTGCCGGCGGCAGGATTGCCGCGGCGATCTCGCGCGCCGCTTCGACCGGCAGCTCGCGCGGAAATTCGCCATCGCCGACCAGCACGCCGATGTGATCGACGCCGATCGCCGAAATCGCGCGGGCCTCCTGCGGCGTCGAGACCTCATAGATCTGAGTGAGCATGCCCGGTTGCTCTCGACGGGCGGTGGCCGATAGTGTGGGAACGATGGCACAGCCCGGAGCTGGAGGCGAGGCATGGATTTCCGTGACGGCTTTGTCGATTCGGTCGGCAACACCCCGCTGATCAAATTGCGCCGCGCTTCCGAGGAGACCGGCTGCACGGTCCTCGGAAAGGCCGAGTTCCTGAACCCCGGCGGCTCGGTCAAGGACCGCGCCGCGCTCGCCATCATCACCGATGCCGAGGAGCGCGGCCTCTTGCGGCCGGGCGGGGTCATCGTCGAGGGCACCGCCGGCAATACCGGGATCGGCCTCGCGCTGGTCGGCAACGCGCGCGGCTACCGCACGGTCATCGTCATGCCGGAGACGCAGAGCCAGGAAAA
>DASUKH010000298.1:0-6517 GCA_036278835.1 Allostellaceae bacterium
GAGCTTGCCGGGCAGGCGCAATTTGCGGGTGGCGCTCTTGCGCGACAATTCCTTCTGCTGGCGCCGCCGCTGGCGCTCCTCGGCGCGCTCGGCGATGCGGTCGAGGAGGAGGCGGCCGCTCGCCGGGTCGGCGCCGAGCCAGTGGTCGAAATGGTCGCGCACCGCATTCTCGACGAGGCGGGTCGCCTCGGAAGAGGCCAAGCGCTCCTTGGTCTGGCCCTGGAATTGCGGGTCGGGCAGGAATACCGACAGGAGCATCGCGGCGCCGGCGACCACGTCCTCGCCGGTCGCCTGGGCGATGCGGCGGTTGCCGACGAGGTCGGCGTGCGCCTTGATGCCGCGGGTCAGCGCGTTGCGCAGCCCGGCCTCGTGGGTGCCGCCTTCCGGGGTCGGGATCGTGTTGCAATAGGAATGGGAGAAGCCGTCATCCTCGTCCTGCGGCCACACCACCGCCCATTCGACCCGGCCGCCCGCCTCGCTCTGGTCGGTGAACTCGGCCTCGCCGATAAACGGCGTCGCAGTCAGCAACTCGCGCCCGTCGAGGCTGGCGGCGAGGAAGTCGGCAAGGCCGCCCGGAAAATGCAGCCGCGCCTCCTGCGGCACCCCGTCGGGGCGCGGCAAGGCGGGATCGCAGCGCCAGCGAATCTCGACGCCGCGGAACAGATAGGCCTTGGAGCGCGCCATCCGGTAGAGCAAGGCCGGGCGGAACGCGGCCTCGCCGAAAATCTCCGGGTCGGGGTGAAAGCAGAGGGTGGTGCCGCGCCGGTTCTGCACCGGGCCGCCATCCTCGACCGGCCCCTCGGGGACGCCGCGACGGTAGCGCTGCCGCCACAAATGCCGGTCGCGCGCCACCTCGACTTCGAGCCAATCCGACAGGGCGTTGACGACCGAAACGCCGACCCCATGCAGCCCGCCCGAGGTCTTGTAGGCAGTGCCGCCGAACTTGCCGCCCGAATGCAGCATTGTCAGGATGATTTCGAGCGCCGATTTGTCGGGAAAGCGCGGGTGGGGATCGACCGGAATGCCGCGGCCGTTGTCGCGCACCGTGACCCGGCCGGCGCCGTCCAGCTCCAGCTCGATGCGGCTGGCGAAGCCGGCGACCGCCTCGTCCATCGCGTTGTCGAGCGCCTCGGCGGCGAGATGGTGCAGCGCGCGCTCGTCGGTGCCGCCGACATACATGCCGGGGCGGCGGCGCACCGGCTCCAGCCCCTCAAGGACCTCGATGTCTTTTGCCGAATAGCCGCTGTCGGCGGGAGCGGGAGGGGTCACCGGGGCTGCCGCCGGGCGCGGTGCGGGCTTCGGCGGTAGCGGCGCCATGCCGTCAAAGAGATCAGCCATTGCCGGGATTATAGAAACGGTCCGGTTTGGCGCAAGCAGCATGCGGTGCCGCTTCGGACACAATCAACAACATATGGGGCCGGGTCCGGCTGCGATCAATGGCCCGCTTGTCATCGGGAACTGAACAGCCGCCGCGGAATTTATCATGTTGATGATGACCAACGAGCGCAAGATCTGGGAGGCGGCGCTGTTGCTGGTGCGGCGGCATGGGGCGGACGCCGTCTCGATCGCCGAGCGCGAGGCGGAGCGGCTGCGTGGCGGCGAGGACGAGCTGACCTGCGTCGTGTGGTGCTGGATCGCGCGCTCGACCGCCGAGTTGCTGCGCCCGCAACCGGGAGCGGGCGAGCGCGTCCATTAGCCCGGTTCTACCGAGCTCGCCGCCGTCTCTGCCGGCCTTTTCCTGAACAGCTGTCTGTATTCCCGAAGCCGGAAAATAGCCGAAACCGGCCGGGTGCATGGCTGGCTTGCTCGGCGCCGGTATTGTGCGGTGCAATATAGGCCGCTATGTCGGCTTCTCCAGACAAACTCGGAGAAGGCCGCACCGCCATGCTGCACCGCCTGTCGCCGCACAAGCGGGTTCGCGCAAAGGAGCTGATCCGTCAGCTCGACAGGATTGCCGCCGATCTCAATATCGTGCTGATCCTGTTCGCCCTCGGTCTTGCGGTGCTCGACGCGACGTTTCTCGTGACCTATGCCGTGACCAATCCTCCGCCCGGCGCGACGGAGAGCGCATTCGCCGCGCCGCCGGCGCCGGGGAGGTGAACCCGGCAGCCAGGCGGCACGCCGCAATCAGCAGTGCGGCTTGTCCAAGGCCTCGACGTCGTCGAGCTTGGCGTGGATCGCGTAATCGCCGTAATCGATGACCATGTCGCGCGAGATGCCGTTGTCGAGCAGCACCATGCCGAGTTCGTAATCGGGCTTTTCCGCCTTTGGGTCGGCGGGGAAAAAGGCGAGCCGGACCCGCCACCCGGGGCGGTCGAGCAGCGGGTTCTTTTTCGCCGTCGCAGGATCGGGTTGCATCTTCGGGCCGATAACGGCCGAGACCAGTGCCGAGCCGTCCACCGTCGCGCCGTCGAAGACCTGCTTTGCGACGAAATTCTGGCCGGATTCGGCGAGCTTCAGCAATAACAGGGTGTGCGCGGTCGGAAACAGGGTGCCGGGGGGCAGCTTGAAGCTTTTGCCGGCCGGCTCCTCGAAGGTGGCGACGCCGCCCTTGCCCGGCCCGTCGAGCGTCGCCGAGCCGCGTATCTGTTCGTCGGTCTTGCCGTCGCGGCGCTCCAGCTGGTTGAAGCGATAGCTCAGCCCGTCTTTCGATTCCCAGGTCACGAAATTCGAGGCGATCGTCACATCCGGCGATTCCGAATAGCCCATCCGCAGCCGATAGCGCTGCTCGATCGTCCAGCCGTTGCAGGTTTCGCCCCATTTATAGGCCATCGCGCCGCGCGCCCCGGTCACTTCCGAGGAATCGTTCGCGCGAATGAGGCTCATCGTATAGAGCGCCCGGTGCGGCACGATCTGGTGGGCGCCGGCGGCGCCGCCCGTCAGCACCACGATGGCGATCGCAGCCGGCCGAACAAACGGCAACAAGCGATCGATCATCTGAACCTGCTCCCGGCCGCGGCGGCGCATCTATGACGCCGACCGGCGACAGCTGCAAGCCGCATGCCCGGGCGGTCCCGCGCAAGTGGCGCCGGGGCGCAGGCCGCTAAACCGGCGCAAGATCGATGGGGCCGCCCCGGCCGCCCGGCCGTTCAACCCGGTAAAGGACGACAACCGAGGAGAACGGCAATGCCGCAACAGACTGTTACTGCCCGCGATGCGATCCTGTTCGGCGCCGGCGCGATACTGACGCTGGCCGCCACCCGGATCGCGCCGCCGTTTGCCGGGCGCGCCTTCGGATCGCTGCGCGCGATGGCGGGGACCGACCCGTTTGATGCGCTGGCGCGGGACCATCAGAAGGTGCTGGCGCTGTTTGATCGGATCGAGGCCACCGACAGCTCGCAGATCGCGCGCCGCGCCGCGATGCTGCTCCAGGTGAAGCGGATGCTGACCGCCCACGCGCTGGCCGAGGAGGATATCGTCTATCCGATGCTGCACGATGACGCGCAGCGCCGCGAGCAGGCGAAAAAACTTTATCGCGAGCACGCCGAGATGAAAGTCCGGCTGTTCGAACTCGAGCACAAGGCCAAGGATGATCCGAGCTGGATCGAGGAATTGCGGGCGCTGCATCGCATCGTCGCCGAGCACGCACGCGAGGAAGAGCAGAGCGAGTTTCCGAAGCTGCGGGCCGCCCTCGACGAGAAGCAATGCACCAGCCTGCTCGGCGAGGTGAGCCGCGAAAAATCGATGCTGCTGTAGCCTCTGTCGACCGCGGCTTCCCCGGCCGCGCTCGCGGCCGACGCGGAGGGGCCTGTCGCCTGGCGACGGCCGGCGAGGCGGGTATCGGCGTGCAGTCCAACACCCGCCTCTTCCTGGCTCCGCCGGGCGCGCCCTTCTCCGGAATCCCCCTTCTCTGGATGCACCATGCAAATTCCTTGCGTCGGGGGCCGCGCGGCCTGTAGGGTCGCCGGCATGACAGCACAGGTTCGTCACAACGCGCGATTTTGGTACCGCCGGTTTGCGACGGCGGCCTAGGATCGCGCATCCGCGTCATTCCCGAAGCCGCCCCAGTGAGGCGGCTTTCGTGTTTTTTGGCGATCCCGACGCGAACGTCTACCCCGGTGGAGCGGCCTCCCAGCAGGAGGTAAAGAGGGTCATGTCGGAAAAATGGTCTCCTCAGAGCTGGCGCGGGCTGCCGATCCGGCAGGTCCCCGGCTATGCCGATGCCGCGGCGCTCGGCCGCGTCGAACAAACGCTGCACAGCTTCCCGCCACTTGTCTTCGCCGGCGAAGCGCGCCGCCTCAAGAACCGCCTCGCCGAGGTGGTCGCCGGCAAGGCGTTTCTGTTGCAGGGCGGCGACTGCGCCGAGAGCTTCGCCGAATTCCACCCGAACAACATCCGCGACACGTTCAAGATCTTGCTGCAGATGGCGGTGGTGCTGACCTTTGGCGCCGCCTGCCCGGTGGTCAAGCTGGGGCGGATGGCCGGCCAGTTCGCGAAGCCCCGCTCGTCCGATACCGAGACCCAGAACGGCACCGTTCTGCCTTCCTATCGCGGCGACATCATCAACGGCCTCGATTTCGACGCGGCGGCGCGCGAACCCGACCCGCAGCGCATGATCCAGGCCTACAGCCAGTCGGCCGCCACCCTCAACCTGCTGCGCGCCTTCGCCCAGGGCGGCTATGCCGACCTCCACCGGGTACATGCCTGGAACCAGGATTTCGTCGCCGACAGCCCGCAGGGCGAGCGCTACCGCGCGCTCGCGGACCGGCTAACCGAGACGCTCGATTTCATGGCGGCGTGCGGCCTCAATTCGGATACGACGCCTCAGATCCGCGAGACCGAGTTCTACACTTCGCACGAGGCGCTGTTCCTCGCCTACGAGGAGGCGCTGACCCGCGTCGATTCGACGACCGGCGACTGGTACGACTGCTCGGCGCATCTGGTCTGGCTTGGCGACCGCACGAAACAGCTCGACGGTGCGCATGTCGAGTTTCTGCGCGGCATCGAGAACCCGCTCGGCATGAAATGCGGCCCGACGACCGAGATCGACGACGTGCTGCGCCTGATCGACAAGCTCAACCCGCAGAACGAGCCCGGGCGCCTGACGCTGATCACCCGCATGGGTGCGGACAGGGTCGCCGCCAAGCTGCCGCCGCTCGTCCGCGCGGTGGAGCGCGAGGGCCGCAAGGTGGTGTGGTGCATCGACCCGATGCACGGCAACACGATCACCGCCTCGACCGGCTACAAGACGCGCGTGTTCGACCGCATCCTCGACGAGCTGCACGGCGCCTTCGCGATCCACGAGGCGGAAGGCAGCTATGCCGGCGGCGTGCATTTCGAATTGACTGGCCAGAACGTCACCGAGTGCCTCGGCGGCGGGCAGGCGATCAGCGAAGCCTCGCTCGCCGACCGCTACCACACCCATTGCGACCCGCGTCTCAACGCCAGCCAGGCCCTGGAACTGGCGTTCGAGATCGCCGAGGCGCTGAAGCGCGCGCGACAGGAGCGGGCCGGCGGGGCGTTCGCCGCCGGCGGCCGGCTCGCCGCGGTGTCGTAACGCCGGAGCCTCCTCGGGAGCGCCAGCCTCCGGCCGGAGGCTGGTGGTCCCTGTGGGATTGCTTCGCTCTGCTCGCAATGACAGCATGTCGCGCATGGTCGACCTCGCGGCGCGCACCGACAGCTATTTCCTGAAGACGAAGGCGATCGTCGGGCGGTTCGGCGATCGCGCGGCGACCTATGCCGTCTTCATGCGCCGGCCGGTCATCTCGGCGCCGCGCTTCGCGCTCGAATTTCTCGAGCGGATGGCGGCCGAACGCGGCGCCCGGTTCGAGATCGAGATCAACTATCCGGAGGCCGCCTGGGTCGGCGCAGGCCAGCCGATCCTCTACGTCACCGGCCCCCTATACCACCTTGTCGATCTTGAGACCGTGCTGTTGCAGAAGCTCGGGCCGCCCTGCGTCGCCGCCTCGAATGCCGCGGCGATGTGCGCCGACCTGCCGAAGGTGGCGTTCCTCGCGATGGATGCCCGCCACTGCGCCGGCGCCGAGATGGCCGAGATGATGGCCTATGCCGCCGCGGTTGGTTCGTCGCATGCGAAGAAGGTTGCCGGCGCGGTCGGGTTTGTCGGCTGCGCTACCGCCGCGACTGCGCCGTTTTTTGGCCAGCAGCAGGGCCTCGGCACGATGCCGCACGCGCTGATCGGCTATGCCGGCTCGACGGTGCGCGCCGCCGAGATGTTTCACGAGACCTTCCCCGACGAGCCGTTGACCGTGCTCATCGACTATTTCGGGAAGGAGACCAGCGACGCGGTTGCCTCCTGCCGCCACTTTCCCGAGCTGGTGAATACGGGCCGCCTCGCCTTCCGCATGGACACGCCCAGCGGGCGCTATTGCGAGGGGCTCGATCTCGGCGGCTCCTACGAGGTGCTGGAGCGGCATGCGCCGCAATCGATCCGCGGCTACCGCACCGAAGCGGAATTGCGCCACCTGGTCGGCACCGGGGTCACCGCCGCCGCTTTGTGGCGGCTGCGCGAGGTGCTGGACGAGGCCGGTTTCGCCAAGGCGCGGATCGTCGCCAG
>DASUKH010000299.1:0-8124 GCA_036278835.1 Allostellaceae bacterium
GATGTGCGCAAGTGCCTGCAGTCGGCGATTGCCAATGCCGAGAACAATCACGACCTCGATATCGACGATTTGGTAGTCGCCGAGGCGCATGTCGGCAAGGCGCTGGTGATGAAGCGGTTTACCTCGCGCGGCCGCGGCCGCGCCGGCAGGATCATGAAGCCGTTTGCCAATCTCACGATCGTCGTGCGTGAGCTTGCGGCTCCGGCTTCGTAAGGAACAGAGAGGACCTATGGGTCAGAAGGTCAATCCGGTCGGGCTTCGCCTCGGCATCAATCGCACCTGGGATTCGCGCTGGTTCGCCGGCAAGAACGAATACGGCCAGTTGATGCACGAGGACATGGCGATCCGCGAGGAGCTGATGAAACAGCTCAAGCAGGCCGCGGTGTCCAAGATCGTGATCGAGCGCCCGCACAAGAAGTGCCGAGTGACGATTCAATCGGCGCGGCCGGGCGTCGTCATCGGCAAGAAGGGCGCCGATATCGAGAAGCTGCGCCGCAAGGTCGCCGAGCTGACCGAGAGCGATGTTGTCATCAACATCGTCGAAATCCGCAAGCCGGAGCTCGACGCTCAACTCGTCGCCGAGTCGATCGCGCAGCAGCTGGAGCGGCGCGTCGCCTTCCGGCGCGCCATGAAGCGGGCGGTGCAATCGGCGATGCGGCTCGGCGCCGAAGGCATTCGCATCAACTGCTCGGGCCGCCTCGGCGGCGCCGAGATCGCGCGGATGGAATGGTACCGGGAGGGGCGGGTACCGCTGCACACGCTGCGCGCCGATGTCGATTTCGGCAGCGCCACCGCCAAGACGACCTACGGCACTTGCGGGGTCAAGGTCTGGGTCTTCAAGGGCGAAATCCTGGCGCACGACCCGATGGCGCAGGACAAGCGCATGAGCGAACAGCAGGCCGGCGGCGAGCGGCACGAGCGCCACGACCGGCATGAGCGGGCCGGCGCCGGCCGCTAGGCCGCACCCGGCGCAAACGAGACAGGGCAATGCTTTCACCGAAACGCACAAAATACCGCAAGGCGCACAAGGGCCGCATTCACGGCGACGCCAAGGGCGGCACCACCCTCAATTTCGGCGCCTACGGATTGAAGGCGGTCGAACCCGGCCGCATCACGGCGCGCCAGATCGAGGCGGCGCGGCGCACGATCACCCGCTATATCCGCCGCGTCGGCCGGGTGTGGATCCGCATCTTCCCGGACGTGCCGGTGTCCTCGAAGCCGGCCGAGGTACGCATGGGCAGCGGCAAGGGTTCGCCGGAATTCTGGGTCTGCCGGGTCAAGCCCGGCCGGGTCATGTTCGAGCTTGACGGGGTGGCGCCGGAGGTGGCGCGCGAGGCGTTTGAGCTGGCCGCGGCCAAGCTGCCGATCGGCACCCGCTTTATCACGCGGTCCGGCGACGAGGTGCAGGCGTGAAGAGCAAAGGCGTGACGCCGGGCGATCTGCGCACCCGGACGGCGGACGAGCTGGCCGAGCAGTTGGAGACGCTCGGCAAGGAGCTGTTCAACCTGCGTTTTCAGCGCGCCAGCGGACAGCTCGAAAACACCGCGCGGGTGCGCCAGGCGCGCCGCGAGATTGCCCGCATCAAGACCATCATCGGCGAACGGCGGCGCCAAGAGGCGCATGGTGCGGCGCCGCAAGGGATCAATCATGCCTAAGCGCATTATGAACGGGATCGTGGTCAGCGACGCTTGCGACAAGACGGTGATCGTGCGCGTCGAGCGCCGGTTTATGCACCCGGTCTACAAAAAATACGTGTCGCGCTCGAAGAAATACGCGGCGCATGACGAAGACAACCGCTATCGCGCCGGCGACGAGGTGCGGATCGAGGAGAGCCGGCCGATCTCGAAGCGCAAGAGCTGGATCGTCATCGACGGCCCGGCCGATGCGGCGCCGGGCCGGCGGCGGGCGGTTCCGGGCGCCGCGGCGGCTTCCGCCGGCGAGGCTGGGGGTGCCGCATGATCCAGATGCAGACCAATCTCGACGTCGCCGACAATTCTGGGGCGCGCCGGGTGCAATGCATCAAGGTGCTCGGCGGCTCGAAGCGCAAGACGGCAACGGTCGGCGACGTCATCATCGTCTCGGTCAAGGAGGCGATCCCGCGCGGCCGGGTCAAAAAGGGCGATGTGCACCGGGCGGTGATCGTGCGGACCGCCAAGGAGATTCGCCGCCCCGACGGCAGCGCAATCCGCTTCGACCGCAACGCGGCCGTGCTGGTTAGCCGGCAGGGCGAGCCGATCGGCACGCGCATCTTCGGGCCGGTTACCCGCGAACTGCGGGCGCGGAAGTTCATGAAGATCGTCTCGCTGGCGCCGGAGGTGCTGTGATGGCCGTCCTGGTGGAGCGACGGCGTCCCGCCCGCATGCGGCCGGGACGGCCGCGGTCCGAGAGTTGAAGATGCCAAAACTGAAGATCAAAAAGGATGACGAGGTTGTCGTCATCAGCGGTCGCGACAAGGGGCGAGTCGGCAAAGTCCTGCGCGTCTTCCCGCGCGACGAGCGGCTGATCGTCCAGGGCGTCCACATGGCGCAGCGCCACACCAAGCCGCGCATGGGCGACCCCGGCGGCATCGTCGAGAAGGAATTGACGATCCACGTGTCCAATGTCGCCCATATCGACCCGCAGAGCCGCAAGCCGACGCGGGTCGGCTATAAAATCCTCGACGATGGCCGCAAGGTCCGCGTCGCCCGCCGCTCGGGCGAGGTGATCGACAAATGAGAGAGCCGGCATGAGCCGTATGCAGGAACGTTATCGGAGCGAGGTGCGCACCGCGCTGATGCAGGAATTCGGGTATCAAAACCCGATGCAGGTGCCCCGCCTCGACAAGATCGTCGTCAATATGGGGGTCGGCGAAGCGGTGCAGGACGCGAAGAAGATCGACGCCGCGGTCGGCGATCTCACCGCGATCACCGGCCAGCACCCGGTGGTGATCCGCGCCCGCCAGTCGATCGCGACATTCAAGCTGCGCAAGAACATGCCGATCGGGGTCAAAGTGACCCTCAGGCGCGAACGCATGTACGAATTCCTCGACCGGCTGATCACGGTGGCCTTGCCACGGGTACGCGATTTCCGCGGGGTCTCGCCGAAGAGCTTTGATGGACGCGGCAATTACGCGCTCGGGCTGCGCGAGCAGCTGGTGTTCCCGGAGATCGATTACGATCGGGTGGATACCGTGCGCGGGATGGATGTCGTCATCGTCACGACCGCCAAGACCGACGCCGAAGCCCGCTCCCTGCTAAAGGGCTTCGACATGCCTTTCTCGAATTGATCGCCCACGGGGTTTGAACTTCCGATGGCAAAGAAGAGCTCGATCGAAAAGAACAACCGCCGCGCCAAACTGGCGAAGCAGGTGATGCCGCGCCGGCAACGGCTGAAAGCGATTGCGCGCGACCGCGACGCGGCGCCCGAGGACCGCTTCGAGGCGCAGCTGAAACTCTCGGAATTGCCGCGCAACAGCTCGGTGACGCGAGTGCGAAACCGCTGCTCGCTGACCGGCCGGCCGCGCGGCTTCTATCGCAAGTTCAGGCTGTCACGCATCGCGGTGCGCGAGCTGGCCTCGGCCGGCCAGATCCCCGGCATGACGAAATCGAGCTGGTAGGGAGCGCAATCCGATGACGATGAGCGATCCCCTCGGCGACATGCTGACCCGCATCCGCAACGGCCAGCAGGCGCGCCAGGCCGTGGTGGCGGCGCCGGCCTCCAATCTGCGCGCCAACGTGCTCGACGTGCTGCGGCGCGAGGGCTATATCCGCGGCTTCACGCGCGAGCAGCTGCGGCCCGGCATCAACCAGCTCAAAATCGAGTTGAAATACGTCGATGGCGAGCCGGTGATCCGCGAGATTGCGCGGGTGTCGAAGCCGGGGCGGCGGATTTATTCGAAGCTCGCCGATCTGCCGCGGGTCTATAACGGCCTCGGCATTTCGATCCTGTCGACCCCGCGCGGGGTCATGTCGGACAACGAGGCCCGTGCCGCCAAGGTCGGCGGCGAGGTCTTGTGCCGGGTGTTCTGAGGCCGAAGAGATGTCGCGCATAGGCAAAAACCCGGTCGCCATCCCGCAGGGGGTAACGATCGATCTGAGCGGGCAAACCCTGACCGCCAAGGGCCGGCTTGGATCGCTGTCCCTCGTCGTCAGCAACGAGGTGACGGCGACCGTCGCCGATGGCGCGGTAACGGTCGCGCCAAAGAGCGAGAGCAAGGCGGCGCGCGCGATGTGGGGCACCACGCGGGCGCTCGTCAACAACATGGTGACCGGCGTCGCCACCGGCTTCACCCGCAATCTCGAGATCAACGGCGTCGGCTACCGTGCCGCGGTGCAAGGCAACAGCCTCAACCTGCAGCTCGGCTACAGCCACGACATCAACTTCCCGATCCCGCCCGATGTGAAGATCGCGTGCGAGCGGCCGACCGCAATCTCGGTCAGCGGCGCCGACCGCCAGCGGGTCGGGCAGATCGCCGCCGAAATCCGCGCGTTCCGCCCGCCCGAACCCTACAAGGGCAAAGGCATCAAATACGCCGCGGAAACGATCCGCCGCAAGGAAGGCAAGAAGAAATAGGCCGATGTCGAACAAACCCGATGCCCTCTTCCGGCGCCGGCGCCAGCGCGTCCGCTTCAAATTGCGGCAGGCCGCGAAGGGGCGTGCCCGCCTGTCGGTGTTCCGCTCGTCGCGGCACATCTATGCCCAGATCATCGATGATGCGGCCGGGCATACCCTGGCGGCCGCCTCGACCCTCGACCCCGGGCTGCGGTCGGAGCTGAAGACCGGCGCCGATATCGCGGCGGCCGGCGCGGTCGGCAAGCTGCTTGCCGAACGCGCCAAGGCGGCTGGTGTCGAGCGGGTCGTGTTCGATCGCGGCGCCTATCTCTATCATGGCCGGGTCAAGGCCCTGGCCGACGCCGCCCGCGAGGGCGGCCTCGATTTCTGAAGGAACCGCAGATGGCACGCACGCAAGGCGAACGGCGCAGGCGCGGCGATGGCGAGGGCCAGTCGCGCGATCGCGAGGAAAGCGAATTTACCGAGAAGCTGGTCAACATCAACCGCGTGGCCAAGGTGGTGAAAGGCGGCCGGCGGTTTGGTTTCGCCGCGCTCGTCATCGTCGGCGACCGCAAGGGCCGGGTCGGATACGGCTCGGGCAAGGCGCGCGAGGTGCCGGAGGCGATCCGCAAGGCGACCGAACAGGCGCGCCGCGGCATGATCCGGGTGCCGCTGCGCGAGGGCCGCACCCTGCATCACGACATCGCCGACCGCTACGGCGCCGGCAAGGTCATCGTACGGGCCGCCAAGCCGGGCACCGGCATCATCGCCGGCGGCCCGATGCGGGCGATCTTCGAGGCGCTGGGGGTGCAGGACGTGGTCGCCAAATCGGTCGGCACGTCGAACCCGCACAACATGATCAAGGCGACCTTCGCGGCGCTCGGCCACGTCACCAGCCCGCGCGCGGTGGCGGCGCGGCGCGGCAAGAAGGTCGCCGAGATCCTCGGCCGTCGCGACGGCGAGGCGCGGGAGAACGCGTGATGCCGAGCGACTCGATGGAGGGTAAGAAGACGGTGACGGTGGTGCAGACCGGCAGCCCGATCGGCCGCCGCGAAGACCAGGAGGCGACCTTGAAGGGGCTCGGCCTCAACAAGCGGCACCGCCGGCGCACTCTCGAAGACACCCCGTCGGTACGCGGCATGATCACCAAGGTGAGACATCTCGTCCGTATCGAAAGCGAAGGGTAAGGCACCCATTTGACAGCTGTCCCCGTTCTCCGTCACGGCCGGGCTTGTCCCGGCGACCCATGTGGATCACCGGGACACCTCCGGTGATGACGTTCTTACAGGCGATGCGAATCAGGCGATGAAGCTCAACGAGATCAGGGATAATCCGGGGGCGCATTACCGCGCGAAGCGGGTCGGGCGCGGCATCGGTTCGGGCAAAGGCAAGACCTCGGGGCGCGGCGGCAAGGGGCAGACCGCGCGCAGCGGCGTCGCGATCAACGGGTTCGAAGGCGGGCAGACCCCGCTGCACCGCCGTCTGCCAAAGCGCGGCTTTAACAACAAGATCTTCCGCAAGGAATACACGGTGGTCAATCTCGGCCGCCTGCAGCAGGCGCTCGACGCCGGCAAGCTCAATGCCGAGGGCGCGATTGACGCGGCCCGGCTGGTTGCGGCCGGGGTGCTGCGCCGCCCCGGCGACGGCATCCGCCTGTTGGCCAAGGGCCGGCTCAGCGCGGCGATAACGGTCGAGGCGGCGGGTGCCTCCCAGGCGGCGATCGCCGCGGTCGAGGCGGCCGGCGGCAAGGTCGTGCTGCCGCCCGGCAAAGCCGGCGCCGCGCCGCCGGAAGGGTGATAGAGCCGTCGAGCGGCAACTCAATCCGGACCGCCGGCCTCTGGCCGGCATGCCGGCGGGACGTCGGCGGTCCATTGAACGCCGGAAGAGGTCGAGGGTCAGCTTCCGAATCAGACCGGCAATATCTACTTTAGTAGCGGCCCCAGTTCCGGGGCGAGGAACCGACACGCAATGGCGTCAGCCGCCGAACAGCTCGCTGCCAGCATAAACCTTTCGGCCTTCTCGAAGGCCACCGAGCTGAAGAACCGGTTGTGGTTCACGCTCGGCGCGCTGATCGTGTACCGGCTCGGCACCTACATCCCGATCCCCGGCATCGACCCGGCCATCCTGCACGAGATTTTTTCGCGCAACGCCGGCGGCATCCTTGGCATGTTCGACATGTTCTCGGGCGGTGCGCTCGGGCGCATGACAATCTTCGCCCTCAACATCATGCCGTACATCTCGGCCTCGATCATCGTCCAGTTGCTGGGGGCGGTATCGCCGACCCTGGAGAATTTGCAGAAGGAGGGCGAGAGCGGGCGCAAGAAGATCAACCAATATACCCGCTACGGCACCGTGGGGCTGGCGATGATACAATCCTACGGGATCGCCGTCGGCCTTGAAGGGATGCGCGCCGGCGCGAGTTCGGCGGTCATCGATCCGGGGTTCTTCTTCCGCATCGTGACGATGATCACCTTGACCGGCGGCACCGTCTTCCTGATGTGGCTCGGCGAGCAGATCACCGCGCGCGGCATCGGCAACGGCATTTCGCTGATCATCATGGCAGGAATCGTCGCCAACCTGCCGAGCGCCCTCGCCTCGACCCTCGAACTCGGCCGCACCGGCGCGCTGTCAACGTTGTTCATCATCTTCTTCCTGCTGATGTCGATCGCCGTCGTCATCATCATCGTCTTTGTCGAGCGGGGGCAGCGCCGGGTGCTTGTGCAATACCCGAAGCGCCAGCAGGGCAACCGCATGTTCGGCGGCGAATCCTCGCACCTGCCGCTCAAGGTCAACACCTCCGGCGTGATCCCGCCGATCTTCGCCTCCTCGCTGCTGCTGCTGCCGGCAACGATCGCGAATTTTCAGCAGAACACGCCGAGTTCCAGCTGGTTCGGCACCCTGACCGCTTGGCTGGCGCACGGGCAGCCGATGTATATGGGCCTCTACGTCGCGCTGATCGTGTTCTTTACGTTCTTCTACACCGCGATCGTGTTCAACCCGACCGAGACGGCCGACAATTTGCGCAAATATGGCGGGTTCATCCCCGGCATCCGGCCCGGCAAGAACACCGCCGACTATCTCGATTACGTGCTGACCCGCATCACCGTGCTTGGCGCGTTTTATCTCGCGGCGGTGTGCATCCTGCCCGAAGTGCTGATCTCGGAATATGCCGTGCCATTTTATTTCGGCGGCACCAGCCTGCTGATCGTCGTCAGCGTGACGATGGACACCGTCTCGCAGATCCACTCGCACCTGCTGGCGCATCAATACGAGGGACTCATCAAGAAGGCGAAGCTGCGGGCTCGGCGCTGAGGGCGGTGGGGCAATGAATCTGATCCTGTTGGGCCCGCCCGGCGCGGGCAAGGGCACCCAGGCGAAGCGGCTCGAGGAACGGCGTGGACTCGTTCAGCTCGCCACCGGTGATATGTTCCGCGCCGCCGTTGCCTCGGGCAGCGAGCTCGGCCGCCGGGTCAAGACGATCATGGAAGCCGGCCGGCTGGTGCCCGACGAGATCACGATCGAGATGCTGGCCGAACGGATTGGCCGGCCCGATTGTGCGAAGGGCTTTATCCTCGACGGCTTTCCGCGCACCGT
>DASUKH010000300.1:0-3087 GCA_036278835.1 Allostellaceae bacterium
CCGCCCTCGGCGTCGATTGCCGGGCCGTACTCGATGCAGCCCTGTTCGGCATGCACCGCCGCCATGTTGGCGCGGAAATGCGCCAGCACTTCCTCGCGCTTGCCGGGTTTGGCAGTAATGATGGCGGTGACGTGGATCATGACCCCTCTCCAGGCTGCTGCGGTCGATGCCGCGACCGCGCCAAAATAGAGAGGGGAGCGCGGAGGACACAAGCATGACGCCCGACGAGATACTCGCCCACCAGCCGCGCGTTCTTACCCAGGCGCAGCGCGAGCGCTATTTCGCAACCGGATTCCTCGCAGCCGAGGGGCTGATCCCGGCCGAATGGCTGCGGCGGCTGTGCGAACTGTCGGAGATGTTCCTTGACCGCAGCCGCAGCGTGGCGGCCTCCGACGAGGCGTTCGATCTCGGCCCCGAGCATGGGCCGCAGCGGCCGCATGTCCGGCGGCTGCGGGCATTGGTCGATCGCCACCCCGATTTCTGGCGGTTTGCCGCCGAATCCGTGCTGGCCGACATCGCCGCCGATCTCGTCGGGCCGCATGTCAAGTTTCACAGCAGCAAGCTCAATTACAAATGGCCGGGAGCCGGCGAGATCGTCAAATGGCACCAGGACATCCCGGCCTGGCCGCACACCAATTACAGCCCGGTGACCCTGGGCGTGCATCTCGGCGACACGACCGCACCGCAGGGGCCGCTGACCTGCCTGCCGGGGAGCCACCGAGGCCCGATCTTCGCGCACCGCGATACGGCCGGGAAATGGACCGGGTTTATTGCCGATGCCGATCTGGCCGGGCTCGACCTCGCGCAGGCCGAGGATTTGACCGGGCCGGCCGGCACGATCATCGCGATCAATTGCCGCACCGTGCACGGCTCGCGCGCCAACCTGACCGACCGGGTGCGGCCGTTGCCGCTCTTCGTTTACAGCGCGGCCGACGCGTTCGCGTGGATGCCGGCGCCGACCCCGACCAGCCACACCGGCGACATTGTGCGCGGCGAGCCGGCCCGCGTCGCTCATCTCGACCCGACCCCGTGCCCGGTGCCGCCCGACTGGAGCCGCGCCGGCTACGGCTCGATCTTCACTGCGCAAGACGCCGAAGCGGAGTTGTAGCCGTCAACGGCGCAGCAGTTCGATTATCGGATCCACCCGTTCGAGCGCCCGGAAATCGCGGACGAGCGCCAGAAGCCGGGCGATCCGCTTCTCGTCCAGGCCGGCGAGCGGCAGCAGCACGCGGCATTTCGCGTCGATGTCGGCCCAGGCGATGCCGAGCATGCCGGCCCCTTTCGGGACGTAAACGGTATTCGTAAAGCTCCGCCCGTCCCGGGTGCGGATCGTGACTGTCGCCCCCTGGCGATAGCGAGCCGCCTCGGCCCCGGACGGCGGCGGGCCGACCGTCACCCGGTCGATCAGCCGGTGGATCGCCGGATCGGCGATCTTGGCCGGCGAGGCGTGCGCCCACGAGAATTCATGGTCGGCGACCCCGGCGGCGAGGAAATAGGCCGGGCTATGCGCCATGTCGATCAGGTCGGCGGGATGCAGTGGCCCGGACAGCGCCGTCAGGCCGGGGCGCGATACGGTGATGCTCGCGACCTCGTCCGGCGCCACATTGCCGGCGCGCGCGGCGTTGGCGGCGGCTTCGGCGAGCGCGTGATAGGGGTGGCCGCCCGGCACCAGCTTCACCGCCATGTCGGTCACGATGTCCCATTCGGCCCCAAGATCGCGCATCGCTTCCGCGCCGGCGGCATCGCCATCGACCCCGCCGAACGCCTCGAAGAAGCCGCTCGGCATCTCGAAAATGCGCAATTCTGCGGTGTAGCCGCGCCGCGCCGCGCGGGCCGCCTCGATGCCGAGCATGGTCGCCAGCCCGGCGTGGTATTCGCGGGCGACGCTGGTATTGGCCGCCTCCATCAGCCCGCCGATCGAGGTCGCGGCCAGGGCCATCGCGTGCGCCGCCTGTTCCGGATCGAGACGCAGCAGCCGGGCGGCGGCAACCGTTGCGGCGAATACCGCCGCGACCGAGCCGTGAAAGCCGCGCTGACGCAGCCCCGGCGTGACCGCCGCGCCGATCCGGCCCGCCGCCTCGTAGCCGGCGACGATGGCCGCCAGCACCTCGGTCCCCCTATTGCCGTCGCGCTCGGCGATGGCGAGCGCGGTCGCGGTCAGCGGCGTCCCGCAATGCACGATGTTGCGCAAATCGCTGTCGTCGGAGGCGGCGGCGTCGCTCATCATCGCGTTGACCCGCGCCGCGTCGCCGACCGGCAGCTTCGGCCCGCCATCGAACCACAGGGAGGCTTCCGCCCTGCCGCCGCGCTCGCGCGCCAGATCGCCGACGATCGCCGCCGATTGCAGCCCCGATCCGGCGGCGGCGCTCGCCGCGGTGCTGGCGACCAGCATCGCGGCGTGATCCAGCGCCTGCCCCGGCATATCGGCGGCGCCGACCCCAACCAGAAACTCCGCCAGTTTGCGAGCAACGCTCATCCGATTCTCCCCGCCGCAGAAGTTGAGTTCGCGGCGCGCTGCTGCCAAGCTGATCCGCCGCCGAGCCGGCGCGCCGCTGAAATCAACCGGAGGAGACGAGCATGGCGATGGAAATCGGGCACGTCCACATCAAGACCAGGGACCCCAAACAGACCGTGCAGTTCTATGTCGACAATTTCGGGGCGACGGTAAAGCGCGAGGTGCCGGGCCGCGGCTTCCAGGTCGATCTGCACGGGCTGCAGCTCAACATCACGACGATCGTCGACACCCAGAAGCACGAACAGCATCTCGGGATCGAGCACATCGCCGTGCAGACCGAGGATTACGGCGGCGCTGTCGCCCGGTTGCGCGGCAACGGCGCCCGCATCCTGGAGGAGATGGAAAGCAACGGCCGCCGCGTCTGCTTTATCGAAGCCCCCGACGGCGCCCAGATGGAGCTGATCGAGAAGGTGTAGCGCTCTCCGCCGTTCACGGCGCCCGCGCCACCGCGGTGCAGGCCGGCGGCAGTTGCGAGAGCAGCACCGGCGGCCGCGGCGGCGCCGGTTTCGGGTGCAGCGCCTCGGGGGTGAACCACCACGCGAGGTCCTTGCCGCAGCCGTCGCCGGGTGGCG
>DASUKH010000301.1:0-2640 GCA_036278835.1 Allostellaceae bacterium
GCGAGCACGATGTCCTTCCGCTTCGAGGGGCGGGTCGGCGACGGCACGATGGCCGGCACCGTCGCGCTCGGCGCCGCCAGCGACCAGAACCAGGGCATCGTCAACCGCACCCAGTTCGGCGCCGGCACCTGGCAGGCGCGGCGGCTCGGCTGAGCCGCCGGTTTCGGATCGCGCGTCTGGGCTTGCCGTTAGCTCCAGCAATGGCAGTCGGCAAGGAGACGGGCATGGACCGCTACGATGTGATCCGGACCTGCAACGAGCTGATCGAGGTCAGCCTTGACGGCGAATTAGGGTTCCGCACCTGCTCGGAGAACGTCAAGGACACCAGGCTCAAGGAGTATTTTGACGCGAAGGCGGCGCGCTGCCGCGAGGGCGCGGCGCAACTGCAGCAAATCGTGCGCGAGATGGGCGACGAACCGCGGCGCGACAGTTCGATATCGGGCGCCGTCCATCGCTTTTGGGTCGGCATACGAGGCACGCTGTCGGGGATGAGCGAGCACGCCATCCTCAATGAGTGCGAGCGCGGCGAGGATTATGCCGAGACGGTGTATCGCGAGGCGCTGCGCCACCACCTGCCCGGCGACGTGCGCCAGGTGATCGCGCGGCAATACACCGAGGTGCGCGCCAACCACGACCGCATCCGCGAATTGCGCGGCATTGCTGCCGGGGCGTAGGCCCGATCGCCGGTAAGAGGCTCGCAGCGGCGGCCGCTTACGAGGAGGGCGGTCGCGTCGCCTGCATTGAGGGCAACCGCTCGATCCCCCCGTACCACGCGGCAAGCTTCGGGTGGCGGGCGCGCCAGCCGTCGTTGGGAAAGCGGAAATCGAGGTAGCCGAGGACGCAGCCGAACGTCACCGGGCCGATTGTGCGCGGGCCGGACAAATCCTCCCGCTCGATCGCCGCGAGGCCCTGGTGCGCCTTGCGCGTCTGGGCCTCGGTCCAGCCGGTCCAACGCTTGTCCTCGGGCCGCGTCGCCTCGTAGCGGCACAGCACCAGCGCGTCGAGGATGCCGTCGCCCAACGCCTGCTGGCGCAACGCCGTCCAGCGCGCCGGCCCGGATGCCGGGAAGAACCGGCTGCCGCCCGCCACGGTGTCGAGGTACTCGCAGATGACCGGCGAATCGAAGAGCACTTGCCCATCGTCGGCGGTCAGGGCCGGCACCTTCATCAGCGGATTGTCGGCAGCAAGGACGGCATTGGTCTCGACCGGACTGACGCTGGTCGAGACCAGTTCGATGCGGCCGGTGAGCCCGAGTTCGTGCGCGACGACCATGACCTTGCGCACGAACGGCGAGGCGGCGGCGTACCGGAGTTTCATGTCTATCTCCGTTAACGATGGGCTTCGCTGCGCTCAACCCATCCTACGAAACCGTTATGTAGGATGGGCTGAGCCAAGCGAAGCCCATCAACCGCCGCACTAACCCTTCAGCGTGCGCTCCCACATGGCGAACATCTTGTCCCAGGTCTCCTCGGCGGCGAGCGTATTGTAGATCGCTCGCTCCGGGAAGGCGAAGCCGTGCTCGGTGCCGGGAAACACCTTCAGCTCGTGCTTGATGCGCTGCTTGTCGAGAAGGCCCTTCAATTCGCCGGGGATGTGCGCCGGCACGCTGCGGTCGGTCTCGGCGAACGCGTAATAGAGTTCGCCCTTGATGCGGTCGAGGAAGAGGTGCGGCGAATCCTCCTTGTCGGTGATGATGCCGACGCCGTAGAGCGAGGCCGCCGCCTTGATGCGGTGCGGGAAGAACGCAGCGGCGTTGGTGATGTGCTGGCCGCTCATGCAGTAGCCGACGCAGCCGACCGGGCCGGGCTTGCATTTGTCCTGCCCGTCGAGAAAGCCGAGGATGCCGCCGGTGTCGTCCATCACCATCTGGTTGGTCAGGCTGCGCATCGCGGCAAGGAACACCTGCGCCTGCGCGTCGTCGCGGCGGTGCACGTCGAACCGCAACTCGCCGAGCCGGTAATACATGTCGGGGAGGATCGCGAAATAGCCCTGGCGGGCGATGCGCCGGGTCATGTGGCGCAGCTCCTCGCGAATGCCGGGCGCGTCCATGTAGAAGATGATGCCGGGATAGGGGCCGGGGCCGTCGGGACAGGCGACAAAGCTCGGCATGCGGCCGTACTTGGTCGTGACGACGACGTCTTGCTCGTACATCGGCGGTTTCCTCCGGGGGCTCAACGACGGCCGGAGCCTCGCGCGATCGGCGCGGGATGTCACGCGCTTTCGGCGGCCGACATGCTCGCGGAAGCGGAAGGCTAGCGCCCGCTGAACACCGGCCGGCGCTTTTCCGACCAGGCTTTGAGCGCCTCGGCATGGTCTTCCGAAGCGGCGGCGCCGGCGCGCGCCGCGGCGAGCGCGGTGCGGTCGAGCCGGCCGAACGCGGCGCCGTCGATCGCCTGCTTCAGCCCGGCGACCGCGAGCGGTGCGTTGGCGGCGAGCGTCGCGGCGAGCGCATCGACCCGCGCCGCCAGCGCCTCGGGCGCCACCACCTCGTCGAGATAGCCGATCCGCAGCATCTCCTCGGCGTGCAAGGTCTCGCCGAGGAGGAACAGCCGCTTCGCCGCCCCCGGCGTCATGCGCGTGACATAGCGCCGGATTCCGCTCGCGTAATAGTGCAGCCCGATCTGCCCCGCCGGCATCATG
>DASUKH010000302.1:0-8110 GCA_036278835.1 Allostellaceae bacterium
TTTCTGGAGCTTTGCGGCTTTGCGGGCTTCGCACTCGTTGCCGCAGCGCCGAGCCGCCGGGCGCGCTGGCTGTTCAGCGGAGCCGCCGTTCTCAGCGTGATTGGCTCGCACCTAGAATGGTTTCTTTATCGGATCTCAATATTCGGCCCGATCGTTTCTTGCCGCGATATGAACTGGCACATTTGCACCACGATCGCGAAAGACGGGCTCGTCGCCTATTATCGCGCGCATTTTCATCATTGAAACAACGATCGGGGTCCCCTCGTCGGCGATGAAGTGGCGCTGCACGATTCCGGTACGGATGCTATTTTGGGGGAATGATCAATATGGCGATTGCGTCACCGGTGAAGAGGCATTCGCCAAAGCTTGTCACAATCCTGAAATTTTGATTTCCGATAATGAGGCGATCGCATGGGCTAGGCAGCATGGTTTGGTTAAATGGGGCCGTGATTATTGATGTGGTCAAGGCGATGGAAACAGGCGGATTTAGAGCGGTATCCGATCAAGTCCGATCATTAAATGTTCCCCGCCCGCGGACTTGATCCGCGGGTCCACGTCTTCGGCGGCCTGAAAAGACGTGGATGGCCGGGTCAAGCCCGGCCAAGGAGACCATCGATTCCGTTTGAACGGACCCTGCTCTAGCCAGGGTGGCCATGCTTATAGGGATGGACCTATCTTTTCTGTCAACTGGACGAACGATGCTATACTGCGGAATGCAATTGCAACCGGCCCAGTCAAACCGAAATGATGGCAATTACTCACGAAGCTTGGCTGCGGAATCCAACAACTACCGTCAGATAGGTGAGCTGACGGCTCGCAACCTTCTAGCGGCTATAGGCAGTCACATCGGCATTGAACTCTGTCTCAGCACCCCGTGTGGCCTCAGCGCACCGCAGCGGCGATATTGCCGCCGTCGACCGTCTCGATGGCCGCGGTGGTGTTGCGCGCCAGCGCGAGACCGAGAAAGGCCGCCGCGACATCGTCGGCGGTGACTTCGCGGCCGAGCAAATTGCCGCCCATGTAGTCGGCCTCGCCGACGCCGCGCGCCTTGGCGCGGGCGGCGATCATCTCGGGGGTCAACAGGCCGCCGCGGATGCGGTCGGCGTTGACCGCGTTGGCACGAATGCTATCGGCGCCGTAATCGAGCGCGTATTGCCGCATCAAAGCCAGGGTCGCCGCTTTCGGAATGCCGTAGGGACCGAACTCGGCGCCGGGGTTGAGCGCCTGCTTCGACACATTGAACAACAGGCAGCCGCCGGTACCCTGCGCCCGCATGATTCGCACCGCGTTCTGCGCGACGGCTTGGTGGGCGAAGAAATTCAATTCGAAGCTGTCGCGCAGGGTGCGGTCGGCGACCTCGCCGATGCGGCCCTGCCATGCCGCGCCGGCGTTCGAGACGGCGATATCGACCCCGCCAAAGCATTCGGCGATCCGGTCGAAGGCGGCGCGCACCGCTTCGGCATCGGTCACGTCGGCCGCGATGCCGAGGCCGCTGAGCTTCTTCGCGGCCTCCTCGGCGCCGGCGCGGTCGATCAGCGCGATCTCGGCCCCGGCATTCTTCAGGGCGCAGGCGGTGGCCAGCCCGATCGTGCCGGCGCCGCCGGTCACCACCGCGACCTGCCCGGCGAGCGGTTTTTCGGCCGCGCCGCCGAGCTTCGCCTGTTCCAGCGACCAGTATTCCATCTCGAACAATTCGGCCTCGGAGAGCGACTCGAACATGCCGACCGCCTCGGCATCGGTCACCGTCCGGACCCAGCTCTCGGCGAGGTCGGCGGCGATTGCGGCATCGTTGGAGCTGCGCCCGAGACCGAAGAGGCCCAGCCCCGGCACCAGGATGACGCGCGGGGCCGGGTCGAGCTCACGCTTGCTCCCGCGGTTATGGCGGGCGAAATAGGCGTGGTAGTCGGCAACGAAACGCTCGACCGCCTGCCGCGCCGCTGCGGCGAACGCATCGAGCCGGCCCGCTTCCGGGGCCGGCACGATCAGCGGGTAATTTTTGGTGCGGATCGTGTGGTCGGGGGTGGCGACCCCGGCGAGGCCGTAGCGGGCGAGTTCGGCGCCGTCGATGAAGTTGCGCACCGCCGGACCGCCGCGGAAATCGAGAACGAAGCGCTTCCAGAGGCCGGGGACTGCCGGGTCCGGCATCGCGCACAACCCGCGCAGGATCGGCGCAATCTCGGCCGCCGGCGCGATTGCCGCCGGCAATCGGCTCGGCACGAACACCGGCCGGCGGTCGTGCTTGAGGCGCTCCTCGGCCGCAGACACGATCGCGATCATCCGCTCGTAGGCCTCGCGCGCGTCCGCGCCGAAGCTGAAGACGCCGTGCTTCAGCAGCACGAGCCCCTCGACTTCGGGCGCCGCCTCGTAAATCTCGGCCGCCTTCTTCGCCAGCAGAAACCCCGGCATGATGTACGGCACGATGCCGATCCGCGAGCCGTAGAGATCGGCGATCCGCTCGGCCGCGTCGGGCTGATCGGCGAGGCTCAGCACCGCGATGGCGTGCGTATGGTCGATGAATTTGAGCGGCAGGAACGCGTGCAAGAGGGTCTCGACCGACGGGTTTGGAGCGCCGGGGTCGAGCAGGTTGGCGCGCTGGATGCGCACCATGTCCTCATCCGAGAGCGCCTCGCGCGCCCGCAATCTGCGTAACGGCGAAAGGCGCACCGCCGGCAGGCCGGGCGGCTCGATCGCCGCCATGTCCCAGCCGCTGCCCTTGACGCACAACACCTCGGCCTCTTCGCCGACAAGGTCGGGCAGCACGGTCTTGACCGAGGTGTTGCCGCCGCCGTGCAGCACGAGGCGCGGATCGCCGCCGAGCAGGCGCGAGGTATAGACACGCAACGCCAGATCGCGACCCGCGGCGCCATGGCGCGCGACCATTGCAGCGGCATCGGCGTCCGACCACAGGCTGCGCATCCGGCCTCTCCCGATCAGTAAACCCCTCTGAGGGTCGAGCTTTCGCGCTTCTCGCCGGCCGAGGCGGTGTCGCTCGCGCCGAGCAGCTTGCTGGCGAGGCTGCCCGCCTGCACCTGCTGCGTCGAGTCGGGCCGCGCGCCGCCGAGCAGGCCGCCCGGCGGGGCGTGCAGGGCGAACGTCGTCTGCTCGCCCGGCTTGCCAGGGCCGGCACTGTCAATGACCTGTTGCGCCTTTTCGGCGGCGTTCGCCTCCTGCGGTCGCGGCGCGCCGGGCTTTGGCGGCCGCAGATCGAACTCGGGCGGGATCGTCAGCGGCGCCCGCGTCTCGACCGCGAACTCGTCGGGCATCTGCTGGTCGAGCCCGACGATCTGTTTCACATCCGCGCACCCGGCCAACAACCCGAGCACCGGCAGCCAGATCAGCGCCGAAACCAGCGGCGCGCGCCGACTCCCGCCGGCGCGGCGGTCATACCCGGTCATGCCGAACATCTTCCCCCCTCGTTGCCGGCGGCGCCCGCCGCAACAGCAATCCGTCGAACAACATTGCCGCCACCCCCAGGCAAATCGCGCTGTCGGCAAGGTTGAAGGCCGGCCAATACCACGCGCCAGCATGAAAATAAATGAAATCGACCACCCCGCCCAAGCGCAGCCGATCGATAACATTGCCGATCGCGCCGCCGACGATCAACCCGATCGCGACGGCCAAAAAGCTCGTGTGCACCCGCGCCAGCCAAAACAGCAAGACCGCAATGATAATGGCGGCGCCAAGCGCGAAGATCAGCGAACTGGCGCCGCTTCCGTTGAAAAGGCCGAAGCTGACCCCCTGATTGCAGGTCAGCACGAGATCGAAAAACGAGGTCAACCGCTGCTGATGCACCGCACAGCCGGTCTCATGGAAATGCCGCAACAGCGCCCATTTGCTCGCCTGGTCGAGGCCGACGACCGCCGCCGCGACGGCGAGGGCGCGCCCGAGCATCACGTCGCAGCCGCCAGCATGCCGCGATCGAGCACATCCGCGCAGCGGCGGCACAGATCATCGTGCCCGGCGACGTGCCCGACCTCGGGCAGCACCCGCCAACAGCGCTCGCAGCGCCCGCCGGGGGCGGCGGTCACGATGGCGCCGATCCCGGCTGCATCGGGCAGCGTGAAGGCGTCCGTCGGCGGCGCGCCGCCCCGCGCCGTGCCGGCCGAGGTGATGCACAGCTCGGCGAGATCGACACCCCGCAACGCCGGCAACAGCCGGTCGGGCACATAAACCTCGACCGCCGCCTGCAGGCTCGAGCCGATCCGCTTGGCGGCCCGCTCGACCTCCAGCGCGCCGGTCACCACCCGCCGCACCTCGCGCAATTCCGCCCAGCGTGCGCCCAGTTCCGGGTCGTGCCACTCGGCGGGGATATCGGGGAAGAGTTCGAGATGCACGCTGCGCCCGGGCCCGTCGTCGTGCCGCGCGAGCCACGCCTCCTCGGCGGTGAAGCAGAGGATCGGCGCCAGCCAACGCACGAGACAATCGAAGGTGCGGTCGAGCACCGTCCTTGTGGCGCGGCGCCGCGGATCATCAACCGCATCGCAATAAAGCCGGTCCTTGCGGATGTCGAAATAGAACGCCGACAGGTCGACCGCGCAAAAATTGTGCAGCGTCGTGAACAGCGCGTGAAAATCGTAATCCGCTAGCGCCTCATGCACCGCTCGGTCGATTTCGGCGAGGCGGTGCAGCACCCAACGATCCAGTTCCGGCATCCCGGCGGCCGGCACCGCCTCTTCCGGCGAAAACCCCAACAGCGCACCGAGCAGGTACCGCAACGTGTTGCGCAGCCGGCGGTAGGCATCGCCGAGATGCTTCAGGATTTCGGGGCCGATCCGCAAATCTTCGGCATAATCGGAAGCGACGACCCACAGGCGCAATATGTCGGCGCCGCCCTGCCGCATCACATCCTGCGGCGCGATGACGTTGCCCAAAGATTTCGACATCTTGCGGCCGTCCTCGTCGAGGACGAAGCCGTGCGTCAGCACCGCATCGTAGGGCGCCCGCCCGCGCGTGCCGCAGCTTTCGAGGAGCGAGGATTGAAACCAGCCGCGGTGCTGATCGGAGCCTTCAAGGTAGAGCGAGGCCGGCCATTTCAGTTCCGGCCGCCTTTCGAGCACAAAGGCATGGGTCGAGCCCGAGTCGAACCACACCTCGATGATGTCGCTAACCTTGTCCCATTCGGCCGGGTCGTACGCGTTGCCGAGGAAGCGTGCGGCATCGCTTGTGTACCAGGCATCGGCGCCTTCCCGCTCGACCGCCTGTGCAACCCGCTCGACCACCGCGCCGTCGCGCAGCGGCTCGCCGGTTTCTTTGTTGACGAAGACCGGGATCGGCACCCCCCAGGCGCGCTGCCGCGATACGCACCAATCGGGCCGGGTCTCGACCATCGCATAGATGCGGTTACGACCCTGCGGCGGGATCCAGCTGGTCTCGTCGATCGCCTTCAGCGCCTTGTCGCGCAACCCGTTCGCCGCCATGCTGATGAACCATTGCGGCGTGTTGCGAAAAATGAGCGGCGCCTTCGAGCGCCAGGAATGCGGGTAGGAATGGAGGAGGGTGCCCTTCGCCAACAGGCCGCCCGCCTTGTCCACGGCCTCGGTCACCACCGCGTCGGCGTCGCCCGGCTTGCCGTCGGGGCGATAGACCGCGCGCCCGGCGAACAGCTTCACCCCCGGCAGATAGGTCCCGTCCGGCCCGACCGTATCGGGCACTTGCAGGCCGTTCGCCTGACCCAGCTCCCAATCCTCGGCACCATGCCCCGGCGCGGTATGGACGAGGCCCGTTCCCTGGTCGGCAACGACGAAATCGGCGGCGAGCAGCGGCACGTCGAAATCGTAGCCCTGACCGCGCAACGGATGGCTTGCAACCGCGCCGGCGAGCGCCCTCCCGGCAAACCTTGCCTCGACCGTGTATGCCGCAATACCCGCCCGCGCCACCACCTCCTCGATCAGCGGCACCGCCAATAGCAGGCGCTCGCCGACCCGCGCCCGGCTCTTCTCGGCGACCGCATCGACCCGCACGACCGCGTATTCCAACTCATCGCTGTAGGCGATCGCGCGGTTGCCGGGCAGGGTCCATGGCGTCGTCGTCCAGATGACCGCCGCGGCGCCGACAAGTTCCGGCAGACCTGTTTTATCTGAAGATTGGCGCTCGATCGGGAAGCGCACCCACACCGTGTTCGAGCGGTGGTCGTGGTACTCGACCTCGGCCTCGGCCAACGCGGTCTGCTCGACCACCGACCACAAG
Source organism: Allostellaceae bacterium (assembly GCA_036278835.1). GTDB lineage: Bacteria > Pseudomonadota > Alphaproteobacteria > ATCC43930 > CGMCC-115725 > DATARH01. Next base: position 6,187 of record DASUKH010000302.1, read on the forward strand.
ACCGGCTTCGCGCCCTTGTAGAGACCGCCATTGACGAGGAACTTGCCGATCTCGCGCACGATCTGCGCCTCGGCGTCGAAGCTCATCGTCAGATACGGGTGCTCCCAATCGCCGACGACGCCGAGCCGCTCGAACTGCGCCCGCTGCACCCCGACCCAGTGCGCGGCAAACTCGCGGCATTCCCGGCGGAACTGCGCGATCGGCACGCTGTCCTTTGACAGGCCGCGGGCGCGGTATTTCTCCTCGACGATCCACTCGATCGGCAGCCCGTGACAGTCCCACCCCGGCACATAGGGCGCGTCCCTGCCGGACATCTGCTGCGCCCGGTTGATCACATCCTTCAGGATCTTGTTTAGCGCATGGCCGAGATGAAGGTCGCCATTGGCGTAGGGCGGCCCGTCATGCAGCACGAATTTGTCGCGCCCCTGCGCCGCGGCGCGGAGCCTTTCGTAAAGCCGCATCTCCTGCCAGCGCGCGACGAGCTTCGGCTCGAGGATCGGCAGACCGCCGCGCATCGGAAAATCGGTTTTCGGAAGAAAGACAGTCGGACGGTAATCCGTCGGCATCGTCGGCCCTTGGGATGAACGAACAGGAAAAGCGGATGGTCGCCCCGATCCTCAGCCGAGGATCGGGCTCCTAATTCGCAGCATCCCCCGGCTTCCCATCATTGCGCAGATATAGCAGCGGCAGGGGCCGAATTCGAGCGGCTTGTCGCCTCCTGTCCGGCCTGTTCGCGGGCAAGACCCATCCTGACCCAGCCGGGGCGATTCGCCATTTTGCCTCGTTACCTGAACAGGCGCCGCACCGCCCGGAAGGCGCCGGAACGGGCGGCGCATTTCGGTTGCACCCCGGTGGCGCTTCCCAGAGACTGCGGCCCGGCGGCGTTGGATCAGCAGGCTGATGTGGTTGATCTTTTTGGCGAAGGGCGTGGCGATCGGCTTGATCATAGCGGTGCCGGTCGGCCCGGTCGGGGTGCTGTGTGTCCGCCGGACGATCTTTAACGGAAGGCTGTCCGGGTTTGTTTCGGGTCTCGGCGCCGCGACGGCGGACGCGATTTTCGGCATCATCGCCGGCTACGGGCTGACTGTCATCTCCGACGCGTTGCTCGGCTATCAGGACTGGCTGCGCCTCGGCGGCGCCGGCTTCCTGCTTTATATCGGCGCCAAGGCGCTGCGCAACGACCCGATGCTGGCGGCGCGCGCACAGCGCGACCGCGAGGGGCTGCTCGCCGACTACGCCTCCGCGTTCGCGCTGACGATCACCAACCCGATCACGATCCTGGCTTTTCTCGCAATCTTCGCCGGGATCGGCTTTACCGGCCACGAGGCGACCCTGGCCGGGGCCGGGTTTCTCGTGCTCGGCGTCCTGCTAGGCTCGCTGTTGTGGTGGGCCGGTCTCGCCTTTGGCGCCGGGTTGTTGCGGCTGTCATTCCGGAGCCGCCATCTGGTGTGGATAAATCGCGGCTCGGGGGGGATATTGCTGGTCTCCGGCGTCGCCCTGATCGGCAGCCTGATGCTGCAGCACTTCCCGTAAGCCGCCCGCGAGGTCGCGCATGGTCTATTCGCCGCCGCTCTTCACCGAGAGCGACCAAGAGGTCCTGGCCGCGCATATCGAGCGGCACGATTTTGGTGCTCTAATCAGCCATGGTGCCGCCGGCCTAATCGCCAGCCAAATTCCGTTCCTCGTCGAACGCCGCAACGGCGCACTGTATCTGCTGGGCCACCTCGCCCGCGCCAACCCGCAATGCGTCGATCTCGAAGCGGCGGACGGCGAGGTGCTGGCGATGTTCGCCGGGCCGCACGCCTATATTTCGCCGGGTTGGTACGAGGCCGGCCCGGCGGTGCCGACCTGGAATTACGCCACCGTTCACGCCTACGGCCGAGCCCGGACGATTACCGAACCCGGGCCGCTGCGCGATCTGGTG
>DASUKH010000303.1:0-5845 GCA_036278835.1 Allostellaceae bacterium
ATGACCGGCTTTAATAGCGGCAGGGTCACGTAGCGGAAGCGCTGCCAGCCGTTGCCGCCGTCGATCGTCGCCGCCTCGTAGAGTTCGGGCGGCACCGTCTGCAGCCCGGCCAACAGCGTGATGCCGTAGAACGGCAGGCCGCGCCACGTATTGATCATGATCACCGAGAACATCGCCAGGGTGGCGTTGCCGAGCCAGGACGGCCCCGGCGGGGTGCCGCCGAGCGCCACCCACAGCCGGTTGACGACGCTGAAGGCCGGGTCGAGCATCCACATCCACGCGACGGTGCTGAGTACGGTCGGCACGATGAACGGCAGCAATAAAAGCGCACGAACCAGGTTCTGCATCCGGAATTTCTGGTTCATCGCGACCGCGAGGGCGAGGCCGCCGATCATCTTCAACACGGTCGCGGCGATCGTATAGACGAAGGTGTTGACCGCGACCTTCCAGAACACCGGGTCATGGAAGTCGGTGATGAAGTTCTTCAGCCCGACAAAATGGGCCGGCCGGCCGACCGCGCGGTCCTGCAGGCTCAACAGGACGCCGTAGATCAGCGGATAGCCGACGAGTGCGGCGAGAAACAACAGCGGCAGCGCCATCATCAGCCAGCTGAACACGGCCTCGCGGTCGAGCCAGGTGGCGAGCGACAGGGTGCGGCCGCGCGGCGCCGCCCGGATCAGCGGTTCAGTGCGGATCGACATGCCGGAAAGACGCGCCGCAAACCTAGGCGGTGCGGTAGATTTGCTTCAGCTGCGTCTCGGCGCTCTTGATCGCGTCCTTGGTCGCGGTGCCGCTGCACGCCTTGGCGAACATGTCGACAACGATGTACTTGGCGACATTCTGGGCGAGCTGGTTGTTGGGCGGCGCCGGCCAGCCCGGCAGATGGGCGGTCTGCATCGCATCGCGGTACGGAATGTTGCGGGGCTCGACCTGCCACATCGGCGCCTTGTCGTAGGCGTGCAGGAACGGCTGATAGTAGGTATCGGCGATCGCGTACCAGGCGCCGAGCTGCTTTTCCTGCATCAGCCATTTCAGGAAATCGTGCGCCTCCTGCTTCTCCGGGGTGAAGTTGAAGACGGCGTGGGTGATGCAGTTGAGCAGGTGAAAGCGGCCCTTGGGACCGGCCGGGTTCTGCGCCTGTCCGGTGACCTTGGCGATGTCCGGGAAATGCTTTTTGGCGAACCACAGGATGCTCTCGGCATTGTTGGTGCAAGAGATCTGCTCGGCCATCCACGCCTTGTTGTTGCTGACATCGGTCCAGCCGAGGCAATCCTCGAGCACGCAATCCTTGAACAGCTTGCGGGCGTAATCGAGGGCCTGGGCGGTTTCGGCGGAATCGATGACGATGGTCTTGCCGTCGGCCTCGACCTCATGACCGCCGAACGACCACAGAAGCGGGTAGATCCAGCCGTGATTGTCGCCGAAGCCGTGCCCGAGCTCCAGCCCGTAGGGGTGGCCCTTGGCCTTCAGCTTCTTGCCGACTTCGTAGAATTCGTCCCAGGTCTCGGGGAACTTCTTGACGCCGATTTCGCCGAACCAGTCGGTGCGCCAGTTCATCAGCTGGCCGATATTGCTGTGCGGAATGGCGATCCATTTGCCGTCCTTGACCGCCGCCTCCTTGGCCGCCGGGTACCAGCCGCCCTGCGCCTTGCCAACCTCCTCGGCGATGTCGCTGACATCCATCAGCTTGTCGGCGTAAAGGAACGGCTGCAGCAGCGCCATCATCGACACGTCGGCCCCCGAGCCAGTTTCGATGACGGTGCTGATCCGGGTCGGCAGGCTGCCGACCGCAGTGGTCTCATAGACGATCTTGACCCCGGTCTGCTTTTCGTACTCCTGCGCAAGCGTGGTCTTGATGTACGCGTCGAACGGCGGGATGAACGAGCTTTCGTGCAGCATCGTGACGGTCTTGCCGGCGGCGCGGCCGACCGCGGGCAGCAGCGCCGCGCCGGCGGCGCCGGCCGCCGCGATCTTGAGGAAATCGCGCCGCGAATGCCTGGCCATGTACGTCTCTCCCCTGTCTCCCCGAACGACTTGCCGCCATCGTATTACGTTTGGAACGATGCCGAAAGACGCTTGGGCGGCGGATCGGTTTCGCCGATCCATTGGCGGCAGTTTCCCGCTGCCGGCGGCGAGCCGGGTTCGGTTTGCCCGTGCCCGAAACGCGTGTAGGATGGCCGGGAGAACAAGGCGGCGGCGCGCGTTAGAGTTTCTGCCGAGGGAACGAGCTGCGAGGCGCATCTTGATGGCGGAGTTGCGGCGAAAACCGGCCCGGTCGCGGCCGCCGTCCCCCGCTCGATCGGCCGCGGGCCGCGGGCCGGCAGGCGGTCGATGACCGATGCGTCTCTGGCGCTCGCCGCGCCGCACCCCCGCGAGGGGCCCCTGCGGCGGCGCCTCGCGATCGTCGCCCGCACCGTGTTTCCGTTCGCGGTGGTCGGCGCGATCTGGGAAGCGATCGCGCATGCCGGGATTTTTCCCATCAAGCTGTTCCCGCCGCTCGAAACGATAGCGGTCACCTTCGTGCGGCTGACCCTCTCGGGCATCCTGCCGCACCATACGCTTGACACGCTGGTGCGGCTGTCGCTCGGGTTTGCCATCGCCGCCGTGTTCGGCGTCGGCGTGGGGCTGGCGATGGGGCGTTCGCGACGGGTCGAGGATTACCTGCTGCCGCTCGTCAGCATCCTCGCGCCGATCCCGGGCCTCGCCTACACGCCGCTCTTTCTGCTGTGGTTCGGGCCGGGCAACCCGTCGGCCGTATTGCTGGTCGGGTTCGTGTCGAGCTTCGCGGTCATCTACAACACCTGGACGGGCGTCAAGGCGGTCAAGGAAATCTGGCTGCGCTCGGCGCAGGCGATGGGAGCGAACGACCGGCGGGTGTTCCGCCAAGTCATCCTACCTGGCGCGCTGCCCTACATCCTGACCGGCCTGCGGCTCGGCCTCGCCCAGGCGTGGCGCATCCTGGTGGCGGTCGAGATGCTCGCTTCGGTGCCGTGGGGGCTCGGCTGGATGATTTTCGGGGCCCGGCAGTTTCTCGATACCGACGTGATGCTGGCCGGCGTCGTGGTCATCGCGGCGATCGGCCTCGCGCTCGAAAAGCTGGTGTTCCAGCGACTCGAGCACCTGACCGTCGTGCGCTGGGGAATGATCGCGGGATGACCGCCGCCATCGACAATGTTGGCACAGGCCGGGCCGGCGCGGACCGGAGCGCCAAGGACCGCGCCGGCACGGGCCGGGCCCTCTCGCTGCGCCGCGCCGCCGTGGCGCTGGCCGCCGCGGCGATCGCCTATCAGGCGGTTGCCTGGGGCGGCCTGTTCCCGGCGGTGTTGTTTCCCGGCATCCCGGTTATCGCGACGACGCTGTGGGGCATGATCCGCGACGGGACGATGGAGATGCACGCCGCCTTCACGCTCTACCGCGTGCTGGTCGGTTTCGTGCTGGCGATCCTCGTCGGTCTGCCGCTCGGCGTCATGATGGCTCGCTTCCGCCCGGTCGAGAACTTCTTTCTGCCGCTGGTCAGCGCGCTGATGCCGATCCCGTCATTTTCGCTGGTGCCGCTGTTCATGCTGTGGTTCGGCATCGGCAACCTGACGACGATCCTCATTGTGTTGTACGCCGCCACCTTCCCAATCCTGTTCAACACCTGGTCGGGGGTGCGCGCCGTCAACCCGCTGTGGCTGCGCGCCGCCGGTGCGATGGGCGCCGACGAGAAGGCGCTGTTCTGGAAGGTCATCATCCCCGGCGCCTCGCCGCTGATCATCACCGGGCTGCGCCAGGGTTTCCTGCGCTCGTGGATCGCGGTGATCGGCGCCGAAATGATCGCCGCCTCGCAATGGGGTCTCGGCTGGGTCATCTTCGACGCCGAGCAGTTTCTCAACACCAACATCATGATGGCGTCGGTGGTGGTAATCGGGGTGATCGGCTTCGTGTTCGAGCGGCTGGTGTTCGGCTCGATCGAGCGGGCGACGGTGTCGCGTTGGGGCATGGTGCGGCTGGAGAGGCGGTAAGGAGCGGCAGTGCCCCACATCGAGTTGCGCGAGGTTTCGCTCGAGTACGATACGCCGGGCGGGCGGGTGTCGGCCGTCGAGAATGTCGATCTCGCCGTCGAGCAATCGGAATTCCTGTGCCTCGTCGGCCCGAGCGGCTGCGGCAAGACGACGCTGCTCAACCTGATCGCCGGGTTCCTTACCCCGAGCCGCGGCGAAATCCGCATCGGCGGGCAGGCGATCTCCGGCCTCGGCTTTGACCGCGGCGTCGTGTTCCAGGATTTCGCCCAGCTGTTCCCGTGGCGCACCGCGCTCGGCAATGTCGCGTTCGGGCTGGAGATGAAGGGGGTCGGCTGGCGCGAGCGCGAGGAGATCGCGCTGCGCCACCTGGAACTCGTCGGCCTCGCCAAATTTGCCCGCGCCTATCCGCATCACCTGTCGGGCGGCATGCAGCAACGCGTGGCGATCGCCCGGGCGCTGGCCTACAACCCGGCGGTGCTGCTGATGGACGAGCCGTTCGCAGCGCTCGATGCGCTGACCCGCGACGAGATGCAGCGCCTCGTCGCGGAGGTGTGGCGGGAGACCGGGAAAACCGTGATTTATGTCACGCACAACGTCGCGGAGGCGGTCTATCTGGCCGATCGCGTCATCGTCATGACGGCGCATCCCGGCCGGGTGAAGCGCGAGATGGCGATCGCGATCAAGCGGCCGCGCGACCCGCTGAGCCTCGAATTTGTCGATTACCAGAAGCGGCTGCTCTATGAACTCGGTCAGCGGACCGGGCAGGAAGAGGCGGAGGAGACGGCGGAAATCCGCCGGATCGGCACCACGGGGAGGACCAGGGGATGACGCTATTCAATACCAACATGAGCCGCCGGGCCGCCCTCGCCGCCGGCGGCGCCGGGCTGGTCGCGGCAACCCTCGGCGGGCTGCGGCCGGCCGCCGCGCTGACACCGATCCGCCAGGGCTATCAGACCAACATGTGGGGCATGCCGACTTATTACCTGATGCATTCCGGCCACCTCAAAAAGCATGGCATCGAGGCGCAGGAATTCGCGGTCCCATCCGGCAACCTGACGATGCAGCAGATGGTGGCGCGGCAGGTCGATCTCGGCACCTATGCCGGGCCTTCCCTGCTGATCGGGCACGACCGCGGCGGCCTCGTCGGGATCGCGCTGATCGAATACGCCGGCGGCACGATCCGGGTCATGGGCCGCAAGGATCTGCACATGACCAAGATCGAGGATTTGCGCGGCAAAAAGGTCGCCAACCAGGTCGGCTCGTCGGTAGGCAACATTTTCGACGACGTGGTGATGCCCAAGCACGGCCTGAAAAAGGGCGATTGGGAAGAAATCCGCATGAACGTCAACGACATGGTGGCGGCGCTGGCGGCCAAGAACATCGACGCGATGGTGAGTGTCGAACCCTACAACGCGATCGCCGAGGCGCAGGGCATAGCCAACACCATCCTCGATTTTTACGAAGTCGACAAGCTGCCGGTGTTCATGGCCGCTACCCCAGATTTCGCCGACAAGCACGGCAAGACCCTGGTTGCCTACCTCAAGGCATGGCTCGATGTCGGCAAGGATTTCAAGGAAGAGCCCGACAAGGTGGTGGACGTGATTTACAAGTTCTACACGTCCAAGGGCTTCAATATGTCACGCGATACCTTCAAAAAGGCGCTGGCGGGCCTCAAGGTCAACCCCGGCTTCCCGCCGGAAAACGACCTCCGGCCCTATATGGAGCGCTACGCCGACGAGCTGCTGAAGGCCAAGAAGATCAAGACAAAGCCGGACATCGACAAGATCATGCTGCGGCAGTTCATGAAAACCGCCGAAGCCTGACCGCGCCGGCGGCGAACG
>DASUKH010000304.1:0-10307 GCA_036278835.1 Allostellaceae bacterium
CTGGCAGCGGCTTCGGTTAGCCTCCGATAAGCAGCCTTGCAAGTACCCGCATCATCCTGTTCGCGATTGCGGGTTGGCAGCGACATCGCCGCGGCGGTCGAATGCCGAGGATGGAGCCATGAGCCCCGACGACTTACCGCGTCTCGACGAGCACGCCGACCTCTCGCAGACCAACCGCAATCCCGCCGAAGCCGCCCATGAGGACGGACACGGCCGCTCGACTACGCGACCCAGCGACATCCCGGCACGCGGCTGGATGGACATCCTGTGGCGCGTTTATCAGGGCATCAGCGATGACCGGATCCTGATGAATGCGGCCGGCGTCACATTTTATGCCCTGCTCGCGCTGTTCCCGGCGATTGCCGCGATCGTCTCGATCTATGGCCTGTTCGCCGACCCGACGCAGATTTCGCAGCAGATGAACCAGTTCGAAGGCGTCGTCCCGGGCGGCGGCATGAGCATCATCCGCGACCAACTGACCCGCATCGCTTCCAAGGGCGGCGGGTCGCTGACTGCGGGCTTCCTGATCGGCCTTTTGGTTTCGCTGTGGAGCGCCAACGGCGGCATCAAGGGGCTATTCGACGCGCTCAACGTTGTCTATGGGGAAACCGAAAAGCGCAGCTTTTTGAAGCTCAACGCGATCAGCCTCGCGGTCACGCTGGGCACGATCGCCTTCCTCGTCGTCGCGATGGTGTGCGTGATCGCGATCCCGGCGCTGCTCGACTATTTCCCGGGCTTTATCCGGGCGGTCGTCAATTACGCGCGATGGCCGCTGATCCTGGTGCTGGTCGCGGTGGTCTTGGCCGTCATCTACCGCTTCGGGCCGAGCCGCGATGAGCCGCAATGGCGCTGGCTGAGCTGGGGCAGTGTTGCCGCCGCGCTGCTGTGGCTGGCCGTTTCCGGCCTGTTCTCGTGGTACGCAGCCAATTTCGGCACGTTCGACAAGACCTACGGGTCGCTCGGCGCGATCATCGGCTTCATGCTGTGGATTTGGCTGTCGACCATTGTGATCCTGCTCGGCGGCAAGCTGAACGCCGAGATCGAGCATCAGACCGCCCGCGACACGACAGTCGGCGAGCCCAAGCCGCTCGGCGGGCGTGGCGCCCGCATGGCCGATACCGTCGGCCACAGCTCTTAGCGGAGCCGCACGGGAGAAAGCCGGCGCCCCAGGCGTTTGCTTCTTGCCACTTTCGGAGAAGGCGAATGCGCACGGCGCTCTCGGCATTTGCGGTGCTGATGCTGGCTCTCGGCTTACCGGCCGCCGGTTCGGCGCAGGAGATCAACGCGAGCCTCGCCCCCGCTCTGGGCGGGACCGGCATCGGCCCGAACGGCGCGGGGTTTGATGGCGCGCTCGGCGACCCGGTGTTCCTCGCCGAGAACCCCGGCGTCTATGCGCCGGCGGTCCGCGGCGCGCCGGGCGCGATAACCGCCCCGGCGTTGCCCGGCACCTACGGCGTGACACCGCGCGGCCCCGTCATCGAGTATTACTACGCCCCGCCCTCGATCCGCTGAGCGGGTCAGCCCTCAGCCGCCACCAATCTTCGGGATCAGGACGACCTCGCTGTCCGGCTTTAGCGGGGCCAGATAGGCGTCCTGATAGATTTCGCCATCGATCGCGACCGCCATCCCTTCATCGATCTGCCGACCGAGACCGGGGAAGCGGCGGTCGAGTTCGACCATCATCCGGCGCACGGTGTCGGCCTCGACATCGAATTCGCTTTCGCCGCCGGTGAAGCGGCGCGCGGCAATGCCGGAGAGAACGATTCGGGGCATCCGCTGCTTCGCTTCATCCGTCATGCCCGGCCTTGTGCCGGGCATCCACGGAAACCGCACTACCGCCCGGCGTCTCTCGTGGATGGCCGGGACAAGCCCGGCCATGACGACGAGACAACGGCAACAGCAATGCCCTACTCCGCGGCCAGAAGCGGGGTCTCGGCGTCGAGCGCGGCGCGCAGTTTCGGCGGCGACATCGGCAGGTCGCGCATCCGCACCCCGGACGCGTCGGCGATCGCGTTGGCGACCGCCGCCATCGGCGGCACGATCGGCACTTCGCCCACCCCCTTGGCGCCAAACGGATGCCGCGGGTTCGGCACCTCGACCATGATCGCGTCGATCATCGGCAGGTCGGAGGCGACCGGGATGCGGTAGTCGAGAAAGCCGGGATTTTCGAGCCGGCCGTCCTTGTCGTAGATGTATTCCTCGTTGAGCGCCCAGCCGACGCCCTGCGTCACGCCGCCCTGGATCTGCCCCTCGACATAGGCCGGGTGGATCGCCCGGCCGACATCCTGCACGGCCGTATAGCGCAGGATTTTGACGAAGCCGGTCTCGCGGTCAACCTCGACATCGCAGATATGGGTCGCCCAGCCGGCGCCGGCGCCCTGCGCGTTGATCGATACCTCGGCGGAGATCGGCCCGCCGGTGCGTCCGGCCTTAAGCGCGATCTCCTGCAACGACAAGGGCTCGAAGCTGCCGGCGTTGGGGCCGGCGGGATAGGCCTTGCCGTCCTTCCAATCGACCGCCTCGGGGCTGATGTCCCAGATCATCGCGGCGCGTTTTTTCATATCGAGGACGACCTTCTCGGCCGCCTGCGTCACCGCCATGCCGGTCGCGAAGGTGACGCGGCTGCCGCCAGTCAAAAAGCTGAAGCCGATCGAGGCGGTGTCGGCGACGATCGGGCGGACCCGGTCGTACTCGATGCCGAGCACTTCGGCCGCCATCATCGCCATCGCCGCGCGGGTGCCGCCGATATCGGGGTTGCCCTCGACGACGGTCGCTGTGCCGTCCTCGTTGATGTGCACCGCCGCGCTCGACTCGCCGCCGATGTTGAACCAGAAGCCCGAGGCGACGCCGCGCCCCTGGTTGGGGCCGAGCGGGATATCGAGATGGCCGCTGGCGCGTGCCGCTTCGAGGGTCTGGGCATAGCCGATATTCGCCCAGGTCGGGCCGTGCGCCGCCTTGGTGCCGTCCTTGGCGGCGTTGATCTCGCGCAGCCGCATCGGGTCGATCTTCAACTCACGTGCCAGTTCGTCCATGCAGCTTTCGGTGCCGAAGGTCGAATTCGGCGCGCCGGGGGCCCGATAGGCCGCCACCTTCGGCCGGTTCGATACGACATCGTAGCCGACGATGTTGACATGCGGGATGTCGTACATCGCAAAGCCGCACATGCAGGCGGGGCCGACCGGCGAACCCGGGAAGGCGCCGGCCTGCAGCTTGACGACAAGCTCGGCGGCGACGATCCGCCCGTCCCGTTTCGCCCCGAGCTTGACCTCGTACACGCCGCCGGCGGCCGGACCGGTGCCGCGGAACACCTCCTCGCGGCTCATCACGATCTTGACCGGCCGGCCGGATTTCTTCGACATCGCGAGGGCCAGCGGTTCGAGATAGACGAGCGTCTTGCCGCCGAACCCGCCGCCGATCTCGGCCGGGATCGCGCGGATATCGGCGATGTCGATGCCGAGCAGCTTGGCGCAATAGGCACGCACCATGAACTGGCCCTGGCTCGTGCTCCAGATTGTGCACTGGCCGTCGCTGCCGGCCGACACGACGCAGGCGTGCGGCTCGATATAGCCTTGGTGCACCGGCTGGCTCGTGTAGCGGCGTTCGATCGTGACCTCGGCCTCACGCCAGCCGGAAGCGATGTCGCCTTTGACGAAGGTGATCCGCTTGGCGACGTTGGACGGTTTGCCCGGCTTCGGATCGACGCCCTGGGTGAACAGGTCGTCGTGGAGAAGCGGCGCCTCCGGCTTCATCGCGTCCTCGACATCGATGACGTGCGGCAGCACCTCGTATTTGACTTCGATCAGGTCGAGCGCCTCCTCGGCGATCGCCGGCGAAGTCGCCGCCACCGCCGCGACGGCGTGCCCGTCATAGAGCACCTTGCCGCGCGCCATGCAGTTGTACGACAGGTCGCGGAAGTTCATCGGCCCTTCGCCGACAAACGCCTCCTCGGAGGCGATCGCCGGGAAATCGGCGGTGGTGATAACCGCCTTGACGCCGGGCAGCGCCTCGGCCTTCGACGTATCGATCGCGACGATGCGGGCGTGGGCGTGCGGGCTTCGCTTGACCTTGCCCCACAGCATGCCGGGCATGACCATATCGGCGCCGAAGGCGGCGCGGCCGATCACCTTGTCCACCCCGTCCGGCCGCACCGGCCGGGTCCCGACCACCTTGAGAGCCGATTTTTCGAGATAGGTCACGTTTCGCTCCCTGAGTGCGCTGCTGAGCGCCAAGGCCAGCAGTCGGATGTCCGCTCCGCGCCCTGACCCCCGTCATACCGGCGAATGCCGGTATCCACGGCTGGCGTGGGTCCCGGCCTTCGCCGGGATGACGGGTCGGTAGCGACTTTGACTATTCCGCCGCGGCTTGCGCTTCGCCGCGCAGGACCGCGCCGGCGTCGAGGACGGCGCGGATGATCTTGTCATAGCCGGTGCAGCGGCACAGATTGCCGGCCAGCCAGTAGCGCGCCTCTTCCTCGGTCGGGTTGGGGTTCTCGTCGAGCAATGCCTTTGCCGCGACGATGAAGCCCGGCGTGCAGAACCCGCATTGCAGCGCGGCATGCTCCAGGAATTTCTGCTGCACCGGATGGAGGCTGTCGCCGTCGGCGATGCCTTCGATCGACGTGACCGTGCAGCCCTCGGCCTCGACCCCGAGCATCAGGCACGAGCACACGAGCTTGCCGTTAACGATGATGCTGCAAGCGCCGCAATCGCCCGAGCCGCAGCCTTCCTTGGTGCCGGTCAGGTTGAGCTCGTCGCGCAGCACGTCGAGCATCGTCTGCTGCCCTTCGCACAGGTACTCGACCGGCTCGCCGTTAATGACCGTGGTGACGTGGTGTTTGCTCATCAAAATCTCTCCCAGGAACCTAGGCGCGCGCCGCGCGCTCGAAGGCGATGGCGGCCGCGCGGCGCGCCAGAACGCCGGCGACCTTGATGCGGTACTCGATCGTGCCGCGCTTGTCGGTGATCGGCTTGCAGGCGCTCTGCGCCGCGGTGTCGAGCCGCTTCAGGGTCTCGTCGTCGAGTTTGTGTCCGATCAGCGCCTGCGCCGCCTCATTGACGATCAGCTGGGTCGGGGCGACGGCGCCGAGCACGACCCGCGCATCCCGGCAGACCCCGTTGTCGTCGAGGGTCACATCGACGGCGCAGCCGACCACCGCGATGTCCATCTCGGTGCGCGGGATAAAGCGCAGATAGGCGCCGGACTGGTGCCGCTTCGGCTTCGGAATGCGAAACTCGACGACAAACTCGCCCTTCTCGAGCGAGGTGCGCCCAGGGCCGACGACGATCTTCTCGACCGGCACCTCGCGCTTGCCGTTCGGGCCAGCAATGACCGCGGTGGCGCGCGCCGCGATGACCGGCGGCACGCTGTCGGCGGCGGGCGAGGCGTTGCACAGGTTGCCGGCGATCGAGCAGCGCCCCTGGATCTGCATGGAGCCGATCAGATCGACCCCTTCGAGGATGCCCGGATAGGCCTGTTGCAGCCGCTTGTCCTCGCAGATCGCCACGCCGGGAGTGGCGGCGCCGATCACAAAAGCGTCGCCTTCCTCGCGGATGCCGATCAGCCCGGGAATGCGCTTCGTATCGACGATCAGGTCGGGCCGGGTGCGCCCGCTCTTCAGCTGCACCAACAGGTCGGTGCCGCCCGACAGGACTTTCGCCAAGCCGGCGGCGCCGGCCAGAGCCTTGACGGCATCGTCGACCGTCGCAGGCGCGGTGTAACTGACCCTCGGCATGTTCGCTCCTGAAGCTGTCCGGGCGCGCCTGCCTTCGCCCCGCGACGGGGCCGGACGGCAGTCAGGCGGCGCACGACCCTGGCTTACACTACCAGCCCCGCCGCCGTGAAGTGCAAATTCCGGGCGCGGCCAATGCGCGCCCGGTCCCGGGTCGGGTCAGGTCAGTAGGGTGCCGCGTAGGGATCGTCGAGGATCGCCGGCTGCGGCAGGCCGCGCGCCAACTCGCGCAGCACATCGAAGCGCTCGATGACAACGAGCTGACGGTCGATCGCCGCTATTCCTTCCTCGCGCAGCCGCCGCAGGATGCGATTGACGTGCACCAGGGTGAGGCCGAGATGATCGGCGATCTGCTCCTGCGTCAGCGGCAGATTGAAGCGCGGCCGGCGGATCAGGCCGCGCCGCAACATCCGGTCGTGAATATCAAGCAGCATGACCCCGATCCGTCCCTCGGCGTCGAGCCGGGCGAGGCTGGCGGCGAGCCGGTCGCCGCGCCAGCGCGCTTCGGCAAGGAGGGTTAGCACCCGCGCCGCCACTGCCCTATCGTCCATCAATTGACGCAGGCGCTCGGCGGCGAGCGCCTGATAGGTGATGCGGTTCGCCGCGACCAACCCCTCGACCGAGCGGGACAGCAACAGGTGGTCGATACCGCTGATGTCGCCAGCGATCTGCAGGTCAAGAATTATCCGTCCGCCGTCCGGCAGCCGCGATGCGCGATAGGCGAAGCCGCTGCACAGCAAGACAATTGGGGGGTCCGGCTGGCCGGCCTCGACCACCATCGCATCGCGCTCGGCGTGACGCAGCGGCGCCGTTCGAAGCTCCTCGCGCAGCCGGGAGGCGCCGCGCAGCAGAAGTTCAACGGTCGCGCGGTGATACTCAGGCGCGGCCACGCCGGCTTGCCACGGCACACGGGGTTCGTACACGGCCAAACCCTCTCACGTCTTTTGATGCGGAGAATTGTTAGGCGAAACCGAAGCAGAACCGGCGCGCCGGCGGCGCGGCACGCCGTTCCGGACGATCGCTTTACAAATGTTCGGTAAGGCCGATTACACTAAAACGATAACATGTCTCGCCGTTGGCGCGCAATACCACCGACAAAGGTCGGCATCAGAAATCGTCGGTCTCTGCCAGGCTATCTCTACCGCTGATTGAGCCGAATCCCCGAGCGCACCGGGCTCGAGTTGGCGTGCGGGCTCATCGTGCGGATGACGACTGGCCGGATCACGCCGTTTTTGACGATCCCGATCGCATAGACCGGGCGGCCGGCAACGCGGATGAGGCGGGCGTCGATCGCCTTGCCGTGAAACAGCTGCTCGGCGCGGCCGACCGCCTGCGGCATGGTCATCCGCGGGTTTGTCAAAATCTGAAGGTTGGGCCCGCCGGTCCGCACCCGGTGCATCGTCGCCGGGCCGATCAGCAGATTGGTGGTCGCATCGAGGCGGCCCTCCCAAATCACGCCGTCGTGGTAAATGCGGGCGACATAGACCGGGTTGCCGTGATCGGCATCGAAGGCGACCGCCACCGGCTGGCCGCCGCCGCGCTGCTCGGCACGATCGATCGCGTGGACGAGCGGCACATTGGCGTGCTCAAAGGCTGCGATATCGCGCGAGCTTTCCCGCACAATCGGCTGCAGAGCATTGGCGGGGGTGCGGGCGGCGAGCGCCGGCCCGCCCGCGGCGATCAACCCGGCGAAGATGGTCGGGACGGCAATTTTGAAGACGGACATCCGCAAGGCTCCCGGTCGGCTGCGGGGGCCGAGCGCCGGCCACCCACCCGCCCAACAAACCCGGTGCCGCCGGCGTTCCGCCGCTCAGTCGCCGGCGCCGCCGAGGGTCGGCAGGCGGTAGCGGTCCTGCGGGTCGTCCCATCCCTTGAACCGCGGCGGCCGTTTCTCGGCAAACGCGGCGCGCGACTCGATCAGATCGCCTTTGGCGCCGTGCTCGTGCAAGAGGCCGGCGAGGCGCTGCTGGTCGGCGTTCGGCGCCGGCCGCATCTGCCGCATCATGTGCACCGTATTGACCCGCGATGCCGGCGGCAATGTCAACAGGTGCTCGGCCATCGCCAGCGCGGCCGGCATCAACTGGTCGGGTTCGACGAGGCGGTTCACGAAGCCGATCTGATAAAAGCGCTCGGCGGCGAAGCGGAAGCCGAGCGCCATCTCCATCGCGATCGGATAGGGCAGGTTGGCGATGTGGCCGTGATTGTAGCCGCCGAGCAGCCAGCGCTTCGCCTCCGAGACCTCGAACACCGCCGCCGGGACGGCGACCCGGAGGTCGGTGCGCTCGACCAGCATGAAGCCGCCGCCCATTGCATAGCCGTTGACGGCGGCGATCACCGGCTTTTCGAGCGTCCCTGACATGAACGGGTCCTCGATCGCCGGGCGACGGCCGCCGGGGGTGCCGTGCGCCAGCGACTCCTTCATGTCCTCGCCGGCGCAGAAGGCGCGCCCGGCGCCGGTGAAGATCGCCACCTCGTGGCGCTCGCTGCGGCGGAATTCGGTCCAGGTCTCGGCAAGGCAGGTGCGCATCTCGTGATTGAGCGCGTTCAGCCGCTCCGGGCGGTTCATCCGCACGACGAGAACCTGCCCATGCTCTTCGGTTTCAACGACCGCCATTCCCTCTCTCCGACCGGATGCTCCGGCCGACGATCATAGGGCCTCTCTGCGTCCCCGCGGTAGCCTTCCGCGGTCAGGCGCTTCCGGTCAGCGGTCGATGCCGCCGAGGCAGAGATATTTGACCTCGAGGTATTCCTCGATGCCGTATTTCGAGCCTTCGCGGCCGATGCCCGATTCCTTCATGCCGCCGAATGGTGCGATTTCGGTCGAGATGATGCCCTCGTTGATGCCGACGATGCCGTATTCGAGCGCCTCGGCGACCCGCCAGATGCGGCCGATGTCGCGGCTGTAGAAATAGGCGGCGAGACCGAACTCGGTGTCGTTCGCCATCTTCACCGCCTCCTCGTCGGTCTTGAAGCGGTAGAGCGGCGCCACCGGCCCGAAGGTCTCCTCGCGGGTTATGACCATGTCGGTCGTCACGCCGGTCAGCACGGTCGGCTCGAAGAAGCTGCCGCCCAACGCGTGGCGATGGCCGCCGACCGCGACCCTGGCGCCTTTTTTCAAGGCGTCGCCGATATGCTGCTCGACCTTCTCGACCGCCTTCATGTCGATGAGCGGCCCGATCACGATGCCGGGCTCGATGCCGCTGCCGACTTTCATCGCGCCGGCGACCTCGGCGAGGCGCTTCGAGAAGGCTTCGTACACCCCGTCCTGCACCAGGAGGCGGTTGGCGCAGACGCAGGTCTGGCCGGCGTTGCGGTATTTCGAGGCGACCGCGCCGGCGATCGCCATCTCGATATCGGCGTCGTCGAACACGATAAACGGCGCGTTGCCGCCCAGTTCGAGCGACACCTTCTTGACCGTCCCGGCGCACTGCTCCATCAGCAATTTGCCGATCTCGGTCGAGCCGGTGAAAGTCAGCTTGCGCACGATCGGGTTCGAGGTCATCTCGCCGCCGATCTCCGTGGCGCCGCCGGTGACGCAGGAGAAAACGCCCTTCGGCACCCCGGCCCGCTCGGCCAGCTCGCACAAGGCAAGCGCCGAATACGGGGTCGCTGTCGCCGGCTTGACGACCATCGTGCAGCCGGCGGCCAAGGCCGGCCCGGCCTTGCGGGTGATCATCGCCGCCGGGAAGTTCCACGGCGTGATCGCCGCGCATACCCCGATCGGCTCCTTCAGGACAACAATGCGCTTGTCGGCGCCGTGCGCCGGGATCGTGTCGCCATAGATGCGCTTGCCCTCTTCGCCAAACCATTCGATGAAGGCGGCGGCATAGGCGATCTCGCCGCGCGACTCGGCGAGCGGCTTGCCCTGCTCGGCGGTCATCAGGGTGGCGAGATCCTCCTGGTTCGCCATCATCAGGTCGAACCAGCGGCGCAGGATCTGCGCCCGCTCCTTGGCCGCCCTGGCGCGCCAGGCGGGCAATGCCCGATCGGCGGCCTCGATCGCGCGATGGGTTTCTTCGGCGCCCATTTTCGGCACGGTGCCAAGCTTCTCGCCGGTGGCCGGGTTGGTGACCGGGATCGCCTCCCCCCCGATCGCCTCGACCCACTCGCCGTCAATATAGCAACGCTGGCGGAAGAGCTTTTCGTCCCGGAGCTTCATCGCACCCTCCTGCGGCTCTCGGCCGGAACTGCGGTCCTTTACAGGTACGGCGCGCATCTCGCCCGTGCAAGCCGGGTTGCGCCCCCGCCGAATGCCGCGGCCTCGCACGCCGCACGATTTTCGACAAATTTTAAGCCGATCAAGAAGGGTGCGGCGTTGGCCTCCGGCGATACTCTCTGTTAACCGGGGGTCGCTCGCGGCAGAGGCGATGGGACGGGGGTTTGATGGGGATCAGATTGGCGGGCGCGGTGTGCCGCCATCGGGGGATGACGGCACTGGCCGGGGCGGCCGCGATTACCGCCGCGACGGCCGGCTGGCTCGCTCTCGGCGGCGCGCAAGTTCAGCGAACCATCACAAGCCAGCAACAGGCGCTTCGGCAGATCGAGCGCACCAACCTCGATTTGCAGCGGGGGCTCGACG